>NZ_CACVBO010000002.1:300000-600000 GCF_902728235.1 Lentimonas sp. CC4
ATCTGCCGAATGTGTTGATCCTAGGTGACTCCATCTCGATTGGTTACACCCTGCAGGTGCGTGCGCTTCTGGCGGACCGAGCCAACGTCTTTCGTCCGATGGGGCGCAAAGGCAATCGTCGCGAGAATTGCAATGGCACTGGTTACGGGATCGCCAATATTGATCGATGGTTGGCAGCAGAAAAATGGGATGTGATCCATTTCAACTGGGGGTTGCATGATCTCAAGCATGTGAAGACCGCAGGCACCAATGATAAATCGAACGATCCGAATGATCCTACGCAGGCAACTCTTGAGGAGTATACTGCGAATATGCAGGTGCTGATCGAAAAGCTCAAAGCAACCGGAGCAGAGCTCATATTTGCCACGACTACGCCGGTAGTGCCAGGCACGCTGAACCCGTTGCGCGTGCCGGAAGCTCCGGTGCGCTACAACGCCACTGCGCTTGAGATGATGGAGGCCAACGGCATCCGGGTGAACGATCTACACGCCTATGTCCTGCCGCACCTTGACGAGTGGCAGCTGCCTACGAATGTGCACTTCAAGCCCGTAGGATCGAATGCGCTGGCTGAGCGGGTGGCAGCAGTCATCGGTGAAGAGCTGACCGCGCTAAACGCATCGGACAACGTGCTAGCGCCGAAAGCTGTAAGTATACCGGTTTCGCATTCGTCGAAGAGCCGGCCCAATATCGTTTTCGTCTATTTCGACGATATGGGCTACGGCCAGCCACAGTGCTATGATCCCGAGTCCGCACTGCTCACTCCGAATATGGATCAACTCGCGAAAGAGGGGATGCGTTTCACGGATGGTCACAGCGCCGCGGCGGTTTGCACGCCTTCGCGCTATGGCGTGATTACGGGCCGTTATCCTTCGCGGATTGGGCAGTTCGGTGTGTGTTCGCCGAGAACGCCCGCGATCATTCCGACTTCGCGCCTGACGGTGGCCTCAATGCTCAAACAGCAGGGCTACAACACGGCTCTGATCGGTAAATGGCATTTGGGAGTGAATTGGACGGGAAATCAAAAAGGAGCCCCAAAAGTTGGTGAAACCTTTACAGGTGGTCCCCATGAGTTGGGATTCGACTACGTGTATGGTTTCACAGAGGCGCGCAGTCTCGGGGATTTGTTTGAAGGTGATACCATGGTCGCCAAGGTGGCAGAAGTCGAAGGTCAGCCTTTGATGGCGGCGAAGGCCGTGGAGTGGATTAACCAGCAGTCCGCCGATCAACCATTCTTTCTCTATTTTCCTGTATGCCCGCCACATGCGCCCGTTGTCCCTGCGCCCCAATTCCTCGGGAGTGGAGCGAAGGATGTGGTCAAGAAGGATCCGCTGTATGGTGATTGGGTATTTCAAGGGGATGCGATGCTGGGGCAGGTTATGGACGCATTAGAAGCGAATGGTTTTGCTGAGAATACCTTGATCATCGCCACCGCAGATAATGGCGCGGCACAACGGGCGTATGAACCATTGAAGGCCTCAAAGCGCAGCATTTATGAGGGTGGCCATCGCGTGCCGTTCATTGCTCGCTGGCCAGGGAAGGTTGCGGCGGGATCTATTTGGAATCAGACCGTCTGTCAAACGGACTTAATGGCGACTTGCGCGGAGATCACTGGTGCTACGATCCCAGATAATGCCGGAGAGGACAGCGTCTCGATGCTGCCAGCTTTATTAGGGCAGAGCCACGAGCCCACCCGAGCGTTCACAGTGCATCAATCGATGTCGGGTGATCTGGCGATTCGTCAAGGGCCGTGGAAGGCGATCTTTTTAACTTCGGGAAAGACCGAACTGTATCAGTTAGAGGACGATCTGGGGGAGAAGAATGACCTCAGCAAGCAGCATCCGGAGAAACTCAAGGCACTGACTGATTTGATGCAGGGCAGCATTGATTCGGGGCGCAGCACACCAGGGCAGCCGCAACCATTGGAATTTTCGCTCACGCTTGGGGCGCGGAAGAAGATCACCAAAGCCCTCGGCGATTAGTCGCTCGCCATATCTCAATCAGTCAATACGAAATTAAGCAGAGACGAACTGGTAACTAAGATGATGAAAACCAAACTACGATTTCTTCTATTAGCTATGATGGCGTGCGCGTCGATGGCGACGAGCGTTTGTGAAGCAGGGCTGAAGATCTATTACATCCGCCATGCCGAGGGCGGGCATAATGTGAGAAAAGCTTGGGAAGCGAAGGGAATCCCACAGTCGGAATGGCCTGCGTATGTGGGGAATCCTGATATGTTCACCCCGAAAGGGAATCAAGAGGTGCTTGCAGCTACGGAAAAGCTCAAGGCCTATAAGTTTGATTTTATCGCCAGCAGTCCCTTGTGGAGAGCGCGTAATACGATCCTTCCATACATGGAGATCACTGGTAGCAAGGGTGAAGTCTGGCCTGAGCTCAGGGAAGGCACTGGAATGAAAGCCATCTTGTCGAAAGACATCCCAGATGTGCAGGAAGATATACTTAATAAGGGAGAGCCCATTCTTCTTCCAGAGAGGGAAAAGCTGTTTTTCAAGCTGCGCGAGGGTGCCACCAATAACTACGGCAAATACCCTCGGGGAAGTGATGATAATGTGAAAGTCGCTTACATGAAGCACGCCTCACTGCACGCGATAGATGTTATTAAAAGACGTTTTGGAGGCTCTGAAAAATCGATCCTTCTGGCTGGGCATAATAGCGCGGGAGTTTCGCTCTTAAAGTTACTTCTCCAAGGTAACCCAGAAATCAGTGGAGGGTTGGAAAATACGGGGATCTGGATGGTGGAACAGCAGGAGGACGGAAGTTTTAAACTGAAAATGTATAACTCCGTTCCCATTGGGGTCGGCCCCGCCAACGCTGACGGAGATGTTTCTGTCAGGTTTCATGATGTGCAAGCTGATTTGTCAGATGCAAAAATCAGTGGTCTGACTGCTAGTGACTCGGATGTAAAAATTACTAAGGTGGAGGACGGATTGGACATTGTTTATTCGTTCTCCATTAAAAATCAGGATCTGGATGGAGTCGGTGGCTCAAATGATTCACTTGCGTGGGACATCCGGTATAAGGGGTATGTTGACGGTGACATTATACTTAATGGTAATGACTCCGCAGTGAAGCTTGGCGAGAAAGCTCAAGTGTATTCCAGTGATGAATACTTCGGGGTCTCAAACAAACGATATGTGGACGAGGAAGACTCGATCCAGTTTTCGGTGGAGAATGTGGAGTTGAGTTCGGATGGCGGCGCGACGGTTCAGTTCAATGGCTTTGACGGTTTATACGGATCGGATGATTCCTATGTATTTGGAGTTGGCAAAGATGGGTTAACTTCTCGAGTCACAGAGGATGATGGCAATTTCACCTTTGCTCCGATGAAGGTGCTCACTGTGTCCTGTCCTGATGATAAGTTCAGGGTTCGAGACTTGAGGGGCTCTTTTACGGTTTCCCGTAGTGTTCACTTCAGGCCTAAGGGGGCGGACGCGCTCGCTAAAAAAGTGGCCGCTGTGATCGAAGATGACCTTCAAACTCTAAAGAAATAAATTAATTCTATGGAAATAAAAAATATTATTCTGGTTATGGCGTCTCTGTTTCTGTCTGCGGCGCATTACGTAGATGCGAGCGAGGTGATTCGCATCACTTGTGTTGGAGATAGTAATACGAAAGCAGGTTATCCGAAGTTACTTCAGGAAGCGCTGGGAGATGGTTGGGAAACGATCAACTGCGGAATAGGTGCGGCGACGGTTATTGAAGGAAGCCTTCGTCCATACCATAAGATCCCTGAATATGAGAAGGCGATTCAATCCAATCCTGACATCGTCATCATTATGCTGGGGACCAACGATGCAAACCCTCGCTGGTGGGACGATCTCGAGCGCGAAACGCCGTTTCAAGGCTCTGCCGAAGAAGAATTTTTGGTGGGCTATCAAAAACTGATCGAGACTTTTCAAGCCTTGCCAAGCAAGCCGCAGATATTTGTAGCGACTCCATTGCCTGTTTTCCCAGCGGCTGAAAAACGGGAAGAGATGAAGGCCGAACGGATCGGGCGACGTGATAATCTGGTTCGTCACATCATCCCTATCATCGAGAAGATTGCGGAAGATCCCAGTGTAACACTGATCGATATTCAATCCGCTATGGCAGGTCAGGAAGCGAACTGCAGAGATGGCGTTCATTACAATAACATCGGAAAAAAGATGATGGCAGATGTGTTTGCTGCCAGCATCCAGCAGTATGCTTCAATCACTGAAACAGTAGACCCAAAATAGATCAAAAATGCTATTTTTAAAAAAATGAAAATCGGTATTAAAACTTTTCACTCTGTTTCCGTGGAGGCTTTTAAAATGAGCTCTTCGCTATTAGCGAAAGAAAGGGCGAGTGCCTGGACTTCAAAGTTGTTCTTAAAGCTATCTGCGCCTCTACTCCTATTATTTGTCAGTAATCACGTGTTAGCTGACTCTCGCCCGAACATCGTCTACCTCATGGCAGACGATCAGAACTTCGGTTCAGTCGGTATTTACGGGAACCCTGAAGTGCAGACACCACAGATGGATCAGCTGGGGCGGGATGGTGTGATTTTCGATCGGCATTACAATACGACTGCGATTTGCATGGCGAGCCGCGCGAATGTCATGACTGGCATGTATGAATACAAAACGGGCACCAATTTTGGGCATGGTGATATGACATCCGAGATCTGGTCAAAGTCGTATCCGGTGTTATTGCGGGAGGCTGGTTATCTGACCGCGTTTGCCGGTAAGTTTGGCTTCAAAATCGATGGGCATGGCTATGACGGTAGCGAGTTCTTTGATCTGTGGGGTGGTGCCGACGGGCAGACGAGTTATCGAACTGGAAAAAACAAATCCATGGCGAAGTATGCGAAGGATTATCCGCATTCCACGTTGTCGTATGCTGCATTTAGTAAGGACGTGATCACCGAGGCGGTGAAGCAGGACAAGCCGTTTTGCTTGTCGATTAGCTTCAAAGCGCCGCACAAGCCGGCAACTCCGGATCCGCAATTTGATCACATCTATGCAGGTAAGACGTTTACTAAACCCGCGAACTTCGGCCGTGAGAACGGTGCACACCTCTCGCCGCAAAGTAAGCAGGGGCGGCAGTATCCACGTTTTACGGAGTGGCATTACGATACCGACTACGACGGTGAAATGCGTAAATACTATCAACAGATCTACGCGATCGATGTGGCGCTGGGAATGATTCGTGAGGCCTTGGAAGCGCAGGGCGTTGCCGATAATACGGTGATCATCTATACCAGTGACAATGGCTACATCAACGGTGCGCACGGCTATGGCTCGAAAGTTCTGCCAATGGAGGAGTCCTCGCGTGTGCCGCTGATGATCTATGACCCGCGCAGTGCGACTTCTGGCAAACAGCTCCGCAGCCCGGCTCTGACCGGCAACATCGATTTTGCCCCGACCATTTTGGAACTGGCCGGGCTTTCGATCCCATCGAACATCGACGGTGTTAGTCTGTTGCCGCTGTTGAAGGACCCAAGCGCGGACGTTCGTGAGCAGATGGCACTCATGAACTGTTTCGGTAGCGGCGCGACCTCTGCGCTGACCGTGGTCACTAAAGATCACAAATATACTTATTGGTGGTATGGTGATTCAGAAATGGAGCCGACAGAAGAATTGTTTCATCTGAGCAAAGATCCGCTGGAGATGACGAATCTCGCACACAATCCGGAGGCTCAACCCTTGCTTGAAATCATGCGTAAGAATTACGACGCCCAACTAAAGCATTGGCAGGAGCAAGCGATTGCCGGCAGTAAACACGCGAAGTTCGGTGAGCTGTTCGACCGTAATCTTCCATTAGAAAAGAAGCAGGTCAGGCCAGCTAAGAAAACGAAATAGAAAACGACGACCATTTATCCATTTATGAAAACACTCTCACTTTTCCCTCTCGCTACGCTGGCACTGCTATTTGCCACGAGCCACACGATCAGCCATGCCGCTAGCAACCTCGCTGGATCGCGTCCCAACATCATCATGGTCATCACCGATGACCAAGGCATGGGCGACCTCTCCTGTATGGGCAATACGATCGTGCGCACGCCGAATATCGACAAATTCTACGAAGGCGCCACGCGTTTTACTGATTTCCAAGTCAGCCCGACGTGTGCGCCCACGCGCGCGGCCATCATGAGTGGCCGCTTTCCTTTCAAGGTCGGCGTGACCCACACGATTCTTCAACGCGAGCGGATGGCACCGAAAGTCTTTACCATGCCGCAAGCACTACAGAGCGCTGGCTATGCGACAGGCCTCTTTGGTAAGTGGCACCTTGGTGATGAGCCGGAATACCTACCGCAAAATCGGGGCTTTGACGAAGTGCTGATGCATGGCGCAGGCGGGATCGGTCAGACGGGTCTCGGCGATTTTCCAGCCAATGGTGAAAACGTTTATTTTGATAATGTGCTGCTGCACAATGATACGGTGGTTCAGACGAAAGGCTTTTGCACGGACGTGTTTTTTGATGCAGCAGAGGGCTGGATCAAACAGCAGCGTGCGGCCAATCAACCATATTTCGCCTATATTTCACTGAATGCACCGCATGGGCCGATGTATGCACCGGACCAATACAAACAGCGCTTCTTAGCGGACGGCTATGACGAGGGCACCGCAGCGCGCTATGGTATGATCGAGAATATCGATGATAACTTTGGGCATATGCTATCACTCTTGAAAAAGTGGGACGCGTTGGAGAATACACTGATCATCTTTATGACCGATAATGGGATGTCGATGAAAGCCATGAACCACAATGGCAAGAAGGTGCTTCCGTTTAATGCGGGCATGAGAGGGCGTAAGAATTCGCCCAATGAAGGCGGCACCCACGTGCCGGCATTCTGGCAATGGCAGGGCGTGCTCGGTGCAGGCGTCGATATTGATGGCCTGGTCGCTCATATTGACCTCTATCAGACGTTTGCAGAGCTTGCTGGGGCAGAACTCCCCAATGAGATGCAGGACTTGGATGGCCGTTCCCTCTTACCGCTGCTAGAAGATTCAAAGGCAGACTGGGCCGATCGTGAATTGTTTTTCCACTGCGGTCGCTGGCCGACAGGAAAGCGTGATACATTTCAATATGAAAAATGTGGCATGCGCACGCAGAAGTGGCGTTTCGTGAACAATCAGCAGCTCTACGATATTGAAAACGATCCCTCGGAGACGAAGGATGTCGCTAAACAATATCCAGAAGTGGTCGCTCAAATGCGCCAAGCCTACGACGGTTGGTGGGAGTCGGCTCTACCGCTGATGGTGAACGAAGACCTCCCCAGAGTGGCAAAGGAGGATCAACCGTTCGCGAAGCTCGAGGCACAGGCTAGGGAGGCGGGCATCCCTGAGTGGACGCCGGACGTGCTGTAGGTGCTTCTCCGGAGGGAAATCAATGAAGTCAACGCCGCGCATTGATCAGCTGGCTAGAACTGGTGTAGCGGACTGGTGAAGCCATTTCGACTAGCAGAAGCTGCGCACTACGATAGGCACTGGCCGAAACCGCTTCGCGGATCCGCTACAAAAGAACGCATAATACTGGGCTACGTGGGATGATTTGCCTAGAACTGGTGTAGCGGACTGGTGAAGCCATTTCGACCAGCAGAAGCTGCGACTACGATAGGCACTGGCTGAAACCGCTTCGCGGATCCGCTACAAAAGAATGCATGATACTGGGCTACGTGGGATCAGGTGCCTAGAAATAGTGTAGCGGACTGGCGAAGCCATTTCGACTAGCAGAAGCTGCGCACTACGATAGGCACTGGCCGAAACCGCTTCGCGGATCCGCTACAAAAGAATGCATGATACGGGGCTACGTGGGATCAGGTGCCTAGAAATAGTGTAGCGGACTGGCGAAGCCATTTCGACCAGCAGAAGCTGCGACTACGATAGGCACTGGCCGAAACCGCTTCGCGGATCCGCTACAAAAGAATGCATGATACGGGGCTACGTGGGATGATTTGCCTAGAAATAGTGTAGCGGACTGGCGAAGCTATTTCGACTAGCAGAAGCTGCGCACTACGATAGGCACTGGCCGAAACCGCTTCGCGGATCCGCTACAAAAGAACGCATGATACTGGGATACGTGGGATAATTTGCCTAGAAATAGTTAGCGGACTGGTCTGCCTATCACGTGAACAAGTGATACTTGAGCGGCGGCGGATATGCTATAGTCGCACCGATTATTCGTCTCTGACTCCGCCCCTATATTCATGAACACTCTTAAAATTGCTCTTTCTGCGATCCTATCGATCACCACGTATTCTGCTAGTTTTGCAGATCGACTTCCTGACTTCAGTTGGGACACGGTGCCACGCTATATGCATGTGCGCAAGGCCACGTCGTTTACTCCCCAGGAAGTGGAGTATTTAGCGACCTTTCCGCTGATTACTTTTGAGAAGACCACCGGAGCCAAGGAGTTTGGCGGCACCGAGGTCGGCACCTGGAAAGCGGCAAAGGCGGTCAAAGCGATCAACCCTCGGACGAAGGTTCTCTATTACCGTAATATCTTGGTGCATTACTCGGCCTACGCTGCGGATGCGCAGTTAGCCTCGATTCCAGATGCGTTTCTCAGTGATCAAAAGGGAAACACTAAGTTAGTGCGGGGAAAGGTGCCCGCCTACGACCTATCGAACCCTGCGGTGCAGGATTGGTGGCTGACCCACGCCAAGCAGGCCTGTGGCTCGGAGTATATCGACGGCATTTTCGTGGATGGAAATATTAAGGCGCTGGAGCACGGTTATTTGAAGCGGCAGGTAGGCGATGCCAAGAAAACGGCGGTCGAGCAGGGCTATCATCATATCATGAAGCAATTGCGAGCCATTGCTGGAACAGAGAGCCTTGTCGTGTCTAACATCATCCGAGCGAGATTTACTGACGCAGGGCTCGAATATATGGAGCCTTTCGACGGTTCCTATATCGAAGGCTTCGAGCACGCGGTCGGCGGAATGTCGCGCAAGGAGTATATGGCAAAGGGGATTGCGGCCATTCAGTCTGCTGCACAGTCGGGCAAGATCATTGCCTTTACTATCGGTCAGGGGAGTTATGCTGATACCGATATGGATATGGAAGCCAGCCAAGACTCGACCAAGGAATTCGCTTCACCCAACAATCGATTTACGTATGCCTTGGCGCTCTTTTTGATCTGCGCCGAAAAGCATAGCTACTTCATGTTTTCCGATGGCTACGGCGTCGACAATGGCAGAAGCAAATACTGGATGAAAGATATCCCAGAGTATCAATATCCGCTGGGTGCTCCGACAGGGGAGGCGACTCGAGAGGGTTACGTGTATCAACGCGAGTTCCAGCACGCGAGTGTTACGGTTGATATTGAGCAGGAAACGTCTGAGATTGTTTGGAAGCAATAGAATCAACCTAGTGCCTTATCTCTCGCGTTGTTTCGTCTTTATCTGTTTCTCGAGAGACTTCGAAGAGCTGAAGTATTCTGGAGTTTGGTCGGCATGAACGTCGAACGTGAAACGTCCAATTTTGAATAGAAATTCGCTTTTCATTCCAATGTGCATTGGCCGTTCGATGTTTGTAGCCAAACCATAGGATTTGAGAAGTTTTGAATGTTACAGCCTGCTAGGCGGCCGCACCATTATCCTATAAAAGAGTAGCTAGAAGGTAGTCATCAGGTGTTAGTTGCCAGGCATGAGCCCGTCGAATGTAGCTGCTCGACCGACATGGCCATTGATTGCACATGCACCATCGGGTGGGCACGGCTCCCGCCGTCGCCCGCATCGCTCCACCCTACGGGGCTATGGCGAGCAGGAAAGGAAGCCCACGACATTGATATCAAGCTCTAGCAACGATTCAGATCGGAAGATTGTGGCGGAAACATGTGAATACGTCATAGACACTTAGGCAGGAGTTACGTTACTATCCTTGTAGGATAGCATGGAATCTTGAGCTCAGTGCTTGAGGTTTCGCTTTATCTGTTATACTGCTTATCTAAGTTACCCGTCCCCCCCGTATTTTACGTGTTCGTAAAGTTTGATCCCCTCGAATTTGATCAATATGAAACGTCTCACTTCTGCCCTGTTACTTACATTTTTAACGCTGAGTTCGGCTCACGCGAAGCTGGTCGCGCATTACGACTTTTCAGACGGAGACCTATTGGATAATGAGGTCGGACCGGCGTTCCAGTTGAAGAATGCGGGTGAGGTGCCCGTCACTCTGGGAGCAGCAGGTGCAGTGTTTACTTCTTCGACAAAGATAGACAGTCCCCAGAGCTACCTGATGGTTGATTCCAGTCGAGATTTAACACAATTTACTGTGTCTTTCTGGATGAGAACTGATGTGGTCGATCAAGGGGGCGCTTTTCCTGGAATTTTCTCTTCCAATACGCTCACGGATCTCGGCTCCTTTCAGTTCTTTAGCGCTGGGCAACCTGTGGTTGGAAACAAGAAAACGGAAGATGGATCGCTGTTGCTGATCGCTGGGCAAGCGAGGAAAAAGTTGTTCACTCCTACTGTTGCTGCGCACAACAGCAACACGTGGTATCACGTGGGACTTGTATCCGATGGGGGGCAACTGACGACTACCATTTCCTCTGTTGATGGAAGCTTTGGCGATCTGCTCGACGGCGCAGCGATTTCCTTAGCTGCTCAGCTCAAAAATTTCGCCTTTGGTGTGAACCGTGGATTGAATCATGGCTATGGCTTTGAGTTGGCGAATGTAAGGGTCTATGACTCAGTTAAGCCGCTGGAGCCTCTTTACAAAGCAGGCAAGAAAGGCAACTATGTGGATATTCCAGAACCAGCGAACGTTGCCATCGCATTTGGTTTTCTCAGCATTGCTTGTGCGATGTTGAGACGACGGTCGCGGTAAGAATCCGAATGGCGCTGACTTAAGCCACTTTTCTGTATCCTGTAACGTTGATTGTTTCGGATCTAATTGAATCGGATATTGGTAGCGTGAAGATTTAGCGAGCGTTCAGTGCCTCAGCACGAAAGCCAGCACGACGCACGCTCGCTAAAGCTTCACGCTACGAAATTTGAAAGAGACTAGTCAAAAGCAGCTGAAAGCACGCTTCTATGGTTGATCTAATTGAATCGAATTACCGATCTATAATACCCGTGCGGTGCCCCTTATCCACTGCTGCTGCCGCATTGACCACCTGTAGCTTCTCATAAATGTGGCGTATGTGATATTTGACGGTGGTGATGGTAATATTCAGCTGATCAGCAATTTCCTTTTTGACTAAGCCTGCACTGAGTAGTTGCAAGATCTCTAGTTCGCGTTCGGAGAGCGGTTTATCGAGCGTCTCTTTGGGCGATGCACCTTGAAGCAGATTCAATATATAGATTGCCACTTTGGGATCTAAAGACGCCCCGCCTTGCATGGCATTACGGATGCCATCCGTAATTTCTTGGGCCGTGGCGGATTTTAGCAAGTAGCCGACCGCACCGCTGCGAATCGCGGCGACGACATCGGCCTCCTTTTCGGATTGGGTGAGGATGATGATTTTACTGTTTGGTGAATAGTCTTGGATCCAACGTATCGCATCGAGCCCCGAGATGCCCGGGAGGTTTAGATCCAGCAAAATCACGTCAGGGCATGTCTGTGTGGAGCTCTTTTCCAGCACTCGTAGTGCCGCTTCGGCGGTTCCGAACTGGCTGATGAGCTCGATGCCTTCGATGCGCTTAAAATAGAGGGTGATGATTTCTCGGAAACCGGGGTGGTCTTCCACCAGTGATACACGTATGTTCGAGGTTATTTCAGTAGATTCCATTTGCGCAGGGGGAGGATGAGGGTGATGTGAGTGCCTGTCTCAGTGTTTGCCACGGTTAAGTGTGCGCCGATGAGCTTTGCACGGCGGGCGAGTGAGGCGGGTGGATTCTGTAATGAGTCCGGTAGGCTATGACCGTTGTCAGTAACGATGATCTGGATACTTTTTCGGTTGGCGATGACTTGTGTGGTGACGCGTGTTGCACCCGAATGGCGAACGATGTTGGTCAGGCATTCTTTATAGAATAGAAAGAGGTCGACCTGCTTTCGTGGCTTGAGGTGTTGTAGCATGGCTTCGCCTTCAAAAGTAATTGTATGGCTTTGGTCCGTTAGGATTCGACTGGAGATGTCACGCATGTCATCGACCAGTTGCAGGTGCAGGTCTTTCGATTCCAAGGCGCCGAGGCTTTTGCGCACCGCCTGAATGCTCCGCTCCGTGAAGTCTGAAGAGCGATCCAGTAGCTCCAGCAGTTCACTGCGTGAATCGACACTTTCTTTGGCCAGATCACCGAAGAGACGGATGGTGTGCAAATTGGCTCCGAGTTCGTCATGGAGATCTGCCGCCATGCGTTCTTTCAGTTCGGCCAGCTGTCGCTGTCGCGCGTTGCGTTGGATCAGTATGATCAGGCCGATCGCAGCCGCGAGTAATGCTGCTAACCCACTCACCATTCGGAGTTGCGACTTCTGGCGGGCGTAGCGTTGGGCCAGCGCTTGTTCTATCAAAGGCTTGAGCGTCTCTAAGTCATGCCGACGAGCCAGCTCTTCCATCCAAGTTCGGATCGGCAGTATCTGACCATATAGATTATTGCCATCCGTCAATGAGCTGATTAACCGAGCGCTGCTAGGTGGGATTTGTGTCCCCTCTGCTTGGAAAGCTTTACCGAATGCTACATTGTGCCCGCCCGAGAATAACGCTACTTCAGCATAGCCGATCCTGAATTTATCCGGACTGAATTCGGTTTTACGGTCTGCTCCCAGCGATACGATCCGGACATACCGGCAGGTCGTTTCAGGGACATTCCACATCAGAATCGGCCCAGTGTTGTTGATGCTCTCTCGCTGGTAATCCAGTATCGTGACTGCGTCGGAAAAATTAGGCTGCATGGCACCTTCAACCCGAAGGTGTGGTGGAATACCCAAATCGCCAGCATAGACCTGTGGCACGGTGTCGCTTTGATCGACGGCGTGTAAATGAATTTGATTAATGGGATAGGGGCGCTCCAGATCGAGCGTCAACGTGGGGCGCTGCCCAATCGAGCTGACGTAGGCCAAGCTCTGACTCCCGAGTGCGGAGTCCATTAAGTAGGGGACAAAGCCGTCGACCAGAAATCGCTCATCCCAGGCACCGGCACTGTCAGTCATATTGCTTGAAGTGTGAACGGTTTGATGCAGCGCGACATTCTTTGTGCCACTGAAGATGAGCACTTCGGAGAATTGCAGTGTGTATTTAGGTTCTGGATAGTGTTTCCAGCGAGAGTGTTTGAAGCTCTCGATCCGTAGCCACGAGGCGGTGGTGTCGTCGGTTGCGACGATAACAGGAGCGATCCGCGGCAGAAGGCCATCGGCCTCGCTGTATTTGGCGATCACCTTGCCTGTCTTGTCTGCTTCGGTGCCTGCCCGGATCTGAAACTCCAAGGGGAAGCCATCGGCTTGAAAGCCTGCTTCGGTGTCGCGCCAAATCGTGGGCACCAGCACCACTTGATCAATGGGATACTCCGCATTTAGCTGAATCTCCACCCATTCCGGGTGATCGTCCGCTACTTGCTGCATCGAGCGGTAGCCGACGTTACCGATCCCGCTACGCAGGCTGAGATGGGCCAAGCCTTTGAGCTCGGAATTTATGTCATTCAGCTGCTGTTCGAGCTGACTAATGGAGCGCGTTTTTAAATCGATCTGTGGCTCCTGCGCTTGAGTCGCACAGCAAAGCCCTGTGCAAAAGGTGATGAGCGCGAGTTGAAGCCGATACGGAAACATGATTTTTTCAGATTGAAGCGAGATCGTATCCGCGTCCAGAGGAATGGGGCTCGGCTCTACCGTCCGAACGGACGGTATGCAAGATGCAGGAATTATGGTGTAATAAGACGTGTTGCTAACTCCCACCCCTCTGAAGACTAAAAATATACACTTATGAAAATGACATCGATCATCAAAACATCCTCTCTGGCACTCGCTTGCACAGTGGCGCTCGCATCTGTCTCCCACGCAGCTACGATTACTTGGACGAATGACGCCAATAATGAAAGCGGTTGGGCCGCCGGCGACAACTGGACAGGAACACCCGACAACACGGTTCCCACCAGCGGTTCAGACTCTGCGGTGGTGAACAATATTCCTACTGCAGGAAGCGGCAATGTGTGGGTGGCCTTCAATTCCGATTTCACGATTGGCAATGGTCAATCCTTGACGGTCGCAACGGATTCGGGGGTTAATTTCCGCGGAAGCGGAGCCACGTTGACACTAGCGACCGGCGGCACGCTGGATCTGACTACAGGCACAGCCGATGGAAATCTAGGTAATTCATTTGGTGGCGGGCTTTTTGTGGTGGTCAATTCCGGTGCTACCGCGAAGGTGACTAATCTGGACATTAATCGTAATTTGACTGGCGCGGGTGACAATGAAATAGCGACCTTCAACGCTTCCGCTGCGGGTGCCGTGACGCTGTTCGAAGTCACTAATACGCTGTCGATCGCCAACGCCACTTTGAATCTCGATCTGACTGCGCTGACCGCTGGAACTGAGCTCGGAACCTATGAGCTATTTGACTACGGCACCATTGCTGGCACATTCGCCAGCGTGAACGTGACCGGCTTGGAAGCGGGGCAGTCTTTCACTACGGACTACGCATACGATATTGGTGGAGGCGATTTGGGATTGGCGATCACTGTCATCCCCGAGCCTGGCACCTACGCGCTGCTCGCGGGTCTCACTGGCTTGGCATTTGTGATGCTTCGTCGTCGCCAAGCTTAAGGATATCTACGGCTCGACCACTCCTTTCTATATTAGGGTTAAACATCACCTGTAGGGTCGGTGACTTTTAGAATCCGGCATACTTGCCAAAAGTGTGTCGGATTTTTTGTTGATCGTCATTCATCGAGGCAGGCTGGACCGATTTATATAACATTTATGAAAGCTAAATATATCACGCTACTTTTTCTAGGCCTGTCGGGCAGTCTTGCCTGTGCAGAGCACATTGAACCACCTTTGGTGAGCGCAGTCGAACCAACTTGGGAGTCCTTAGCAGAGGGATATCAAGTGCCGGACTGGTTTGTCGATGGCAAGCTCGGTGTCTGGTTTCACTGGGGCATTCCCTCCTCGATCAAGGATGGCCGCCCGCATGACGGCTCTCACTACGGCGCCTGGATGTATGGCACCGAGGGGCAGTTGAGTGCGTCGAAGCATCCCGAAGCCGTGCAGCGTCTTACCGATTGGCACGACAAGACCTACGGCCCTCATGCAGAGTTTGGTTACGAAGACCTTATTCCAATGTTCAAGGCAGAGGAGTGGGATCCCGATGCACTGGTGCAAGAGGTCAAGGATGTCGGTGCACGTTTCATCATGCCGGTTGCGACGCACCATGATAACTTCGACATGTATGATTCCTCCCATCCATGGAACTCGTTCGATATGGGGCCGAAGCGCGACACGCTCAAGGAGTGGAAAGCCGCTGCGCAAAAGCATGGCCTGAAATTTGGGGTATCGACGCACCTCTACTGGTCGCCGCGCTTTTTCAGTTCTGCGCGCCAATATCAGAAGCCGGGCACGCTGGCATGGCAGTTGTTCAATATGGATTACTCGGTCAAGCACTACAATTCGGACGATGCCTGGAACGAGCATTGGTATGCGCGCTGCTGGGAAATTATTGAGAAGTATGATCCCGATATGTTTAACAACGATTCGCCGTATCCGGATCTTAAATCGGGAAACGGCTTGGGGCTGAAGCTGTTTACGGATTATGTGAATAAGGATTTACAGGAGAATCACGGCAAACAGGACGTTGTGCTCTCATTTAAGGATTCGAAAAAGAACAAGCAGGCCTTCACCTACAACATGGAGCGCGGTAGTGCGGCACAAATCGAGCCAGAGCCCTGGATGTGGGCGACGGATCTTTCCGGCACTTGGTTTTATCGTGATGGTGCGACCAATCGCATGAAAATCCCAACCATGGTTGGGAATGCCGTCGATTCCATCAGCAAGAATGGCGTGGTCATGCTCAATATCGCTCTGACGGGCGAAGGCACCATACCCGAATATCAAATGAATTATTTGAACGCCTTCCGCGACCTGATGAAGGTGAATGGCGAAGGTATCTATGGCAGTCGGCCATGGAAAGTCTTTGGCGAAGGCCCCGTGGTGATCGACGGCGGACGCGGTAACGAAAACCACACGCCCTACAGCCAAGAAGACATTCGCTTCACCCATCGTCAGGACACAGGAAAGGCAACGAAAGAGGGCACGCTCTATGCCTTCGTGCTCGCTACGCCGACTGAAGATATCCTGATTAAAACGCTGGCGACTGGTGGCATTTACGAGGCCTCAATCAAATCAATCACCATGCTGGGAAGTAACGAGCGTATTCAATGGAACCGCTCGGGCGAGGGCTTAAAAATCAAATTGCCACAAAAGCTGCCCGATTCACTAGTCACCGGATTTTGCATTACTGCTAAATAGACACGCAGGCGACTCGGCCACCACCACGCCCCTGTATTTGCCCCGCAATGATCGCGTATACGCAAGATTGCTGAAAAATTGCAGTGTGATAGTATCTGGTAATCCTAAGAAGCGTTAGAATGCGGGGGGGTAGGAGCTGATCATCAGCGGTTTATGAACCATCCACCATTCGCCAAATGGCTTCGGCCTTCGGTTGCATCCAAGGGCGAAGCTATTTGACGACAGCCAATGACGTCATAAAACATTGATGTTTAGCTCCTAACTACTCTTTTAAATATAATGATGAAAAAACTGCTGTTCCTCGCTTCATTGGTCCTGTCGTCCGTTCTTACCGCGAACGAAGCGCAACGTCCCAATATTATTTTCATTCTGGCCGATGACATGGGCTACGGCTCGGTGCAGGCCAATAATGAAAAATGCACCATCCCGACTCCGAATTTGAACCGCTTGGTCGAAGAGGGAATGAACTTTACGGACGCGCACAGCGACTCCTCGGTTTGCACGCCGAGCCGCTACGGGCTAATGACGGGGCGCTACAGTTGGCGCTCGGGTTTGAAGAGCGGTGTGACTTGGGGCTTCTTTCCTGCCTTGATCGAACCCGAAATTGAGACCGTGGCAGAAGTGCTACGTGATGCAGGCTATGACACCGGCATGATCGGGAAATGGCACATCGGTATCGATTTTACGAATAAGCAGGGGCAGACGATCGCCGAGGAGATGCGTTTGGATCAACATCTGTTTGTCAATTGCGCGGACTTTCAGAAGGTGAATTTAAGATACGACTGGAGGAAGCTTGATTTTACGCAGCCGATCAAAGGCGGACCTGTCGATCATGGTTTCAATTATTATTTCGGCGACGATATTCCCAATATGCCGCCGTATGTGTTTTATCGCGACAACATGATCGTCGATCAACCCACTGAGACGAAGCCGAAGAAGATGTTTGGCATTGCCGGCCCCATGGCTCCTGGTTGGACCTTAGAGGCCGTAATGCCTGCACTTGCAGCGGATGCCGAGCGTTACATCGCGGAAAAAGCCCATCAGGATGAGCCGTTCTTTCTCTATTTTTCACTCAACTCGCCCCATACTCCAATCGCACCGTCCGATGAATTCAAGGGCAAGAGCGGCTTGAACCTGTATGCCGATTGGATTATCCAGACGGACGCGGCAGTGGGGACGGTTTTGGAAGCCTTGGATGCGCAGGGAATTGCCGAGAACACACTGGTCATTTTTTCTACCGACAACGGCAGCACCGGCAAAGAGCTAGGCGAGCTAAAGAAGATGGGCTGCGATTTGACGCATCAGTTTCGCGGGCAGAAGCGCAGCATCTACGAAGGCGGCCACCGCGTGCCGTATATCGTCCGCTGGCCGAAAGTGACACCTGCAGGCAGTTCCAACGATACGCCGATTTGCTTGAACGATTTTCTGGCAACATCAGCGGCGATTGCCGGAGTGAAATTGGATGAAAATACGGGGCCAGACAGTCATAATATCCTGCCGCTGTATGAAGGTAAAGAGCGCGCCGAGAATCCTGCTGTGATCCACCACGACTTTGATGGTGGCTATGCGATTCGCCGCGGCGATTGGAAGCTGGTTTTCCAACTAGACCGTAAAAATAAGACCTTCACACGTGAGCTGTATAACATGAGCGATGACGTGAAAGAAACCACCGATGTGCTCGCTAGCTCTCCAGAGGTCGCTGCGCAACTGGAAGCACTGTTTAAGAATCAGGTCCGCGCCGGACGCAGCACGCCCGGCCCTCAGCAAGCGAATGTCGAAGATCCGGATTGGTTGCTGCCTTTTTAATTAGGCATCTTTCCGTTTGGTATGGAGTTCGCATGTGGTGTCACACTTCCAAGGCCAGATGTCTGATCACTGGGATACAGGCATACGTGATGGTTCGCCGTCGCAAGTATACTGCCGCGCATGATGCGCGTGAGTATAGTCATCTCAGTCACCTTTTCCGAAAGCCCGATCCTCTTAATGATCGGGCTTTTTCGTTTAATTGATAGAGTGGAGTGCTACAGGAAATGACCGAGAGCCGAATGGCACTGATTTAAGCCACTTTCCTGTAGTATCCTGTAACGTTTTTTCAGATCTAATTGAATCGGATATTGGTAGCGTGCAGCCTTAGCGAGCGTTCAGTGCCTTAGCACGAAAGCCAGCACGACGCACGCTCGCTAAAGCTTCACGCTACGAAATTTGACAAGAGACTAGTCAACAGCAGATGGATGCACGCTTTTACTGCCGACCAAGACAACTCAAGCATTTGCTGGGCATTTATCGCGTAAACGCATGATTGCTGAAAAATGGCAGTGTGATAGTATCTGTGAATGAGACATTACCCCCTATTATCTACTTTAGTCTGCGGCCTGTTACTGGCTGTAGGGCTGTCTGCCGCCGATACGCGACCGAACATCGTGGTTTTCCTCGCCGATGACATGGGCTGGGGCGACTCGGCCGTTTACGGCAGCGATAAGATCGTCAGCCCCAATATCGATAAGCTCGCGACACAAGGCGTGCGCTTCACCCAGGCCTATGCCGCGTGCGGGGTTTGCTCGCCGTCACGCTCCGCCATCCTGACAGGGCGCACGCCGTATCGCAATGGCGTCTGGGCACATCTCTCTGGGAATGGTCCTGCGCACTTGCGTGCTTCCGAAATCACTTATCCGAAACTCTTGCAAGCTGCGGGCTACGAAACCTGCCACGTCGGCAAGTGGCACCTAAATTCTAAGCAGCAGTTTAACAATCCCGAGTATCCGCAGCCTGGAGATCATGGCTACGATTATTGGATGTCCACGCATAACAATGCGGCTCCCAGCCATAAGAATCCTAAAAATTTCATCCGCAACGGCGAGCCCGTGGGCGAAGTGAATGGTTTCTCCGCACCTTTCGTCGCGAAAGAGGCGATTCACTGGCTCGAAGACATTCGTGATCCGAAGAAGCCCTTTGTATTGTCTGTCTGGGTGCACGAACCGCACCATCCCATTGCGACCGATGAGCCATTTTTAGAGCCCTACGGCAAGGATCAGAACGCCAAGTATTATGGCAACATTACTCAGCTCGATTTTGCTCTGGGTGAAGTGATGGATGCCCTCGATGCAGAAGGCTTAACTGATAACACTTTATTGATCTTTACCTCCGATAACGGCCCAGAAGGAAAAGGTGGGGCAAAAGGAGGCTCCACTGGCGGACTCAGTGGGCGCAAGCGCGACGATCTCGAAGGCGGTATTCGCGTGCCAGGCATCGTGCGCTGGCCAGGGCATATTGAGCCAGGCACGGTGAGCACGATTCCAGTGATCGGCTCAGACATCTTTACGACAGTGCTCGAAGCCGCAGGCGTGCCGCTACCGACCGATCGCACAATTGACGGCGAGAGTATGGTGCCCGCTTTTTCTGGCCAACCGATCGAGCGCAAGACGCCACTTTTCTGGCGCACACACGTTTCTACCCCAAGTAGTCGTGTCGCAGTGCGCGTTGGCGATTGGAAGTTGGTGAGCAACGACACCATGGATGTGTTCCAGCTATTCAATGTCGAAAAAGATCCGACCGAATCGAATAACCTCGCGGCGACTATGCCAGAGAAGCTGGACGAGCTTAAAAAGACTATGTTTGAGACTTGGGAAGACATTCAAGCGGAAGGCCCGAGCGAGTGGTGGTTAGAGAACAAGGGGAAGCCGAAAAAGGGCGGCACGCTGAACTACTAACGGTGGTTCACCTCAATACCCAAAACTGTTAGAAATAAATATGAAACAACTATCTATCAAAAATGTGCTGCTGTTTGTCTGTGCCGGACTAAGCGCGGCGACGATGCAGGCAGCTGAGATACAACCAGATCGTGAGTTGCTCTACAAAACCGTCGGTGAGGTGGAGCTGAAACTGCACGTGTTTGAACCTGAGGGCTTACAGGCATCTGATCATCGACCCGCTATTGTTTTCTTTTTCGGCGGTGGTTGGAAGGGCGGTGACCCAAAGCAGTTTTATCAACAAGCGCGCGACATGGCTGATCTGGGCATCGTCGCATTCTCAGCCGAATATCGGGTGAAGAGTCGCAATCAAACCACGCCGTTCGAATGTGTGAAAGACGGCAAGTCTGCAATCCGCTGGGTGCGAGCTCATGCTGCTGAACTGGGCGTCGACCCCGATCGTATCGTCGCCTCCGGTGGTTCCGCTGGCGGGCATGTGGCGCTCTGCACAGGTGTGATCGAAGGCTGTGAGGAAGACGGCGAGGATCTAGAGGTCAGTTCCGTTCCCAACCTGATGATCGCCTACAATCCAGTGTTGGATACAACCGACAAAGGCTATGGTGCGAAGAATTTCACGCCTGAGCAACAAACGGATCTATCGCCCTGCCATCAGGTGAGGGCAGGAATCGTGCCGACGCTCGTGATGCACGGCACTGCGGATAAGACCGTGCCGTTTGAGAATGCGGAGCGCTTTACCAAACTCATGAACGATGCAGGCAATGAATGTGTGCTCGTTTCATTTGAAGGCAAAGGGCATGGCTTCTTTAATGGCTCGTTCTTTCGCAAGAAAAAGGGGGATGACGACTATGACCTGAGCTTGCAAGACAGCATCGAATTCCTGACCGCACACGGTTTTGTAGATAATAAATAGTTCGAGGAATCGTATACTGATGAAGACAGCTATTATTCTGACAGCCCTGATTGCCCTTGCTGGGATTGCGCAGGCCGCGAGTGAAAAACCACTTCGACAGGCTACTTCGACGGAGCTCAGCACCGCTCAGGACAGGCCGAATGTCCTCTTCATCTTTGCGGATGATCAGTCCTATGAAACAATCGGAGCCTACGGGTTGACGGATATCGACACTCCAAATCTGGATCGCTTAGTCAATGAAGGTGCCAGTTTTAGCCACGCCTATAATATGGGCTCATGGTCGGGCGCGGTTTGCATGGCGAGTCGCGCCTGTCTCAATACGGGGAGCTTCTTATGGCAGGCGAGTGATGACGCTCGCGAATGTGCCCAAGGGAAACGTCCGACCTGGTCACAGTTAATGGCTGAGCAAGGCTACCAAACCTATATGAGTGGCAAGTGGCATGTGGGCGGAGTGAGTGCACCGAAGGTGTTTGATCGCACAGGCAAGGTGCGCGCCGGCATGCCGAAACAAAAGCCCGCTGGCTATAATCGTCCTAAGGACGAAGCCGATTATGCGACGGGGTGGAAGCCGTGGGACAAGGCTCAGGGTGGTTTCTGGGAAGGCGGCACGCACTGGAGTGAAGTGCTGGCAAATGAGACCGTGGCCTATCTGCAAGAGCAGGCCGACAGCGAGCAGCCATTTTTTATGTATGTTGCTTTTAATGCGCCGCACGATCCGCGTCAGGCACCGAAAGAGTATATCGACATGTATCCACTGGAGCGCATTCAGCTTCCGGAAAACTATATTCCGAAATATCCGGATCAGGGGCCGAAAGGCGTGCCCATTATTCGCGACGAAAAGTTGATGCCGTTTCCGCGCACAGAATTTGCGGTCAAAGTGAATCGTCAGGAATACTACGCGAGCATCACCCATATGGATGCGCAGATCGGACGGATTCTGGAGGCATTGGAAGCGAGTGGCAAAGCAGATAATACTTGGATCATTTTCAGTGCAGACCACGGACTGTCGGTGGGGCACCACGGCTTAGTCGGCAAACAGAATATGTATGAAGATGCCATGCGTGCGCCTTTCATCGTCTGGGGGCCAGGTGTCGAGGCTGGCACAAAGATTAATGCGCCGATCTACATTCAAGATGCGATGGCGACTGCGCTGGAAATCAGCGGTCAGGCTGCGCCGGAGTTCATTGATTATAAGAGTGTGTTGCCGTTACTCGATGGTCGCGCGACTCAGAGCTATGACAAAATCTATGGTGCCTACATCAATACGCAGCGCATGGTGCTGAGCGGTGATTGGAAACTAATCGCTTACCCGCAATTGAAAAAAGTGAAGCTGTTCAATGTAAAGAAAGACCCCATGGAAATGCATAATCTCGCCGACAATCCGGAATACGCGGAAAAGGTGCAACAACTCACCGCACAACTGGAAGACAGTATGGATGCGATGGGAGACCCGATGACTTCATTAGCTAAAGCGGATTTCCCTAAAGCAAAAGGCAAGAAATCGGGTGACGGCGCGCATTGATTGGGTGTCGGGGTCGGCACTTTTTTCTTCGGTGCAGATCTTCTTTGGTTTTTTCTTAATGACGCCGCCGAATCTTGGACAGAGCAAGTATGCTTAGTCTTTTGAGATCGTCACGGACGCGAACAGCATTAGCCTAACGTAATTTTGGCCATTTAACGCTCTATCCACACGCGACCGCAACGCAGTGGGGTGCATTTGAGCCTGTGCTCGGCGCGGGCAGCGAGCGTTTTGTATTACGGAAATAGCGTGAATGAGGGGGTATACAGGCACTGTTATTCTGTTAGTATCGTAGAGATCCTTAGCTCATGTTGAATCTAGATGTCTATCTTAGTGGCTGAAGGTTCCATCTTTTGCAACTGACTGACTATGAGCGCTTATTCGTTGTCTGGTAAGTCTGCGATAGACCTACTTTTATATAAAATTGAATACTATGAAATACTCCACACTGACAATTCTAGCTCTAACTCCATTATTTGCCTCTGCGAGTGAATGGGTGATTGATACACAAGACGACTGGGAGGCAAATGTTGCCAACCAATCCAGTCTTGAGATTAAAGATGGCTTGGCTACGCCAACGGCAAAGACCGCGACCTTTCAAAGCGCGCTGAAAACCTTTGACGAAAAACGTTCCGCGAAGTCGATCACGATTGATCAATCAACGGCATGGCTGAACTGGAGTCCTGTCGGACAGATCGGTCCTGGTAATGTAGGTGATGCACCTGTGTTTCTGCGTATGGGGCCGGATAACTACTGGCTCTTCGGTCGCTACAAGCGTAGCGAAAATTCAAAGCCAGTTGCGGCTGCGGAGTTGGAGGGTTTTGATATTCCACTCATGAGCACAAAGATTCCGAATCTCTTCGTTGCACCCGGAGGGTTGAAGGGGAAACCTGGCGGTTACTATGGCTGGCAAAGCCGAGATATGGTCAATTGGGTCTTTCATGGTGCTGCGACTCCGCCGCAGGCTGGGCTCGTGACCACCGCTGAATTGGTAGACGGGAACGCCTATTTTTATTATGATTTCCCAAATGATGAGGATCCGCACCTAGTGATTGATAGTGATCTAACGGATGGCGAGCCGGGCGAAGGTATGGGCTTGGCCTTTTTAGATCCATCGCATGGTTCTGATTGTGCGGTGATCCGTGATCTGGATGGGAACTTTCATATGATTCTCGAGGACTGGAGTCCGCTCGACCCGTCCACTCACGCGTGGGATTCGCCACTTGCGATGCATGCGGTCAGTAAAGATGGAAAAGGAGATTTCGAGATACTGCCTCCAGCGGTCGATGAACGCACGACTCCCACTGGCAAGTTCGCCGAGTATTTCCATCCGCATTGGCACTCAAGTAGCCGGAAGGATCAATTTCCGACCAAGCCTGTTCCTGAGGACATTCCACAGCATCGAATGAAAAAAGGAGATATTCGTGCCTATGCCACATACGAAATCCATGAACCAGAGCAGAATGCATATGGTGATTGGGCATCCATCTCCATCGGTGGTCAGTATTATCTCTTTTGTGATTTTGATCCGGCCACCGCTCATGGTGGCAAAAACTCAATGAGTGTCGCGTGGTTTACCTCTTCCGACATCAATGAACAGTTCACATTCTGTGGCAATGTCGGAGCAGGGCATCCTGATCCGGACATTATGTTCGCGGAAGGGGAATTCTATCTGATCACTCAGACGAAGCAGGATTTTGTGAGTCCTGGACCTTGGGTGGAGGGCGTCGAGTTGCGTGTTGGCGTGGATACCAACAACGACGGATCAGTTGACCAATGGACAGACTGGCAGGAAGTCAATGAGAGCTACGCCGCCATCTCAGGCTTTGCTAAGCAAGTAGCTAAGACACCTGCGCAACTGGATCTCACCAGTCTGCCGGAAGGCTATGGCTTTCAGTTTGAAGTGCGCCTGACGGATCTCACCAAGAACGATTCCAAGCCCCAACTCGATAAAGTGTCACTGAGCTTCAAGTGACCTAACTAAGAAGCCTCAATGAAAGTCATCATGAAAAGAACAGTTATATCCTTTCTAGTTACCTCTCTGGCGGCGCTTTCTGCTTTTGCGCATGCGAGTGCTCGACCGAACGTCATCTTCGTCTTTTCGGATGATCAACGCTACGACTCGTTGCGTATGACGGGAGACCCGATCACGGAAACGCCGCATCTCGATCGCTTGGCAGCGGAGGGGGTCTTCTTCGATCAGGCATTTGTGACTAGCCCGATCTGCGGGCCGAGTCGTGCCAATATTTTCACCGGGCAATGGGAGCGTAAAAACCGAATTGGGTTTAACTACGTCTCGAAAAACATCATTTCAGAGGAGGTCTTTGCGAATAGCTTTTTGATGCAGCTCAAGCAGGCCGGGTATTCGACCGCTTTCATTGGCAAGCATCATACTAAGATTGCCGATCGCAGTAATACACCACTGAAAGAGAATATCGATTTTTGCTATTATGGTGAAGGGCACCTCGGCTTTCACCCTGCAAAATCTGATAAGACGTTTTCGAATCTAAAACATCTCTCTCAAATTGAAGGCCTCTTTGAGGCGACCCAAGCGTATCTGAAACCTGGGAATGCATTCGACTACTTCTTTGAGAACGCGGATGTATCGATCAAAGATTCTCTTGCGCAGCGTGATCCCAGTAAACCATTTTGCGCATGGATTAACTTTAACTTACCTCACCAAGCCAGTCTTGGAGGTATGGGGTCGAAGCCGAGTGACCCTGAGTTTTACTCAACTCTTTACGAAGATCGACAGGAGCAGATTATCGTGCCGACCGATACGCCCTTGTTTCCGGCAGAGGTGCTGACTGTTGCCAAGATGCCGGGCTACTACCGCTTGAACGGGAAGGCCTTGCGCAGCACGAAGTTGAGAACCGCTCGTGCAGTCTATGGAGTCGACCTTTTTATCAAGAACCTTCGCGAGCTGCTAGTCGAACTCGGTGAGGATCAGAATACGATCATTATCTTCTGTTCGGATAATGGTCTAATCTACGGTGAACATGGTATCAGCGGCAAGAGCATGCTCTACGAGGAGTCCGTCCATGTGCCGCTCTTGGTCTATTCGCCCTTCATGGAATCCTCACAAACAGGCAAGCGCTTGAATTCGCTTGTGGTCGGCCAAGATATCCCTGCGACTATTTTGGATATGTGTGGCGTCAAGGTGCCGGAAACGTATCAAGGTCAGAGCCTTGTTCCGTTATTGGAAGGTCAGTCGGTTGATTGGCGTAAAGATGTGTTTCTTGAGAATCTTTTCACCGACCAGGAATACCCCCGTGCCGAGTCGGTGCGCGGCGAACAATTTAAGTATATCCGCTACTTCAGTCGTGAAAACGATCGCAAGGCGTATCTACCCGATGCTTCCATCGAGGGCGAGCAGCCCATTTACGAAGAGCTGTTTGATCTAAGTAAAGATCCGAAAGAGCAGACGAATTTGGCCACCAATCCGGAATATGCCTCGGTTCTTAAAGCTCACCGCGAACGTTGCCAAGCGCTTGTCGTCGATCTGGCACAATAGAGTGACACCAACTAAACCAACTTTTATATGAAACAACCAATCCTCACCATTCTCGCAAGCTGCCTCGCAGCCCTTTCGTCTGTCGCTGCGGTCAGTCCGCCTAATATTGTCTACATCCTTGCCGATGATATGGGCTACGGCGATGTGCAGTGCCTCAATCCGGAGCGAGGCATGATCGCTACGCCACACATGGATCGCGTCGCAGCAGAGGGCATGATCTTTACTGATGCGCACACAACCTCCTCGGTCTGCACGCCGACACGTTACGGTATCATCACTGGTCGCTATAATTGGCGCACATGGAAACAGGAACACGTGCTCGATGGCTACGACCTTCCGCTGATTCCGACGACTCGCATGACTGTGCCGAGCTTTCTCAGTGACAATGGTTATACCACTGCCATGATTGGCAAGTGGCACTTGGGGCTAGAGATCGCGACGATCGACGGTAAAAAAGCACGCCCTGCCGGTGGGCTCGGTGCGAAAAGGGGGAAGGGCGCCTTTCCTCCGGCTGAACTTTCCAATATTGATTGGAAAGGAACGATTCAAGGCGGTCCCGTTGATCTTGGGTTTGATTCCTGGTTTGGCATTACCGCATCGCTCGATTTCCCTCCTTATGTTTGGATTCGTAATCGCAACTGGGTCGGCGAAGGCACACATGCCAAAGCGTTTCGTCGTCCTGGGCCAGCGACCGAGGACTTTGAAGCGATTGATGTGCTGGACAAACTAGCGGCGGAGGCCGTCGAATATATCACCGACTACCAGGGTAATGAGCCCTTCTTTATCTACATGCCGTTGCCATCGCCGCATACGCCCATTGTTCCTTCTAAAAAGTGGCAGGGGAAAAGTGGTCTTGGCCAATATGGCGACTTCATGATGCAAACTGACGATGTCGTCGGGCAAGTCGTCAACGCGCTGCAAGCAAAGGGGATTACAGACAATACCATACTGATCGTAACCAGTGATAATGGTTGCTCCAAAGCGGCAGGCATCAGCAATTTAGAGAAGCAAGGACACTTTCCTAGCGCGCAATACCGTGGTTCGAAGGCAGACTTGTGGGAGGGTGGCCATCGCGTGCCGTTCCTCGTTAAATGGCCAGCAGTGATCCAAGCAGGGAGTGTCTCCGACGAACTGACTTGCCAAACCGATTTACTCGCTACGTGTGCCGAACTGGTGGGCAAGTCACTGCCGGAAAATGCCGGCGAAGACAGTGAAAGCATCTTGCCACTCTTTAGCGGAGAACCTGTGAGTTTCACTCGTAAGGGCATCATCAATCACAGTGTGAGCGGGCACTTTGCGTATCGTCAGGGAAAGTGGAAGCTTTTGCTCGCGAAAGGCTCGGCTGGCTGGACGGCTCCGACCGAAAAGGCTCTGGCCAATGTGGCCGACGCACCTGAAGGACAACTCTACGACTTGGAAGCTGATCCAGGTGAGCAAAACAACCTCTACCTGAAAAATCCTGAAGTGGTTGAGACGCTCATGGCTCAGCTCAAAGAAGATGTTGCGAATGGTCGCAGCACGGAAGGCCCAAAACAGGCAAACGACATACCCGTCAATCAGATCAAGCTCTGGAAGGGAAATATTGCGAGGTAGCGATATCAAAAATCGAACTGCAGCCATTACGCTCATATCAATACAGAGAAGAGTTCCTGTCCCGTAAACGAGGGGTATGCAGCGCTCAGAATATCGTTATAATAGGGGACTCTCTTTTTTTTAAGGAAATACCTCTCAACTATTCGTAGTTAGCCTTCTCTGGTTCGCTTCAGAACATATACACAAATATGCATTCATTACCCCGTTTCCTCTCCATTCTATGGATCTTGTCGTTGCCCTTTACGGTGATGGCAGGCGAATTACCCAAAGTAAGTGGGCAGATTGTTCGGATTGAGTTGCCCGGCGAAAATCGAACCTTAGCGCTGGCTGAAGTGGGCGTGTTTGAAAAGGGAGTCAACCTTGCTCTGAATCAGCAGGCGACACAGTCCTCTGTCGCTTATTCGGGCGAAGCCACCCGTGCCGTGGACGGTAAGGCCAACGGCGATTTCTTTAATGACTCGGTTTCGCACACGTCCACTGAAGCCAACCCTTGGTGGGAAGTGGATCTTGGGAGCATGGCAAACATTGAAGCGATTATCGTCTATAACCGAACCGACAGCCATGGGCAGAGGCTCGACGGTTTTACACTCAAGGTGCTGGATGCAAACCGCCAAGAGGTGTTTTCTAAGAAAAGTATCACTGCATCTGATAAGGTGTCCTTTTTGCAGTCGGGCGTGCAGCCCTCTGAAGTGGTTGAGGCCGTCAAAAGTGCTGCTTCGGACAAGGATCTAGGTGCGATTTGGTTCGTTGGCGATTCGATTACACAGAGTAATGCGGATGGCGATGCGCAGGGTTCACCGCGTAAATCACTCTACGATTTGCTGAAGGCGAACGGCTATAGCTTCAGCTATACGGGGCACCATGCTCGCAATGTGGATGGCCTGCCCGCGACTGGGGCATCGCCTGCGGATAATCTCTATCATTATCATTCCGGTGTCTCTGGGATTTTGATTGGCGATGCGACGCGTCGCGGTTTCAGGACAATTCTGCCAACTGCCTGGAGACAAGGTCGCTTAGCCACGGTGAAACCCGATATGATTCTAATTATGCTGGGCACCAACGATGTCGGCCATGGCTACGATTTGGATAACGGCCCTCAACGACTTCGAGGCTTGTTGGATGAGATTTATGCACTGCCCAATATCGGACAGCCTAAAGTCTTATTGGGCACGATTCCACCGAATCGTCGTATTGAAGCGGATCGCACTAATGTCATGATCTTTAATGAATCGGTGCCACGCATCGTTCTAGACTACCGCGCGAAAGGGCATGCGATCACGATGGTGGATCAGTTTAAAGCCATCGATGCCGCGTATGAGGCGAATATGCGCGGCGACAACCTACACCCGAACGCAACTGGCAATGACACCATGGCAAAGCAGTGGTTCGACGCGATTCAAGTAGTGCAGCAGAGTGGCGATACTGGAAGCGGAGATGAAGCGATGCTGTTTCCCGGTAAAAAATCAGATTTCCGCGGATATGACCGCTACGACCGGATCAAAACAAAGAGCGGCCACTTCTCGATCATCTGTCCGAAAAATCCAGCGCCTGGCAAACCTTGGCTGTGGCGAAGCTTGTTTTGGGAAGCGATTAAGCAATTCAGCAATACTGACCTGCAGCTCGTTGATGAGGGTTACTATGTCGTGCTCGCTCACGGCGACGTAGCGGGGCATCCGAAAGGGAGTGCGAATATCGATGCCGCGTATGCACTCCTGACAGAGGAATATGGTTTTGCGAAGACTTGCTCGATGGCGTCGATGAGTCGTGGCACTTTGTCACTGTTTCGTTGGGCGTCAGAGAACCCAGAGAAGGTGAACAGTATCTATGTTGATAATGGCGTCTTAAACGTCTTGAGCTGGCCGGCGGGGAAACTCGTCCCTGGAAATGATTCATTCGCCAGCGGTGCCGCTTCATCGTGGGCAGGTTTCAAGAAGAAGTTCGGATACACAACCGACGAAGAAGCTCTTAAAACAAAGGAGAGCCCGATTGATTTACTGGAGCCCTTGGCGAAGTCCGGCGTGCCGATCTTGTCGGTGTGCGGGAGCAAAGACCCCGCGGTTCCCTATGAGGAGAATGATGCGATCCTTGAAGAGCGCTACAAAGCGCTCGGTGGAGAGATTACAGTCATTGTTGAAGACAAAGGCC
Source organism: Lentimonas sp. CC4 (assembly GCF_902728235.1). Taxonomy (NCBI): domain Bacteria; kingdom Pseudomonadati; phylum Verrucomicrobiota; genus Lentimonas; species Lentimonas sp. CC4. The sequence goes on from NZ_CACVBO010000002.1 coordinate 329,765, forward strand.
ATTCGCACGGCATGAAAGATCCGACGCCTGTGTTGGAATTTATCCGGAAATATTCAAAGCCCCAAAACAATTGATTTTGAAAACTAAAAGACTACTTGCAGGCATACTAGTCTGCCTTCAAGCCGCTACACTCACACTGCACGCCAAGGAATTGGCGGAAGATCCCGGGCAGTCAGACTCGTTGAGAACTGGTCAGTGGTATCGTGCGGATCCGGCATCCCTGCCGGTCAAGCTGCGGCTGAATGATTTGACCACGATTGTTGCGGCACGTGCTGCTTCAGCAGGGGACATATACGCAGGTAGGGGGATGACCGGCCAGCACGGGGTGGCAGGGTTCTATGCGGCAGATGATCAACTGACGTTTTACGTGGATGCACCGGAAAGCGATGACTACGCTCTGAGCATCATCTTTGCTTCACCCGACGTGCAGACCATGGAGTTCAAAAGCGGCGATGCCGTCATCACAACGCCTTCGCTGAAGCGAACATGGAAGCAAGCTCCGCGGAATTGGCGTCAGCACGTCCCAGGCGTGCTTTCTCTCAAAAAAGGTGTAAATCAAATTACGTTTCGCCTGCCGGACTCTACCGTCAAGCCATCGAATAAAAATAAAGGTTTAGCGACGCATATCGATCAGGGGCAATTCATGCTTTTCTCGATCGAGCTGGGAACGCCCGCAGCGCGTCAAGCACAGCTGGAGCGTGCTCAAGCAATCAAAGGGGATTCGTCCTGGATGGTTGAGGGAAAATACGGGCTGTTCGTCCATTTTTCAGCCAATATGTATGGTTGGAACCGCAACGAAAAGAGAGCGGACTGGTTTCAGGAGTCGGTCAAAATGTTCGATGTCCAGCACTTCGCGGATCAGGTCGAACGCACGGGTGCCGCCTGGGTGACTTTTACCGCAACACATCAAGGCTTTCTCTGGCCAGCGCCGAGCCAGGCGGTCGATGCGGTGATGCCGGGGCGCACCACCGAGCGCGATCTGCTGATGGAGATCATCGACGAGCTGGCCGAGCGCGGTATCGCGACCTTGTTCTATTTGCACAGTGGATACAACGGGGTGGATCCAGGGCCATGGCGTGAGGCCTTAGGAGCGGATTACGGGGCGGCCGATGTTTCCCGTTTTAACGACAATATGGTCGCGATTCTGCGTGAATGCAGCCTGCGCTATGGAAAGAAACTCAAGGGCTTCGGCTATATGGATGGATGCCTGATGCATGATTATCCACTCGATCCGCACTGGGAAAGTTAGGCGCGTGCCATCAAAGCGGGCAATCCAGATGCGGTCATCGGATTTAGCTCGAATCAGGGCCCTACGGTCAGCCCTTTCAGTGACCTCTCCACCCGCGACGGTGGAGCTTCGCTAGCTGAGGCAAATCCTGAATTGATCGGGCCCGGTAAACAATTTGGCGATGTTGATCCAGCCTGGTGGTGCTACGTCGATACATGGTATCCCAAGAAACCGATGAACGGGAAATGGATCGGAGGACCTAAGAAACCGACGCAGGCGTATGTGGCATATTTCAAGCAGATGGCGAAACAGGGCGTTCCTGTGACCATCAACATGGCCATGACGGCAGATGTGACCGACGACCACCCGATCTTCAACCCAGAATGCATGGCGGTCATGGAAGCAGTCCGCAAAGCGATCCGCGGGAAATAAATAAGTATGAAACAAATAAAATATAGTATCTTAGTGTTGCTACTTCTATCAGCAGTGACGCTCTCCGCCAAGCTAGAGCAAGAGGAGTTTGACTATGCAGCGATGGCTGCGCCTAAGGATCGGAAGGGCTATGCAGTGCTACCGATCGATCCTGCGCAAATCAATGTCGTCGCTGGTAATCTAGGCAAGTATGAGCCTGAGTTTAAAGATGCATTCATGAATCACATGAGCTTGTGGTTATCCCCAAAGGGGAAGGGGCCGCATCATGTTGAATGGTCATTGCAGGCTCCAGCGGATGGCGTGTATGAAGTCGATGCGATTGTTAAGGGGACGGGCTCACAATTACTACTTTCCACGAATGGCGTTCAGCATGAGGCGATTCCGGTCGTGCATAACGGTTGGGACCGTATGTCGATCGGTGAGATTACTTTGAAAGCGGGCATCAACCGTCTGCAGCTTGAAGTCGTTGCCTCTGGAAAGTTTAGTTTTGATGCGTTCGAGCTCACCCAGTCAGCAGTCAAAGCAGCCCTGCTCGAAGATGCCTTAGCGATGCGGGTGCAGCCCGATTGGTTTAAAGATGCCGGCTATGGTTTGATGTTTCAATGGACGAACCGTGCGACGCCACCAGAGGGCGGGATCAAGCCTTGGGAGGAGAAGGTCAATGACTTCAAGCTCGATGCGTTCGTCGACATGGTTGAGTCCACCGGCGCGGCTTATGTGCTCTGGTCGGTTACTTGGGGAAACCAATATATCTCTGCGCCTCTTGAATCGTTGGATGCGATTATTCCGGGCCGCACGACGAAGCGCGACCTGCTTGGGGAAATGGCCGATGCCTTGCATGCGCGTGGCATTAAGCTCATCTTTTATTATCACTACGGCTATGATTGTAATCATTCCATCGATGCGGATTGGATGGAGGCATCCGGCGGCTACAAGGCGGACAAAACCGAATTCTATCAGAATTGGATGGCGATTGTTTCTGAAATGGGCGACCGCTACGGAGACAAGTTACACGGCTGGTGGTATGATGGGGGGCAGCGTTATTTTAACTGCCACTTTGATAATACTCTCGGAGATCAGGGTATTCTATCGGCCCCTTGGAAAGAACTGACACTCGCGTCTAGGGTTGGAAACCCCGAACGAGTGGTTGCCTACAATTCATGGATCAAGCCACGTTTGACGGAGTATCAGGATTACTTCGGAGGCGAGGGGGCGCACATCCCCGCTGGATTAAAGCCTGGCGAAGGCGTCTTCGAATCTGGCCCTCAAAAGGGGTTGATGTCACATGGCTGCTTCATCTTTGAAAGAAAATGGGGGCATATCGAATTGAATAGTCCTATCGAGAAGCCGAGGCATAGCTTAAAAAGTCTCGTTGGAAAGGTCACTAAAGCGCAAAAGCATCGTTACCCGCTATCGATCAATCTGGAGATGTATGAAGACGGCTCGGTTTCACCGCAATCAGTTGAGCTTCTCAAGCGTTTACGCGATACCGTTCGATCGAAATAATCGATATCATCCTAACTCTAATGAGCTATTCAAAATTCAAGTTTATCCCCATATCGATCGTTGCTCTAATGATGGCTTCATCAGCGGCGATTCTCTCCGCGAAGCAAGAACTCACGCAAGAGGAGTTCGACTACGCGGCGAGCGCTGCACCTAAAAATCGAAAAGGGTATGCGGTTCTTCCGATCGATCCTGCAACGATCAACGTCGTGGCTGGTAATCTCGGCAAATACGAACCTGGGTTTAAGAACGGCTTTATGAATTACATGAGCTTGTGGATGATTCCCAAAGGGGAAGGGCCGCACCTTATCGAATGGTCCGTAGAAGCTCCGGCAGCGGGGGCATATGAGGTGGATGCAATCGTTGAGGGCAAGGGGGCCGAACTGAAGCTCTCCTGTAATGACGTTCAAAGTAAAGTCGCAACTGTGGTGGAAACTAAGTGGGATCGCGTTCCGCTCGGTGAAATCGCATTGAAAGCCGGCCTCAATACGCTGCGGCTGGAGGTCGCCGCAAGCGAAGCATTTAACTTCGATGCACTTGAACTCGTCATCCCCAGTGTTAAAAAAGAACTTCTTGAGGACGCTCAATCAATGCGTGTGGAAGCCGATTGGCTTCAAGACGCCGGCTACGGTTTGATGTTCCAATGGACGAATCGCGCAACGCCCCCAACTGGTCCGATCAAGCCTTGGGAGGAAAAAGTAAACGATTTCAAGCTCGATGCGTTTATCGACATGGTGGATGCCTCAGGTGCAGCCTACGTGCTCTGGTCCGTCACTTGGGGAGAGCAATACATCTCGGCACCGATCAAGTCTGTGGACAAGCTGATCGCTGGACGCACGACGGAGCGCGACCTACTTGGAGAAATCGCCGATGCCCTGCATGAACGCGATATTAAGCTGATTTTCTACTATCACTATAGCTATGACTGCAACCATTCCATCGACGCGGAGTGGATGGAGGCAGTAGGTGGATACAAGGCTGACAAAACAGAATTGTTTGATAACTGGATGGCGATTGTTTCCGAAATCGGAGACCGCTACGGCGATAAGTTACATGGCTGGTGGTTCGATGGTGGACAGCGTTATTTCAATTGCCACTTTGATAACACTCTCGGAAATATCGGAATTATAACGGCGCCTTTCAAAGAGCTGACGCTCGCCTCGAGAAGCGGGAATCCCGAGCGAGTGGTTGCTTACAACTCGTGGGTTAAACCAAGACTGACTGATTATCAGGACTACTTTGCGGGCGAAGGTATGTTCGACGCTGCCGATTTGGAACCAGGGAGCGGAGTTTTGCAATCAGGCCCGCAAAAGGGCTTGATGGCGCACCGGTGCTTTGTGTTTGAGTCGAGGTGGGGACACATCAAACGCGACACCCCCATTCCGGAACCCAAATACTCTCTGGAAAGATTGACCCGATTGATCAAGAGAGCGCAAGCGAACCGCGCGCCCCTCTCGATCAATTTGGAGATGTATGAAGATGGTTCAGTCTCACCAGAGTCGGTCGCTTTACTGCAGCAGCTCGGGGATGCGATTCGATCCAAATAATCGGAGCCTTACATCGGTCAAGTTTCGTAGCGTGAAGCTTTCGCGAACATTCCATCGTGCTCGTTCCGAGGCACTGAACGTTTGCTAAAGCTGCACGCAACCAATAAAAAATCGATTAAACTAGCTACGAAATAAGCAACGTTACAGGATACGAACTCTACATGATGCCCTTAAAATTTAAATCCTTCTCCATATTCATCGTGTCTCTGCTGGTGGCTTCATCTGCGGCCGCAGACGTCAAACTCCCTGCCATTATCAATAGCCAAATGGTGCTGCAGCACGGAGTGAATGCTCCGATCTGGGGCTGGGCTGATGTTGGCGAGACGGTCAGCGTGTCCTTTGCCGGACAGACAAAGGACACCACGGCAGGAGCCGATGGCAAATGGATGGTGCACCTTGATCCGCTCGATGTTTCGGCCACACCACAGGTCATGACCATCACGGGCAATCACACGATCACGCTCGACGATATTCTTGTGGGAGAAGTGTGGATCGCCTCGGGGCAGTCCAATATGGAGTTCAGTATTGGCGCGATTGTTAAGGAGGAGCAGGCACTGATTTCGGAGCAGATCGACAACCAGTTACTGCGTATGTTCTGCGTGGCGCCTAAGATCAAGAGCTCACTGCCATTAAAAGATACTGCCGGTTACTGGAGCGATGGTTCCTATTTCATTAAACAGATGGAAGCGGGAAAGATCCGAACCTATGACAGCCACTCTGCAGTTGGATACTTTTTTGGACTGAAGCTACAGCAAGTGCTTCAAGTTCCAGTTGCAGTGATCGATACCTCCTGGGGCGGCACGGCGATCGAACCATGGATCGCCGATGAAGGTTATGACATGGAAGGCATTGCCTACCGTCAAGTTAAGGCCAGTCAGGAAGCTGAAGCCATCGTCGTTCGCGATCAACTCGCGCAGGATATTTCCAACTGGCGAGAGGCGGCGCAGACCGCCGTCCAAAACGACCGTAAGGTCGCTGCAAATATGGAAGTGCCCAAATCATCTGTGACCAACGCTATCTACAATGGTATGGTGGCTCCACTGGTTCCCTTCGCTGTGAAAGGAACGATCTGGTATCAGGGCGAAGGCAATGTGAAGAGTCAGGACTACTTTGAGAAATTGAAGGCGCTAACAGGCGGCTGGTCGAAAGTGTTTAATGTGCCGGATATGCCATTTTATTTAGTTCAGGTGGCGCCCTATAATTATGCGCACAAAAAAGCGAAAGGCATCGGCCCGCAAGCGATCTATGACTCAGTGGTCTCAGCTCAATATCAAGCAGCCAAAGAGATCAAAGGCTGCGATGTCATCAACATTCCCGACACGGTATTTGGAAATGTGAAGAATGTGCATCCTCCCCGCAAGAAGACGGTCGGCGATCGCTTGGCAGCAATGGCACTGAAAAATGACTATGGTAAAGACGTCGTCTGGACTGGTCCGCGCTTTTTGAAAGCCTCTCTAGCAGGCAATCAAGTGCAGGTTTCCTTTGAGCATGTCGATCAAGGCTTGGAAACATCGGACGGTGAAGCACCGAACTGGTTTGAACTTGCCGGGGAAGATCAAGTGTTTGTCGCCGCCCAAGCACAGATCGACGGAGATCAAGTGCTAATCTCCAGTCCTGAAGTTAAAACGCCTCGCTACATTCGCATGGCTTGGAACAACATCGCGGAGCAAAACCTACGCGACAAAAACGGCTGGCCTGTGTTTTCGTTTAATGAGGTCGTTGGCAAGTAATACTAAATCGATAGAGTTTGATCTGATATGTGACTTTATTTGTAGCGGAATGAGGAACTCATTTCGACCACCGAACCAAAGAACATACATACAGCACGAAACCGCTTCACGGCTCCGCTACGAAAGAAGCCACGGAACTTAAGCACCCTGATCAAACAGCCCCGTCTTATACGCTTTTGCGACCGCTGCGGGGGCATTCTTGACCTCGAGCTTAATGTAAATCCGTTTGACATGTTCGGCCACCGTATGGGCTGAAATCTCAAGTTCATCGGCGATCTCCTTCTTCAAGAGGCCATCACCCAGTCGATGAAGTATATCCGCCTCACGAGGAGTGAGGAGGGCAAGGCTCTCCGATTGAAGCGGCGAGGATTGTATTTGATTCAGGATCAAATTTGCGACTTCGGCGTCCAGCGACGCACCTCCTCTCATGACGGTGTGTATGCCTTGTGTGATTTCTTCAATCGGAGCAGACTTCAGCAGATAACCGTTGGCTCCTGAATGAATGGCGCTTAGCACATCGGCCTTCTTGTCAGATTGAGTCAGCACAATGATACGTGTGTCTGGGGAGTATTGTTTGATCCATGGAAGCGCTTTGATGCCGCTCATCCCAGGTAAGTTGAGGTCGAGTAAAATGACGTCGGGGTGAATGCCATTTTTGGCATCCTGCAGATTGCGCAGGGCAACTTCTGCTGCGCCGAATTGACCGACCAGTTCTATATCAGGCTCTTCAGCTAAAGAGAGCTCAATGGCTTCACGAAAGGTGGGGTGGTCTTCCACCAGCATTACTTTGATTGTTTGCATGTTAGTTTCTATTCTTCAGCGCTGGAAGTTTACGCCACCATTTACTGCGTGGTTGGTAGCATAGCAGGATGCGGGTTCCACCGCTTTTCGGTGAGTCCAGTTCGAAGTCGGCTCCGAGTAGTTTGGCACGGCGGGCGAGAGCTGCAGGGATCTGAGTGTCATCGGTCACCCCGACTCCAGCCCCGTTGTCGATGACGGAGAGCGTCACTTTCTTCGCATCCGCCTTGAGGTCGGTGTATAGTTTGGTGGCTCCGGCGTGGCGGCAAATGTTAATCAAGCATTCTTTATAGAAGAGGAAGAGATCGACCCGTTCCTGTGGTCGAAGCTTCTCGAGCCACGCTTGCCCTTCGAAGTTCATCTCGTGTTGTAAGTCGACGACGATTCGCTCCGCGGCTCGCCGCATCTCGGTTTCCATACTAATACTGTTTTTAGCATCCTGTAGGCGGGAAATATGGCGCACCGAGACTCCCGAGGATTGGGTGACGTCACGGATGCGCTGTAGTAACTTTGAGGTGTCCTCTGAGAGCGGAGCGGCTTTTTTCTCAACCAGTTGGCTGAGTAAACCAATGCTGTGGAAGTTGGCACCTAACTCGTCGTGCAAGTCGGCGGCGATACGCTCTTTAATGATACTCAGCTCACGCAGGTGAAACACGCGTAAGAGGAGTAGGGTGATGATAATACCCACGATCAGCAGAGCCGCGAACCAGGTGAGGCGTTGTAAATGAGTCTGTTGATGGTGGTGACGTAGGTTCAACTCGGCGGCGACTAGCGGGCGTTCGGCTTCTAGGTCATGACGGCGCGAGAGCTGGTTCATCCAGTCTCGGGTTGGGAGAATCATACCGTAGTAGTTGAGCCCATCCGTGAGCCGTGGAAGGAGTTCGGGGGCCATCTTTAGGTTCGAACTGAGTGTGATCGGGGCATTGAGCGCGACATTACGGCCATTGGAGAGCACCTCTATCTCTGAAAAGCCAATTCCAGAAGTGTTTCCGCTCAATGAGACGACTTCGCGATGATCTAGGATTGTGATACGAATGAAGCGGCATGTGAGCTCAGGGAACTTTAGCATGTTGATCGGGCCAGTATCGTAGATTGATAGTTGCTCGTGATCTAAGATGTGCTTTTCGTCTCGAAAGTCGGCGTGGTTGGCTCCGGTGATGCGTATGTGGCGAGGGACGCCTGAATTGCTGAACTGCCTCATTGGAATTGATAGAGAGACATCATGCGTGTGTAGGTTGATTTGATTGATGGTCTGCTTGCTTTTTAGGTCGAGCGTGAGGCTGGGGGCAACTGTGGTGTTTTGGACGCGCAGGAGTTGCGTCTGACTTTTCGCTCCCTGCGCTGCATTCATGAGATAAGGTGTAAAACCGTCGGTCAGGTAGCGTTGTCGGTCATGACCTGATCCGGACTTGCTTGACCTGGTATTCAGAGTCAGGGCGACATTTTCCATCCCGCTGAAAACCATGACCTCGGAGAGTTGCAGCAAGTAATGATCCGTAAAGATCTGAGTGGTCAGGGTTGTGGCTTCAATTTCGATCCAGGACGCGTTGACTGGAGGAAATGAGACTGCCAGTGGCGCGATTCGCGGTAGTAGTTGATCTTCCCGCGATCGGCTGGCAACGATCTGGCTCTCATGAGCTGTGCCTGCGTGTATTTGGAATTCAAGCGGGAAGCTCTCTGCGCGTATGCCTCCATCTGGGTTACGATAGAGTGTCGGCACCAGCACGACCTGATCGATCATGGTCGTTTGATTCAATTGGATTCGAATCGACTCTGTGTGGCTTGGGTCACCATGTGTTTTGGAGCGATATCCAACTGCGCCCGTGCCCGCCCGTAGTGTGACGCGAGCCAATTCTTCTAGTTCAGTATCAATTTCTGCCAGACGCGTCTCTAGTTGTTTGAGAGATAGTTCGCCCAGCGGCGGGGCAGTTCCCTTCTCATCAGTCACTGCGAGCAGTAGGCCACTTAAGAAAAGATAGATGACTATGATTTGGAGGTGCCGCATGATGCTCTGTATTTCTTACCATTGCCTAGAGTAAATACCACTTCAAAAAAAGGTTTGAGCTTAAAGGGCATCAATCCGGTCGGACAAGCCGATGATCTACCAAGCATCTGCTGATACATTAGTCGGGGCATGTGAAGTGAGTGGTAACAAGCTCCTTCCCTGCGAAGCATATCCTTATACACAAGTTGAAGAGCGACATCTATTGGTTCTTAATCGATTTCGAACGCATCCGCAATGACGTGTCCAAGTGCTCATGCTCTGCATTTTCAGCGTAGCTGAAGACCGCTTATGTGCCCTTATCATCGCTTATGTGCGTCAGGCCTTCGGCCTAATAATTTATAAACCAATCTTTGGGCATAATTCAAAATACATCCTTCAGTAAATCGGGTTTCACTGTTCTGGATAAGCGTCAATTAGCGCACATAAGCGGTTTGTTCTTCACCTGCCCAAAGGGCACCCGGTTCATCACCCCTTCGGGGCGGTTCGCCATCTACGCGCGTTAGCGCTCCGTCCAGCTCGCTGGAAAAACACGTCTCTAGGAGCATGTCCTTATACATATCTTTCTCTACGAAAAATGCCTGAACATATTAATTGTAGCACCAAAGGTGCGGCCGATGTCAGCCTAGGGCAAGGCCCTAGGGGTTGAATGAACCCTCCACCCAAAGCCCTGAAAGGGTGATCTAATTGAGCAAGCGCTTGGCCCATTGAATAGAACGCCCTTTCAGGGCTCGCTGTGTTTTGGGGATTGAATACCCGGGGCCTTGCCCCGGGCTGACATAGATTGCCCCCTTGGGGCGACAATCATCCGAATACGCCCTACAGACTTGTGTATAAGGATATGCTGCTAAGGGAGCTACGCCGTGCCAAGGGGGTGGAGCTCAAAGAACCGCGTTCATCGCGGCAACTAGAACACACAAAAATATGGGTAAAGATCAGAGAGCAGGACTCGTCCCTCCCAAATAGGTTGAGCGAAAAATCACAATTCTTGATGAGCGGCACTAGTGCATCAACGAATTCGCAGGAGTCCCCTAAACGAGGGACTGACAGGTGTCGAAACATTTGGTATAAATCTGCATACTTTTGCCGGAGAAATTCTCCGTTTACCTCAGTCTCTCCACATAGAACCCCTCTACATATGAATAAACGACTTCTCGCATTATCCGCTGGCCTGCTGGCCTCTTGTATTGCCAATGCCGCTATCATTACAACTTCTACTGACGCACCGACGGATTTCTTGAGCGACGCTTTCAGTGCGACCGAAGGAAGCGCATATCTTTTAAGCAGTGCCAGAACTCCTGTTGGACAATCGTTTACACACACCACCTCGGGTGGCGAAGCATGGCAGCTTCGTTCAATTACCTTCCGTTCTTATGATACAACGGGTGCCTCAGATGAGGATGCTTCTGGGATGACCATGGATATTTATACTGGCACGAGCGTTGCCCTTGCTAATAAGCTTGAAAGCTTTTCATTTACTACTGGAACTTTCGATGCCACCGAAAATAACTATCTCACATTTGCACTTACATCGGCTGAGTCAACGGCTCTTGGTAATCTAACGAGTGGCGCAACTTACACGATTGCGCTCAGCACTACTGACGCGGGAGGCTTCAGAATCGATCGATCTGGTGCAAACTCTTATGACGGGGGCCAAGCGTTTTTCAATGGAAGTGTCCAAAGTGCTGATACGACTTTCTGGGTGGCATCTATTCCCGAGCCAAGCAGTTTCGCTCAGCTTGCAGGTTTAACTGGGCTAGGCTTCGTGATGGTGCGTCGCCGCAAGTAAGTTAGAGATCAGTTTTTTTGATTAAATTCTATTCACGATATGGCTGCACTTCCGAGTGCAGCCATATTTTTTTGTTTATCCTCGATCAGGCACCATTCAAATAAACGATCCGCCAGTCCCCTATACGGGGGACTGACGCGTGGGGCTTGTTCTGGTAATCTGATGAAATTATCTCAAGCGTCTGCGCTAGATGAGATTTAGCACCCTATTTATCACATTTTCACTATTTTATGAAACACCTCAAAATAACTCTTCCACTCTTAGCGTTAGCGCTCTTACCGCAAGCGAATGTAAACGCAGACAGCTCGAATCAACCGTATGACGGCTCATGGGAGTCGCTACAGGCAATGCCAGTCCCAGACTGGTTTGATGATGGCAAGGTCGGCATCTTCATTCACTGGGGGCCTTATAGTGTGATTGGTTACCGCAAGGGGGGGCGTGGCTATTCCGAGCACGTGCCAAAAATGATTTATGCGGATCCAAAGCATTACTATCCCTATGTCGAGCAGCGCTGGGGAGCCACACCTCCAGAGTTTGGCTACAAAGATATGATTCCTGAGTTTAAGGCGGAGAACTGGAACCCTGATGAGTGGGCGGAGCTTTTTGCCGAAGTCGGCGCGAAGTATGTCGTGATGACTGCGGAGCATCATGATGGATGGGCTAATTGGGACTCGGATCTGACGCCGTGGAATGCGGTGGACATGGGGCCAAAGCGCGACCTTGTCGGCGATCTCGGTAAGTCGCTCAAGCGGCAGGGGCTCAAATATGCGCCGTCCTATCACCGTGAGCGTCATGCCTCATTTTTTGCGAAGAAGCTCTATGTGGTCGATGCACAACCACAGGATGCAATTGCCGAGGAGATCAAGCGCGTGCCAGAAGCGGCTTCGCTCTACGGTCCATTCGGTATCAATAAGGAATTTGTGGATGACTACGTGGCGCGTTGGCAGGAGATCCAGACCAAGTATCAGCCTGACTTCTTATGGATCGACGACATTCCGATCTGGACGCGCGACGGCAACCGAGTGCTAAAGGGCAAGGCAAAGCCTGAAGTGCAGTATTTTTATGATCAATGTCGCCTGATGATCACTGACTTTATGAACGATGGCGCGGCGCGCGGCGCAGCGGTATATGTCAACAACAAGGGCGGTAATCGCAACTGGCCTGACGGTGTCGGCTGTCTTGAAAAAGATAATCTGAAGCTCAAGGTGATCGGCCCTAAGTGGCAGAGTTGCACCACTTTTGGCACGTCGTTTGGCTATTTAGAAGGCGATACCTATAAATCGATCGAAAGCGTCATCCATGAAATGGTGGAAGTGATCAGCCGTAATGGTAACTTCCTCGTGAACATCGGCCCCAAGGCGGACGGCACGATTCCCGAGCCACAAGTGGAGCGTTTGCACGCCATGGGAGATTGGCTCCGTATTAATGCCGCAGCCATCTACGGCAGTCGTTACTGGAAGCAAAGCGAGCAGAAAAACGAACACCTCGCATTCACAACAAACGGTAAGAAGCTCTATGCGATCAAGCTGAAAGAACCGAAGGCCGCCTTCACCATCACCGGCACGGCAGGCTGGAGCGCGGAGCAGATTCAGAGCGTTCGCTTGTTAGGCTCGGGTGCTAAAGTTGAATGGACGATGACTGAGCAAGGCTTACGCATTACGCCGCCCGCAGACTTGGGGCAGAGTCAGCACGCCTGGTCCTTTGAGATTGTGACTGATGCCGAACAACATCATCCCAATGTGATTGTCAAAGATGCCTCGGCTGCCTTGAAGGGCACGAAGGCCGTGGATCTCGATGGTAACGCCAAGAAACAGAAGAAAAAATAACATGAGTCACTTCAAACGAACCATCGCGACTTCGCTGTTATGTATCTATGCGGCCTCTGTGCAGGCCGCTCAACCGCCCAACATCATCCTCATCATGCCGGATGATGCGGGGTATGGTGATTATGCCTGTCTGGGCAATCCCTACATTCAAACGCCGCAGATCGATGCTTTCAAAGATGAGGCGTTGCTGCTCACGCAGTTTCACGTCAGCCCCAAATGCGGTCCGACCCGTGCCGCTCTGATGAGTGGAGCGCATGAGTTTCGCAGTGGGGTGACACATACCATCCTCGAGCGCGAACGGATGAACCTGAATAAGGTGACGATGGCGGATATGCTTAAGTCCGCTGGATACACGACCGGGATTTTTGGAAAGTGGCACCTCGGCGACGAAGAGGCCTACCGTCCAGAGAACCGTGGATTTGACGAAGTGTATATTCACGGCGCGGGCGGCATTGGGCAGACTTTTTCAGGTTCCTGCGGCGATGCCCCGGGTAATTCAAACATCAATCCGGCGCTTTGGCACAACGGCAAATGGGTGAAGACTGAGGGCTACTGCACCGATCTCTTTTTCGGTCAGGCGGAGCAGTGGATCCAGTCCGCAGTCGCGGAAAAGAAACCGTTTTTTGCCTTCATCGCTCCGAACGCGCCTCATGGTCCGCATGTGCTGCCTAAGGAGTATTATGAGCATTATCTTAAGATCCCAGAGGCGAAGAGCGTCGCCAAATTCTATGGTATGATCGAGAACATCGATACCAACTTCGGCCAGCTACTAGTCCTGTTGGACGAGCTCGGCATCGCCGATAACACGCTGCTCATCTACCTCGGTAGCGATAACGGTGGGCATCGACCCGCCACTAAGATCTTCAATGCCGGCATGAAGGGCGAAAAAATGTCTCCTTATCAGGGCGGGCATCGCGTGCCTGCATTTATCCGTTGGCCGACTGGGCAAGTGCCAGCAGGGGGGGAGTCGGATAAGCTGACCGCACATATTGACCTTTATCAGACCTTCGCTGAAGTTTCCGGTGCCGAGCTATCGGACGCGGTCAAACAGCAACTCGAAGGCCGCAGTATGCTGCCTCTGCTGAAGAACCCTGAGTCAGATTGGCCGGAACGAACCTTGATTCAACATGTAGGCAGCTGGGCGACGGGTGCCTCGGAAAAATTCAAACACCGAGAGTGCTCTATCCAAAACAGTCGTTTTGCACTGGTGAACTATGATGAACTCTACGACCTCGTCGCGGATCCAGGACAGCAGAATAACGTGATCGATCAATACCCAGAAGTGGTGGCGGAGTTCCGCGCCACGTATGATCAGTGGTGGCAGAGTGTGCAGCCCGATTTTGTGAATGAAGATGTGATCGGCCCGAAAATGAATCCGTTGAAAGTCGCTTACTGGGAACAGTTCGGCGGGGGGCCGAGTGCAGCCATGCTCAAGAAGATGGATCCCATGAAACGTGGTCACCAATCCATCGTCGACCGCGCGCTGGCGAAGGAAGAAAAATTAAGGAAGAAAAATTAAGATTATGATGAAGCAGTTATTTAGAATTTCGTTGGTTCTGTTGAGTGGACTCAGTGCCAGTGGCGATGCATTCGCTGCTGATAAACCGTCTGTGGTGAGTGAGTCGAAGCCGAACATTCTCTTCATCTTCGCGGATGACCAGATGTGGAACAGCCTAGGCTGCTTAGAGGAGAGCTCGGTGATCACGCCGAACCTAGATCGCCTCCGCGCGCAGGGGGCGTTGTTTACCCACGCCTATAATCAGGGTTCTTTTACACCGGCTGTTTGTGTGGCCAGTCGCACGATGCTGAATACGGGGGCCTCTGTTTGGAATGCGGCAGCGATCTCTCCTAAGGGGAATAATGCGAAAGATCCCAATGCTCCCAAGGATATGCCGAAATTTTCAGTCCCAACAGGGAAGCCTAAAGGCTATTGGGCTCAATGGATGAAAGAGGCTGGCTATGAAACCTATATGTCCGGCAAATGGCATGTTCCAGGCGTGAGGGCTAAGCAACTCTTTGATCATGTGGTGCATGAGCGTGGCGGCATGCCAGGTGGAGCGAAGAAAAATTACTCGAGGAAATTCATTCCCGGCGAGCCGGATGGCTGGTCGTATGATACATCCGAGGGCGGATTTTGGAGGGGCGGCAAGCACTGGAGCGAAGTGCTTGGAGAGGATGGGGAGGCCTTTCTCCAACAGGCAGCTACAAGCGACAAGCCGTTCTTCATGTATCTGGCCTTCAATGCCCCGCACGATCCGCGTCAGGCACCGAAGGAGTTTCTAGACATGTATGATGTCAATGAGATGGACGTGCCGGTCAATTTCCTGCCCGAGTATCCTTATAACGAAGCTGCTGGAGCCGGGCGTGGACTACGCGATGAACGCACTGCGCCGTTCCCACGCACCGAGCATGCGATTCAAGTGACGCGCCAAGAGTATTACGCGCTGATCACCCACATGGATTTGCAGATTGGCCGTATTCTCGATGCGCTCGAAGCGACGGGTAAAGCGGACAATACCTACATTTTCTTCACCGCTGACCATGGGTTGGCAGTCGGGGACCACGGTTTCCTTGGCAAGCAGAACATGTATGACAGCAGTATGCGCGTGCCGTTTTTGATGGCCGGCCCGAGCGTGCCCGCGGATAGCACAGTCGATGCGCCGATCTATTTGCAAGACGCGATGGCCACTTCGCTGGATATTGCTGGTTTTGAGAAACCCGCTCAGGTGGAGTTCAATAGTCTGCTGCCACTGGCCACTGGTCAAACTGACAAAGGTGCTTATGATGTCATCTATGGTGCCTATTTCGGTTGTCAGCGAATGTATCGAAATGATCGCTACAAGATGATCATTTACCCGACAATCAATATCGTTCGCCTCTACGATATGATCGAAGATCCGCTTGAAACCAACGACCTCGCGGAAGGGCGCACGCGTCCCGTGGAATTGCTCAATACACTGTTTACACAATTCCAAACACTGCAGGCGGAGATGAATGATCCTGTCGATGTGAGCGAGGCCTTTAACCGGTTCATGAACAACGAATGAAAAATAATCTATTAAAAATCGCAGCATTCGCAGGCGTGCTGTCTGCCCCCTTGTTCGCTCAAGTTGTTCCAGCACCGAGTGCAGACCCCAGCACGGGCCGCGCGGCTTGGCTCGACGAAGCGAAGTATGGCATGTTCATCCACTGGGGGGTCTATTCAACTTTGGCCAATGGCGAGTGGGTGATGGCACGAAGCAAAATACCTGTTGCGGAATACAAGGAGATGGCTGCGAAGTTTAATCCGACCAAATTCGATGCGGATGCGTGGGTGGCGGTCGCTAAAAACGCTGGTATGAAATACATCACCATCACTAGTAAGCACCACGATGGCTTTGCGATGTTTGATTCGGACGTGAGTGATTACAACATCGTCGACTACACGCCGTTCAAGCGTGATGTTTTACAGGAACTCAAAGAGGCCTGCGACGAGGCCGGCATAAAACTCGGGTTTTATTATTCGCAGACGCAGGATTGGGAATTTCCAGGTGGTGCGGGACGTAAGTGGGATCTACCAGCTCAGCGTGGGGATTTTAGAAAATATATCGACGAGAAAGGCATGCCTCAATTGCGCGAGATCATGCAGTATGAACCCACTCATATTTGGTTTGATACACCCCACTCGATGAATGCCGAACTGGGACGTGAGTTTGAAGCGGTCGTGCGCGAGATCGATCCCGATACTATTATTAACAGTCGTTTAATGTATCACGGCAATCAGGTCGAAGGCCTCAAGCCAGAGCAGCTCACTGAGCTTACGGATATTGGGGTCGACTTTCTTTCCTACCGCGATCGCACGATTCCGCCACACAGCCCTTGGGAATACTGGGAAACCTGTATGACCTTGAACGGTGCGTGGGGTTACCGAGCGTCAGACCATAACTGGAAATCGCCTAAAGCGGTCGTCATGCAACTCGTTGAAGTCGTGAGCAAGGGTGGGGCGTTCTTATTGAATGTCGGCCCAACTGCAGAAGGCGAAATTCCTGCGCCTGCCATCGAGAGCTTGGAAGCTGCTGGGGATTGGTTGAAGGTCAATGGCGAAGCCATCTATGGAGCTCGCGAAACGATCTTTGAAGGACAGGGGGAATTTAAAAATATCACAGCTGCCGAGCAAAAAGCGCTTGATGCCGAAGCATTGGCGACGGGTGCGGGCAAAGCGAAGAAAGGTCACAAGCAAAAGGATTACGCGTGGCTCGCTACAGGCCGTGATGGGAAGCTTTACCTGCACTTCTTCCAGTGGCCGACCGAGCCAATGGTGCTGCATGGTTTTGATGCAGACAAGGTGACGGGTGCTTACTTTCTAGCAGATCCAGCGAAGGCGCCTGTCAGTATTAGGCAAGACGGCGGGACGGTTTTGATCGACTTGCCGGATCAGCCAATTGATGTGCTTAATACTGTTCTCTGTTTAACGCTAGAGTGAGATCTCCATCACTCGTTTGACTACGGAGGATTCAAATCGGAGACGCTTAGCACCGACCAAGTCTATTCATCTCCACCAAGTAGCCCAGTCTTATAAGCTTTAGCGACAGCAGCAGGTGCGTTGGGGACGTCGAGCTTTTCGTAGATATTATGAATGTATTCGGTGACGGTGTGGATGCTGATTTTCAGTTCGGCTGCGATCTGTTTTTGGGCGAGTCCGTCTGCGATCAGTTTCAAGATTTCATATTCTCGTTTAGAGAGGCCGGTCTCAATTGCAATTTTGGGAAGTGCTTGGCTCAATTTTTCTAAAATGAACTTAGCTAGACTAGGATCCAGCGTGGCTCCACCATCATGCACGCTTTGAATGCCGTTAATGAGTTGTTCGATGGTGGTGGATTTTAGCAGGTAACCCGATGCGCCCGATCGAATGGCGCGCAAGACATCTGCTTCTTTATTCGATTGGGTGAGGATGATGATTTTTGCTTTAGGCGCGTGTTGTATAAACTCAGGAACCGAATCGAGGCCGGACATGCCAGGGAGGTTGAGGTCGAGTAAAATGATGTCAGGAGGGCTCTGGCTTTCTACGTTCTGCAGACTACGAATTGCGAATTCGGCTGCACCGAATTCACGAGTAAGCCTCATGTCGGTTCTTCGCGCCAAAGCAGAGGCAATACCACTTCGGTAGGCGGCGTTGTCTTCTACTAGGATGATGTTGATTGGATTTTTCATAGACAGTTGAAGTTATAGGGAGCGCGAGCGGTGGCGTAGTCGCAGGGTGATTGTGGTTCCGCCGTCGGCGGGGGGTTCGACGGTTAATTTTGCTTTGAGCAGCCGAGCGCGACGTTTGAGTGAGGCGGGAGAGGTTTCGACGCCTTGTCCGTTATCGCTTACGCTTAGGCAGGTTTCTTTTTTGCTGGCGACTACGGTGGTTTTTGCGTGGGTGGCGTTGGCGTGGCGAATGATGTTAGTGATGCATTCTTTGTAGAAAAGAGCGAGGTCGATTCGTTTGCGGGCTGGGAGGCTTTGCAGTAGCTCTTCGTTCTCAAACGAGAGCTCATGATCCAGATCGTTGCTGAGTAGTTCTGCCGTCCTCTTGATTTCTACGACGAGGTTGGTGTGGAGCCCCTTGGCTTCCAGCATGTTTGTGCAGTATTTAGCGGTTTTCCCCGCATGGGTGGTGAGTGTGCGGATTTCTTCCACATAGTGCACCAGTTGATCCCACCTGCCGCTTTGATCCGTCTCGTTGACTTCCTGTTTCGCTAGATCGCCGAAAAGTCCGATTGCATGTAGGTTTGCGCCGAGTTCGTCGTGTAGGTTTGCGGCGATTCTTTCGCGAGTTTGACTGATGGCGCGTTGTCGCCTCCCTCGTTCGATCAGTATGATGATGATGGTGCCTGCAGCGAGTAGGGCGGCGAGCCATTGCATGCGTCGCAGGTTGGTCTTTTGGAGATCATAACGGAGTGTCAGCTCTGCGGCTACTAACGGACGCATCTTTTCAAGATCATGCCGCCGGGCTAGTTGATTCATCCATTCACGCATGGGTAGGATTTGTCCGTAGTAGTTCAGTCCATCCGTTAAGCGGTAAAGGGCGCTGTTTGAAGCAACTAAGCCGGGGCTGATGCTGACGGTCGAGCCTAGTGCACTATTTGTTCCGTTGGACAAGACTTCGATTTCCGCAAAGGCAATTTCAGCCCGATTATCTTGCCATGAGACGACGGGGTGATGATCCACAATCTCGATCCGAATATAGCGGCATAGTTTTTCGGGGAAACGCTGCATGATGATGGGGCCGAAATCGAAAATCGATTGCTGTTGATATTCGAACAGGGACGCTTGGTCTGAGAAGTCGGAGCGGGTGCCCCCTGTAGCGCGAACATGGCGTGGCACGCCCCAACTGTCTAACCGCGTGATCGGTATGGAGAGGGCCAAGTTTGCTGCGTGTAGGTTGAGTTGATTTACCAGCTGCGGTTTTTTTAGATCGATCAACAAGTTGGGAGTCGACTCTAAGCCATTGACTTTAATTAGCGATGTTTGGCTAAAGGGTCCTTGGGGAGCATCCATTAAAAAAGGGGTAGCTCCATCCGTCAGATTTCGCTCGTGCCGAGGTCCGTTGGGAGCTTTTGTGGGCTTTGGCGTGATGACGGGTTTGTGCAGTGCCACATTTTCCATCCCGCTGAAAACGAGGATCTCAGAGAGTTGGAGTAAATATTTCCTGCTGCTTATGTAGCGTGTCAAAGCGGTGGCTTCGATGCGAATCCATGAGGCTGTGATGGGTTTAAAAGATACAGCCAATGGGGCAATACGTGGCAGCAATTCGTCTTCAGCGGAGAAAGTCGCCACGACATTGCTTGTATCACTGGTTCCGGCAATAATACGAAATGCGGAGGGGAAACCTTCCGAGCGGAGGCCGGTATCCGGATCGCGATACAGTGTCGGCACCAGGACGATTTGATCGACGGTGATCGCCTCTCCCAGCTCGATGCGAATCCATTCCGCTGCACTGGGCTCTTCGTGTGATCCTGAGCGGTATCCCACCGCACCCGCGCCACTTCGTAAGGTGTAGCTGGAAAGTTGTTCGAGTTCGGCGTCAATGTCGATCAGCCTTTGCTCCAATTCTGTCAGAGATAATTCGTCCAGCCGGATTCCCGGTTCTCCTGTATTCGCCGTAGCAGTGAGTATGCCTGCCAGTAGAAGGGAAATAGCTATAGTTTGAAGTCGCTTCATCGGAATCGTTTAGAACGTCATCCCATGGTTCGCAACTAGTGTGTGGCGGTCAATCGTTCACTTGCGAAACCCCCAGAAAACAGGGGGTTTTCGGATTTTTTAAATTCCTATACAATGTTGTCTGAATTTTGAAGGAAAAATGACCTATCTACTTGCATAAACAGAACCCTTAGAATGACCCATCATGAAAACTAAAAAAACACTATCTACACTGATCGCATCTCTGCTGATGGCAGGAGCCGCGCAGGCTTCCACCATTGTTTACCAGGATACTTTTGGCGACGGCGATTTAGCTGTGAATGCAGGGACTGGAGGTGGAGCAGTCAATCGCACGATCTCTTTTGGCACATGGTCTGAAGCTTCCGGCGAGGCTGCGTTCTCGTCTACCAATGGTCGTTACTCTCGCAATGGTATTTTGTATGCCTCAAATGCATTTCAATCTTCGGGTGGTTTCCAGTTGGATGTCGATTACACTATTGGTTCACTAAACGATAGTGGCGGAAATTATTTCTCTTTCGGTATTGTCAGTAGCGAGACAGACTTTTCATCCTATGGCGATGCTGGTGATAGTAGTGACGATCCATTTGGTTCCATTACGAGTGTTTACAGCTTGGGTGTTAACATCACTGGTCCTAGTCGCGGCTTTAATTTTACAGATAGCTCCACAGTTATGTCTCTCGACGTATCGGGCGATAATGCACAATTTGTCGCGAATGCATCAACGGCTGTTTCAATCACAATCGGCACGGGTGGTGCTTGGAGTTACTCTATCGGTGGGGTAGAAGAAGCGACTGGAACCATCGTTGGCGGGTTCGACTTGACTAAGTCTTACCGCTTCGTCGCTTACGGACAAGACGACCAAGGCCCAAAGACACTTCAGTCCGTTACACTTACTGCCATTCCCGAGCCTAGCGCTTACGCTTTGCTTGCAGGTTTAACGGGTCTTGCGCTCGTCGTGGCGCGTCGCCGCCAGAGCTAGTTATTCTATTTAATATAGATTGCGTTAGCTTTATCTTTAAATCGACATTTCAAAGTCCGGCTCTCGATTTGGGAGACGGGCTTTTTTAATCAAGTAAGACTCTAATCACGTGAATAAGTGACATGCAGGGCGCTGGATTAAGTGTATCATTAATAATAATACGATGAATGTCAGTCGCTCTAATCGCCTTTTAAGTATAATGAATTTCAAGAAACATCCACTCCTCTTGTGTGCCCTCACGGCTCACATGCTCTTTAACGTAAGCGCCTTCGCACACGTCATCCCGGAGCCGACCGAAGATAAGAGCACTGGGCGGGCGGCTTGGCTTGATGAGGCTAAATACGGTCTGTTTATCCACTGGGGCGTCTATTCAACTTTGGCTAATGGCGAGTGGGTGATGGCTCGCAGCACGATTCCGGTTGTAGAATACAAGGAAATGGCTGCGAAGTTTAACCCGACAAAATTTGACGCGGATGCGTGGGTGGCGGTCGCTAAAAACGCTGGGATGAAATACATCACCATTACCAGCAAGCACCACGACGGTTTCGCGATGTTTGATTCGGATGTTAGCGACTACAATATCGTCGATTACACGCCATTCAAGCGCGACGTCTTGCAGGAACTGAAAGAAGCCTGCGATAAGGCGGACATCAAACTTGGGTTCTATTACTCGCAGACTCAGGATTGGGAATTCCCAGGTGGTGCCGGACGTAAATGGGATCTTCCTGCGCAGCGTGGAGATTTTCGGAATTACATCGACACCAAGGGTCTTCCACAGTTGCGCGAGATCATGCAATATGACCCGACACATATCTGGTTTGATACGCCGCACTCGACCAACGTAGAGCTTGCCCGTGAGTTTGAGGCGGTCGTGCGCGAGATTGATCCAGATACAATCATTAATAGCCGTTTGATGTATCACGGTAATCAGGTTGAAGGCCTCAAGCCCGAGCAACTCACTGAGCTTACGGATATTGGCGTCGACTTCCTTTCCTACCGCGATCGCACGATTCCGCCGCACAGCCCTTGGGAATATTGGGAGACCTGTATGACCTTGAACGGTGCTTGGGGTTACCGAGCGTCAGACCATAACTGGAAATCGCCTAAAGCGGTCGTCATGCAACTCGTTGAAGTCGTGAGCAAGGGTGGGGCGTTCTTGTTGAATGTCGGGCCAACTGCAGAAGGCGAAATTCCTGCGCCTGCCATCGAGAGCCTGGAAGCCGCTGGTGATTGGTTGAAAGTCAATGGCGAAGCCATCTACGGCGCGCGCGGAACGATCTTTGAAGGACAGGGGGAATTTAAAAATATCACAGCTGCCGAGCAAGCGGCGCTTGATGCCGAAGCATTGGCGACGGGTGCGGGCAAAGCGAAGAAAGGTCACAAGCAAAAGGATTACGCCTGGCTCGCTACAGGCCGTGATGGGAAGCTTTACCTGCACTTCTTCCAGTGGCCGACCGAGCCAATGGTGCTGCATGGTTTTGATGCAGACAAGGTGACGGGTGCTTACTTTCTAGCAGATCCAGCTAAGGCCCCTGTCCAGTTTGAGCAAAATGGCGAAACGGTGACGATCATGCTACCAGCGAAGCCAGTTGATGAGTTGAACACAGTGCTCTGCCTGACTTTGGATTGATCCACTGGAATAATGTATAGAATGCCTCTTGCCCCGCATTGATGAAACTATCTATAAATCCCCTAAAACTTACGCTTACTCTAGGCCTTTGCTTTGTTAGTTTGGCCACTACGTATGCTGCGAACCGACCGAATATTATAGTCATTTACACCGATGATCAGGGTTACGGTGACGTCAGTGCGCTGAATCCGGACGCAAAGTTTCAGACACCGAATTTGGATCGTCTGGTGCATGAAGGCATCGCATTCACCAATGGGCATAGTCCCGATACAGTCTGCACACCGTCTCGTTATGGTTTACTGACCGGGCGCTATCCTTGGCGCACGGGTCGTAAGTCTGGAGTTTTAGGTGCTGAGGCTAAGTGTATGATACTTGATGGTCGCATGACTTTGGCGTCTTTGTTGAAGGAGAACGGCTATCATACGGCTATGGTGGGGAAGTGGCATTTGGGAATGGATTTCCCAGGCACGTCTAGAAATCGTGATTGGACGCAACCTGTAAAGGATATGCCTTTGGACAAGGGCTTTGATTATTTCTACGGTATCCCCGCCTCGTTGAATTTTGGGGTGTTGGCTTGGTTTGAAGGACGCTACGCCAAGGTGCCGCCGATGATGCGGACGAGTAAAAAGAGAAACCCGCGTTATGTGGATTACCGGATCATGCCGCCGTATGCTGACAGTGGCAAAGGGATGGAAATTGCATCCGACTTTATTGATAACCAGTGCCTGACGCGTTTTACCGATAAATCCATCGAGTGGATGGCGACTAAGGCTGCAGATGCGAAATTGGGTAAACCCTTCTTTCTGTATTTGCCCTACACTTCACCGCATTACCCGGTTTGTCCTTTGCCGGAATTCCATGGGCAGGGTGAAGCGGGTCCTTATGGAGAGTTTGTCATTGAGACAGATTATCATGTCGGTCGGATTCTCGAGTTTCTTAAGGCCGAAGGGCTGGATGAAAATACTCTGATCGTTTACACCAGCGATAATGGTCCCGAGAAATCATGGCCAAAACGCCTTAAAGAGACCGGTCATGATAGCCGAGGCGGTTTCCAGGGCGGCAAACGTTCACCGTATGAAGGCGGGCATCGGGTGCCTTTCTTGGTGCGCTGGCCCGTAGGTATCGAGCAAGCAGGGCGCGAGTGGCATGGCCTCGTCGGGCAGACGGATCTCTTGGCGACTTTCGCCGAGATCGTGGGCGGCACGTTGCCGGATGGTGCGGGAGAAGATAGCCAGAGCTTCGCCCCTGTGCTGACCGATGCGACAGCAGACTTTGATCGACTGCCTCTCATCAACCGTGGTGAAATAGACGGGCGTTATGCGATCACGGATGGCAACTGGAAACTGATTCTGCCAGCCAGTAAGAAGGGAGCTGCCGAATTATATGATTTAGCTTCCGATCGCGCAGAAACTAAAAACGTCGCCGCGCAACATCCTGAGAAGGTGGCGCAACTGCAAAAGCAGATCACCGCCATGGTCTTGAATGGCCGGACAACGCCTGGAGCCGTTCAGCCGAATGATACCGGTTACTGGAAGGAACTTACTTGGATGAATCGGTCCGATTTTAAGAAATAGAACTGCCCTCTATGAAAATTAGAAGACTCATCATCGCAGCGGTGTCGCTAATTCTATTAGCTGCGCAATCAGTCAATGCGGAATCGGTGATCCGTATCACTTGTGTTGGCGATAGTAATACGAAGGCAGGTTACCCAGCGTTGCTGGAGGAAGCACTGGGAGAGGGTTGGAAGACCATCAACTGCGGTATGGGTGCAGCGACTGTCATTGAGGGCACTCTGCGGCCATTTCATAAAATCCCGGAATATGAGAAGGCGATTCAATCGAATCCTGACATTGTCATTATCATGCTGGGAACGAACGACGCCAATCCTCGATGGTGGGATGATCCTGAGCGTAAAACCCCGTTTCAAGGTTCCGCCGCTGAGGAATTTATGGCGGGCTACCTGAAGTTGATCGATACGTTTCAGGCTCTGCCCAGTAGACCACAGATATTTGTCGCGACCCCATTGCCTGTCTTTCCAGAAGCTGAGAAGCGGGAACATATGAAGGCCGAACGGATCGGGCGGCGCGATAATCTGGTTCGTCACATCATACCCATAATCGAGAAGATTGCCGAAGACCCTGAGATAACGCTTATCGATATCCAATCCGCTATGGCTGGTCAGCAGAAGAACTGCAGGGATGGGGTGCATTACAATAATATCGGCAAGAAGATGATGGCAGATGTATTTGCTAACAGCATCCAGCAGCACGCTTCAAAACGAGTGAAGTGAACACGAATTAATGAAAGTGCATTTGTTGATAAATTTAAAACCTCCTAACCCCAATTAATGAAATTATATACGAACCCACTCAAGCTTACGCTTTCTCTCGGCCTCTGTTTCATGAGTTTAATCAGTGCACATGCAGCTGACCGACCGAATGTCATTTTGATCATTACAGATGATCAGGGCTACGGTGATATCGGAGCGCATGGCAATCCCATCTTGAAGACGCCGAATCTGGACAAGCTGCATAGCGAGTCGCTGCGCTTCACCGATTTTCATAGTAGTCCATTCTGCACGCCCACGCGGGCGGCTGTGATGACGGGGCGTTACCCCGAGCGCACGGCAGCGTTTCGCACCAGTAGCGGGCGCACACTGATGCATCCGGATGAGGTGACCATGCCGGAGATTTTTGCAGCGAATGGTTACGCCACGGGCTTGGTCGGTAAGTGGCATTTGGGCGATAACGCACCGCATCGTCCGCAGGATCGAGGCTTTCAAGAGGTGCTCTGGCATAAAGCGGGGGGTGTTGGGCAGGGGCCTGATTACTGGGGCAATAGGTATTTCAACGACACTTACGAGCGAATCAAAGCGGGAAGTAAACAGGGGAGTTTAGAGAAGTTTGCAGGTTATTGCACGGACGTCTGGTTTTCGGAGGCAGCTGATTTTGTGGAGCGACATCAGGACGCGCCGTTTTTTCTCTACCTTGCGACGAACGCACCGCATTCACCTTATATTGTCGGTGAAGAATGGAGTGCTCCTTATCGGGATATTGAAGAGAAGTCCGTGCCAGAATTCTTTGGGATGATTGCAAATCTGGATCATAATCTAGGTTTACTCCGCCAGCATTTGCAGGACTTGGGCCTAGCGGAGAATACCATCCTTATTTTCATGAGCGATAACGGCACGGCGAAAGGACGGAGCGTTTACAACGCCGATATGAAAGGCGGCAAGTCGAGTATCTTTGATGGCGGTCACCGCATCCCGTTTTTCTTTCATTGGCCTAAGGGCGATCTCGCATCGCCGCAGGATGTGCCCGGCTTGGCTGCGCATTTGGATATTCTGCCGACCTTGGCGGATCTCTGTGGATTGAAACTCCCGAAAGCGTATGCGCCTGATGGCGTCACGCTGACTCCGATTTTGAAAGACCCGAAGGCTACTTCACCGCGCGATATTTATGTGGTTCAATATCATGGAGGTGTCGGACTTAAAGAACCGATTGAGGCTTGGAATAAATCTGCGGTGATCGCAGATCGTTGGAGATTAATAGAAGGTGAGGAACTCTTTGATATTAAGCAGGATCCCGGGCAACGAAAGGATGTGGCGGCCGAATATCCCGAAGTGGTGGAGCGGCTGCGCGCGGAGTATTTGCCATGGTGGAAGTCCGTCTCACCGCGCATGACGATTGTTCGTATCGATCTGGGTAATCCCGACGAAAATCCCGTTCATTTAAATTCACAAGATTGGGTGATGCAGGGAACGAATCCGCCTTGGTCGCAAGGAGCGATTTCGAGGCGACCCAAGGTGACGGGGCCGTGGATGGTCGACGTTAAAAAAGCAGGCACTTATCAGTTCACCTTGCGCCAACGCCCCGAGGAAGCCCCCGAAGCGATTCAGGCAGTCCGCGCTAAGATCGAGATTGCGGGTCAAAACAAGGAGGTCGAGATACCGAAGGGAGCGAATTCGGTGGTGTTCACCTTGGATCTACCAGTGGGCGAAGCCGAACTGATCACATATTTCTATGACAAAAAAGGAAACGCCGGAGGTGCTTACTACACTGAGGTGGAAGCTCTTTAATCTTCAAAATCAAAATCATTTGCTGAGGTTTAAATACCTAAGCGACATCATTAACCCTAATCAAAATGAGAACTCTAATAAAATCCCTCTGCACGCTTTCCTTGGCGACTTCAGCCATCACCTCTTCGCTCTTCGCGACGACCGCAAAGCCGAATGTCATCTTTATCTTCGCAGACGACATGGGCTATGGCGAAATTCAGGCTTTAAACCCAGAGCATGGTTTGATTCCAACGCCGCACCTCGACCGTTTGGCGGCGGAGGGCATGGTATTCACGGATGCGCATACGACTTCGTCTGTTTGCACGCCCTCGCGTTATGGCTTGCTCACGGGACGCTATAATTGGCGGACGACTTTGCAGACTTTTGTCTTGGGTGATAATGCGGATCCGCTCATCGCGAAAGATCGGATGACTTTAGGGCATCTTTTTCAAGAGCAAGGCTATCATACCGCTATCTTCGGTAAATGGCATTTGGGTTTTAAAAATACCGTCCCTGCTGAGCTCAAAGATGTGCCTCGACCTCGCAAGACGGATAGCCGTTTCGTCGGGCCTGTGCCGATTGGAAGTAAGGTCGAGGAGGGACCGATCACGCGGGGCTTTGATACCTTCTTTGGTTTCCACCATGCGCGAAGCATGAGTAGTCTGATAGATGATGACACCTATATTGAAGAGGTCGATACAGATGAAGTTTTGGGTCGATTGACTGACGAGCTGACCAGCTATATTGATGCAAAAGCAGCGGACGCAAAATCAGGTAAACCCTTTTTTATCTACTTCCCCCAGAGTTCACCACACTCACCGATTGTTCCCGCTCCCGAGTGGAAAGGTAAGGGTGGGCTGGGCAATTACAGTGATTTCATCGCGAATACCGATGGTTCAGTTGGTGATGTGATGAAGGCTCTGGAGCGTAACGGACTGCGTGAGAATACCATTTTGATTTTCAGTGCGGACAATGGCAGTTCGGGAAATTCAAGCGAGGCCGAGGAACAAGGGCATCGCTCTCAAGCTCATTTTCGTGCTAGGAAGGCCAGCCTCTATGAAGGTGGGCATCGGGTGCCCTTTATCCTGAGCTGGCCTGCTCAGGTTGAGGCAGCATCTCAATTGAATCAACTAGTCAGCCTGTCTGATATGATGGCTACTTTTGCGGAAATGTTTGATCAGGAGCTGCCTGATCACGCGGCTGAGGATAGTATGAGTTTTCTTGCCGGGATTTACGGGAAGCCGATTACGAGCCCGCGCCAGGATGTAGTGCATCATGATAAAGCAGGCCGTTTTGCGATTCGAAAAGGCGACTGGAAGCTCCTTCTTGAGGGGCAGAAGCGGAGCAAGACCGGGCTCGATTATCAATTGTATGATTTGGGCAAAGATGTTTCGGAAACCAAGGATCTCGCAGCGGAAAATCCTGAGCGAGTGGAAGCGATGTTGGCTCTGCTCGAAACTTATATTGCGCAAGGCCGTAGCACACCAGGGGAAACGCAGCAAAACGATGCTGAAATTGATCTCTGGAAGAAAGGCATCGTTAAGAAAAAATAGAACCAATATAAGTAACCAAAAATCTACTATGAGATATAAAACCCTTTTATGAAATACACATCAAAAGTCCCATCCATACTGTTTGCGAGTGCGTTAACCTGTGCCTCAACACTCATTGCGCAGCCTCAAGAGCGTTCAGAATGGCAAGTGCCGGCAGTCGATGCTGAGTGGTTCAATGAAGCTAGGTTTGGCATGTTTATCCATTGGGGGCTCTATTCCGAGCTGGGTAGGGGTGAATGGGTGATGAACAAGGAGCGTATTCCCATCGCGGAATACAAGAAGTTCGCTGCTGAGTTTAACCCCGTGAAGTTTAACGCTGATGAATGGGTAGCGATCGCGAAGGCGGCGGGCATGAAGTATATGACGATTACCAGCAAACACCATGATGGCTTCGCACTGTTTGATTCGGAGGCCAGTGATTGGAATATAGTGGATGCGACGCCGTTTAAGCGGGACGTGATTAAGGAATTATCAGAGGCCTGTGCGAAGGAAGGGATCAAGTTTGGCGTCTACTACTCGCAAGCGCAGGATTGGACGCACCCCGGGGGCTCCATGTCGTCGAAAGGCTATTGGGATCCTGCTCAGGTAAACGATGCGAAAGCTTTTATCGAGTATGTCGAGACGGTCTCCATTCCTCAGATGAAGGAAGTGACCGAAATCGGCAATATTTCGCACCTGTGGTTTGATACACCTATTCGAATGAACGTCGATATTGCTCGGGAGATGATTCAAGAGGTTCGAGCGATCAAGCCGGATGTATTGCTGAACAGTCGTTTGATGTATCATGGTAATCAGGTCGAGGGACTTTACCCCGAGCATCTGGCTGAGTTACGTGAAATCGGTGTGGACTTCCTTTCATACCGTGATCGCACCATTCCGGCAGAGCCGTTTCCTGGATGGCAATGGGAGACGTGTATGACACTCAATGGATCGTGGGGCTACAATACCAGAGACACTGGTTGGAAAACACCCCAAGATGTCGTGAAAATGTTGACACAGTGCGCCAGTAAGGGAGGTAACTTTCTACTCAACTTCGGTCCCACGTCTGAAGGGGTGATCCCAGCAGAGGGCGTAGAGATTGTTAAACAGGTGGGTGATTGGTTACGCGTGAACGGTGAATCTATTTATGGCACGCAAGGTAGCACCCTGAGTAAGACCGGTGCGACTAGTGTCGGCCCCGGAGTGAATGCGGACGGCAGCATGAAGGAGGAGGCCGTGGTTGAAGGAAAAAAACGGAAACCAAAGAAGACGAAGCATCAAAAGGTCGCGTTCGACTGGCTCGCGACATCCCGCGCGGCAGTTGACGGTCAGCCTGCTAAAATTTACCTGAACATCTTTAACTGGCCGGGTGAATCCTTCGAGGTGCAGGGGATCGATGACACTGTGAGCAAGGCATACTTTTTGGCAGATACAGATCAGTCACCACTAGGATTTACTCAAAAAGAAGAGACTTTTACATTGAGTCTACCATCGACTGCGCCTGATCCGATTGGCACCGTTGTTTGTTTAGAATTTTAAAACTACCAACAGCAAACTGATCATGATTAAAATTCCACACCGGTTGACGGCAGCTATAATGCTCTGCTCGTTGGGCGTCACTGCGCTTGTTACGGCCGCTGACAAGCCAAACATTGTCTACATCCTCGCCGATGATCTAGGTTACGGGGACATCCAGGCATTGAATCCTGAAAACGGTAAAATACCCACGCCACATATCGATCAACTGGCTGCGGATGGGATGGTCTTTTCGGATGCACATACCAGTTCGTCGGTCTGCACGCCCAGTCGTTATAGTATTCTCACGGGTCGCTATAATTGGAGATCCACCTTGCAAGCAGGAGTGACTTGGGGCTTCGACGCGGCTTTGATCAAAGAAGATCGTTTGACGGTTGCGGGCTTCTTGCGAGAGCAGGGCTACACCACCGCGTGTATCGGGAAGTGGCATATCGGCATGGACATTCCATCGAAGAATGGGAAGCCCACTGTGGGGCGGGTGCCCAAAGAGGTGAATGTTGATTGGACGGGAGCGATTAAAAATGGTCCCGTCGATGTTGGCTTTGATTACTATTGGGGGCTCTCCGCCTCATTAGATATGGCGCCCTATGCGTATATCGAAAATAGACATTTTATTAAAGGCGAAGCGCTTTCTGAAATGAGGGGCAGGATTCTGAGCGCTCCCGGTTTTAGTAAAGAAGCCGCGCTGGGTGAAATTTGCGACAAGACGGTGGAATTCATTTCCGAGCAGTCCGAAGATAAACCCTTCTTTATTTATGTCCCTTTGACTTCGCCGCATACCCCGATTCTACCGACCGAAGCGTGGCGTGGAAAAAGTGGATTGAATAGTGTCTTTGCAGATTTTGTGATGCAGACGGACGCCGAGGTCGGGAAAATTATTGATGCGGTCGACGCAGCTGGTTTCGGTGAGAACACCATCATTATTTTTACCGCGGACAATGGCGTTTCGGGAGCCTCTAAACAGGGTGACCTTAAGAAGCAGGGGCATTTATCCAGCGCGCAGTATCGCGGCATGAAAAAGAGCATTTTCGAGGGTGGTCACCGCGTGCCATTTATTGTGCGCTGGCCTGCGGGTATTGAGCCTAAGAGTCAAAGTGATGAAGCGATATGCCTGACTGATTTGATGGCGACCTGTGCCGATCTATTGGCAGTGGAGCTACCCGATACAGCAGGTGAAGACAGCGTAAGCTTCTTTCCAGCATTCTCTAATAAACCGATTCAATCGACTCGTAAGGGTATCGTGCATCACTCGTATCAAGGAGAATTCGCCTATCGTTCCGGCAAGTGGAAACTGCTATTGACCAAGGTGGATTCAAAAAGGAATTCCACCGACCAACTCTATGACCTAGAGGCAGATCCCAGCGAAAGAAATAATTTGCATGCCACGCATCCTGAAGTGGTTCAGCGTTTGTTGACTGAACTACAATCCGATGTAGAGCGCGGTCGTAGCACGGCCGGCCCAAATCTGAAAAACGATGTAGCGGAAGTGAAGCTCTGGAAAAACGGGAAAGCGATTTGGTGAGCATAACGTATCCATTATTTAATTAAAGGAAGACTATATTAAACGCGAAAACTAGACATATTTATGAAATTTAAATCCATTTTAATCTTACTCATCCTTGTATGGGTCCTGCCCGTTCAAGCTGAGACCTACAAGGTGAAGTCGCCGGACGGTTTGGCTGTGCTTGAAATAGAATGCACTAACAATGAGTTGAGCTACAGTGTTACCTTGGACGGGAAGCCGCTTATAGAATCCTCGCCGATGTCTTTGGTTGAGAGTCCGAATTATACGCTAATTGACAGTGTTTCTGAGGAAATCGATTCGACTTGGGAGCCCACTTGGGGATCCTTCGGCGAGATTCGTGATCATGCCAACCGTATGACCCTCAAGCTGGATATATCCGGTATGCAAGTGGAGCTGTTGTGTCAGGTTTACAATGAGGGTCTTGGCATGCGTTTTTCCGTGCCGAGTCAGGATGGTTTGGCCGGCAAAGCCATTCTGCATACCATCGAATACAATCTTTTCGGAGAATTTAATGCGTATGGAGGCACCGGCGCTTCGAAAGACCCGCCTGGGCCTTTTCGCTCAGAAACTCTGACGGAGCAGGAGGCGGGAAAACTCTCAACGATTCCAGTCCTGCTGGAGATGGATGCAGGTCCATGGGTCGCTTTGTTGGAATCTGATCTTTATTCTGCCGAGTTGTTTCGGTCTGCTAGATTCTCCTTTGCAGATGGAAGCTTTCACAACGAAGCTAAGGTGAAGGCAGCCGAAGAATCATTTGTGACTCCTTGGAAGGTCATCCTTTGGGCTGACCAAGCCGGCGGCTTTCTAGCCAATACGGTGCCGCATAATCTGGCTGCTCCCTGTGAGCTCGAGGACACTTCCTGGATCAAGGTCGGTAAAGGCTTATGGGATTGGCGGATACACGAATATGACAATGGCGATTTCAAGTATGGCATCGATACGAGGAGCTACTTGCGTCAGATCGACTTCTGCGCAGGGAATAATGTCGAATACCTGACGATCGATGACCACTGGTTCCTCTCAGCAGAGAACGGTCAGATGGAGATTTCGCCTGAAGTCGATATCGAGAAGGTGATGGCCTATGCGGAAGAAAAGGGCGTTGGAATCATGCTGTATTATGACCAGAAGAAAGGGAAGTTTGGAGACGATTTGATCTTCGACTACTACGCCAAGTTGGGTGCGAAGGGTATGAAATATGGATTCCGTGGTAATAACCCGGGGTTCACCCGCATGGCGATTCAAAAGGCTGCGGAAGCGAAGCTGATGATCTTCTTCCACGATGGGCCGACTCCTATGGTCGGTGTGGAACGCACTATGCCGAACTTTATCTCCCGCGAGTATGGGCATGGGCAGCAGGATGCCCGGCGCGTGTTTTCACCAACCGGCTTCCTCAAAGCCGCTATGATTAATGGTCTTAGTGGCCCGATTGATATGTCGAATGGTAACTTCGGCATCAACAGCATCAACGCCGGAGAACGCGCTAAGGGTCCGAGAAAGTTAAATAGCTACGTGACCACCGTCGTCAGCGAAGTGGCGCGGTGCATTATCATTAACAGTGGACTCGTCACCTTGCCGGATGCGCCTGAGGAGTATCTTAAGAAGGCGGACCTGTTTGAGGCGATTGAGCAGATGCCAGCGAGTTGGGACGAGACAGTCGTGCCGCTCAGTAAGATGGCGGAATATCTCACATTGGGACGCCGTTCGGGTGATACCTGGTTCCTCGCGAGCGCGAACAACGAAGCCGCGAGGACTTTGGAAATTCCGCTGGATTTCCTCGATGCGGGTGTGGATTACGAGGTGACTCTCTACGAAGACACGCCGGAGACACACGGCAAAGAGAATCCCGAGGCATATGCCATTTCTAAGAAAACTGTTAAGGCCGGTGATACGCTCACTGCCGCTATGGCGATGGGCGGAGGGCATGTCGCGATTCTCAAACCTGTTAAGTAAATGGGCATTCCCGACTGGTCGCCATCACCTTTTAAGTCATTCGAAACAACCCCCACTTATTCTGAAATCCCCCATGCAACAAGCATTCTTACTCTATGCGGCCATGTGTGGTCTTAGCCTCAGTCCACTTAAAGCGCTTGAGGCAAAGCCTGAGACCGAAGTAGCCTATCAAGAGCGCATGCAGTGGTTTACCGATGCGCAATTCGGGCTCTTTATCCACTACGGAGTCTATTCGACTCTAGGCGGCGAGTGGCAAGGGAAGCCGGTGCAGAAATATGCGGAGTGGATTCAGCGCTGGGGAGCGATTAAAACAGATGAATACATCCCGCTGGCTGCGAACTTCCGTCCCGACAAGCTGGATGCGGACCTTTGGGTGAAGACCGCAAAAGAAGCGGGCATGAAGTATATGGTGATTACTGCTAAGCACCATGAGGGTTTCTGCTTGTGGGACAGTGAACTCACCGAATACGACCTCGGTGATACCAACGACTTCGACCGTGATATCCTCGGAGAGCTTAAGGCGGCCTGTGATAAATACGGTCTCAAGTTCGGCACCTATTATTCGATCCTCGATTGGCATCATCCGACCCAGCGAATCGAGCAAGCGGGATTCCAAAGCCCAATGAGCGACAAGGCGGCCTACACCGCCTATATGAAAGGTCAGCTCAAAGAACTGATCGAGCGCTATGACCCCGCGATTATGTGGTTTGACGCGGATTGGGTGCGCTGGTGGCAGGAAGAGGACGGCACCGATCTCTACAACTACCTCCGCGAGCTCAGCCCGAAAATGATTATCAACAATCGCTACTCCAAGCGTGGTCCCACCGTAAAGGATTTCGGGACACCGGAAAACTCAACACCTGGTGCGGCACTCGATCACATCTGGGAAGCCTGCTGGACGGTCAATCACTCTTGGGGCTACAAGAAGAGTGATACTCGCTGGAAGAGCGCGGAGCAGCTGATTCAGAAACAGATCGATATCAATACCAAGGGCGGTAATTTACTTTTGAATGTGGGTCCATACGGCGATGGCTCATGGCCGGAAGCCTCAACGGAACTCCTGTTGCAAATGGGGGAGTGGAACCAAAAGCACACTGAAGCCGTTTATGAAACAGATTATTTGGCTGCAATTCCGCAGAAGTGGGGCAGGCTCGCCCAGTCCAAGACTGCGGATGTGGAAAGTGGAGAAATTTTTGCATATATTTTCGATTGGCCCACGGACGGAATGCTGAAAATCCGTGGGGTGACTGCAGCTGAAGTGGACGCGACCACGTATGATGGAAAGAGCCTGCCGGTAACCGTGGGCTCAGAGGATCTTGAACTGGATCTTTCATCCGCAACCGAGCACCCCAACGCGACGGTGCTACGCCTGAAATACAGCGGCGGTCTCAAAACCAAGGAGATCACCAATGAACTCGAATTAACTGGGAACGAACTCATTCTGCAGGCCGGCACCGCCGAACTTTCTGGCAGTGCGCTTACGTTAAAAGAGAACACCGTGCTCGCCGGATGGAGCGCCCCGTCGGATGTCGCCACTTGGGATTTTAATGTGCCGGCACCGGGTAAATATACCGCGGTGATCCGCTACTCATTAGAGTCCAAGCGGAAGGTCATCGGGGATTTGAAAGTCGGGGACAAGGCGCTGAAGGGAAGATTCGAGCCGACCCCATCTGTGGAAGAGTTCAATTTGATTGATCTTGGTGAAATGAACCTGAACGAAGTCGGCGATACGAAATGCTCTATCAAGTTCTCGAAGATCGGCGCCGATACGCAACTGAATGTGCAGACGATTTATTTCGTTCCCGTTTCAGATTAGTGAAATGACATTCAACCAGACTTAAAATTAAAAAAACATCATCATGAAAAAATCATTCATTTTAATATCAGGTAGCATCTTGTTACTACTAGGTGTCGCCTGTGCGTCAAATGGCGGAGCACCCGCGACCAAAACAGTGACGATAGAGTCTCTTCTGCATGAGATGGTGGATCGCGACGCGGTTGCATCGTTTCCAGAAGAGGATTTCAGACTGAAACTGGCGAGCAGCTATAACCGCAAATCACTGACTGGTCCTGAAGATGAAAGAGGGTGGTTTTTCAATAGTGATCTAAACCGCAGCCTGAAGGATGGGAACTTTGTTCGGATCGAAGAGAACAACGGCCGTGAAGAGGTCGTTTTGATGGACGTAGCAGGGCCAGGTGCGGTCGTTCGCAGTTGGATACCTTGGCGAAGTATCGGCAATCCTGGGCGCGAGTCTCTTATTTGGCGTGTCTACATTGATGGCTCGGATACACCTGTGATCGAAGGGGATCAGCACGAGCTTTTCCAAGGGAAGGGCTTGGTTCCGTTTCCACTGGCGCATGAATCACTGCGATCCGCAGTATCGTTTTTCCCGATCCCATATGCGAAGAGCTGCAAGATCACCTTGGAAGGTGTGCCTTTCTTCTACCAGATCCATTACCGGGAGTATGACAAATCGGTCGATGTGAAATCCTTCACGATGGAAGACTTTGAGGCGGCTTTGCCACTGACGGCAAAAGTCGGCGAACAGCTTTTGAATCCTCAAGTCGATACCTCAGGTCAGGCCGTTTCGCTGGAAACTCAGCTTGCCCAAGGCGAAGAGAAGTCGGTCGCACTGCCGGCAGGCACTGCTGCGGTGCGTCATCTTTCGGTAAAGCTCGGTGACTATTCGGATCCGGAAGTGACTCGGAAAGTCATATTAAAAATCAATTTTGACGGCAAGGAAACCGTCTGGTGCCCCATCGGCGATTTCTTTGGGAGTGGGATTGGATTGCACCCCTTCCAAGGTTGGTATCGCACCGTGGATGAGGACGGAACGATGACCGCACGCTGGGTGATGCCCTACAAGCAAGCAGGCTCGATCTCGATTTTGAACCTAAATGAGGCGCCGGTGGATGTGACACTGAATGCAACGGTGGGTGACTACGAATGGACTCAAGACTCGCTCTACTTCCATGCAGGGTGGCGCGGCCAATATCCAGTCAATACCGAGCCTAAGTCGGACTGGAATTACATTACGACTGCAGGGCGCGGTGTGCTTGTGGGCGATACCCTGACGATCATGAATCCACTAGACGGCTGGTGGGGTGAAGGGGACGAGAAGATCTGGACGGACGGGGAAGCATTCCCTTCCAACTTCGGCACCGGCACCGAGGATTATTATGCCTACTCATGGGGCGGTTCGAGCACCGACTTTTACGATCACCCGTTTCATGCCCAGCCGCGGGCACACACGTTCAACAAGTTGAACCGTAAAAGTAAGGGAGATAAAGTAAAGACGACTAAAGGCTACAGCACCGAGACCCGGACTCGCTCGCTCGATACGATGCCGTTTTCTAAATCCCTGAAGCTTGACATGGAAGTCTGGACCAAAGGGCAGCGAGAGATGGGCTATGGAGTGGGAGTCTATTGGTATGGCGATGCGAGCACCACCACGAACCACAAGCCAGAGCCTACCGAAGTGCTCAATGTTCCGCCTCTACCCGATGGCATGTAAAGGCCTATTATCAGGATTCAAATCCATTTAAAAATCTACCATGAAATATAAAAACCTTATTCTACTGATAGCGACTGGCATGAGTGCTTCGCTTTTCGCCGCAAATGAAAAGCCGA
The DNA here is from genome assembly GCF_902728235.1 of Lentimonas sp. CC4. NCBI lineage: Bacteria > Pseudomonadati > Verrucomicrobiota > Lentimonas > Lentimonas sp. CC4. The sequence continues at coordinate 366,645 of NZ_CACVBO010000002.1, forward strand.
ATGTGGTCTTCATCTTCACGGATGATCAAGCCTACGAGACGATTGGAGCGCTTGGCTTGGTCGATGTTGATACCCCGAATCTGGATCGGCTCGTCAACGAAGGCACCACTTTCTCGCATGCCTATAACATGGGTGCATGGTCTGGGGCCGTTTGTATGGCAAGCCGAACCTGCTTGAATACTGGGTCCTTTCTCTGGCAGGCGCAAGCCGCACTGAATGATGCGAAGAAAGGGAAGCGCAAAGTCTGGGGCCAGCTGATGAAAGACGCCGGCTACGAGACCTATATGACGGGGAAGTGGCATGTGCCGTATCCCGCCAAAAAAGCCTTTGATCACACGACTCATGTGCGCGCCGGTATGCCCAAGGCTGTTGTGGCAGGCTATAATCGACCTAAAGACGAAGCCGACTATGAAGCGGGCTGGAAGCCGTGGGATGTCTCCAAAGGAGGTTTTTGGCAGGGTGGTAAGCACTGGAGCGAGGTCGCTGCGGATGACAGCGTGGCCTTTATCGAGCAGGCAGCACAGACAGATAAGCCGTTTTTCATGTATCTGGCCTTCAATGCGCCACATGATCCGAGGCAAGCGCCGAAAGAATATGTCGATATGTATCCGCTGGATCGGATCAAGCTCCCGGAAAATTACGCGGATCTGTATCCCGACATGGGACCAGACGCGGTGCCGGTTATTCGCGATGAGAAGCTGGCGCCCTTTCCTCGAACGGAATATGCGATCAAGGTGAACCGGCAGGAGTATTTTGCGATTATTACACACATGGATGTGCAAATCGGTCGCATTCTCGATGCGCTTGAAGCTTCGGGCAAGGCGGACAACACTTGGATCATTTTCACGGCGGATCATGGTCTGGCGGTCGGACATCATGGACTGGTCGGAAAGCAGAATATGTATGAGCATTCCCTGCGTCCGCCTTTCATCGTTGTCGGACCCGGCGTGAAAGCAGGAGGCATCATTGATGCACCGATTTACCTTCAGGATGCGATGGCTACTGCATTGGAACTGAGTGGTCATCCGATACCTGAAGACATCGATTACAAAAGCGTTCTGCCTTTGCTAGATGGTCGCCGGGACAAAAACTACGATACGATTTTCGGGGCTTACATCGGCACGCAACGCGCGGTCATACGCGATGGTTGGAAGCTAATTGCCTATCCCAAAATTAAGAAACTAAAATTGTTCAACCTCAGCAAAGATCCTTTGGAAATGGAAGATCTTGCTCAGAATCCTGAGTATACGAGTGTCTTGAGCCGGATGACGGATCTTTTGGAGGAAACGATGGATGCACTGGGAGACCCGATGACCTCTCTGTCTACAGCCGATTATTCAGTGGCTGACAAGGCGGGAGAGGACGAGGATCACTAAACGATCCTTAGAGGTGCTCCTGCCTTAGTGGAATTTAATTAGTGTATTCCAGAGCTGGGTAGTTCTGCCTTTATGCGAAGTGGTCTAAGTCTTACGCTCCGGCTGGTTTGTCGACGGGCGCGGTGAGACTTATATCAATTTGTAGCGTAAAAGCGCTATAGATAGAGGAAGGATATAAGTTTAGTATTTATATCAATTTTTCTAGAACTCTGCTTGATTGAGTTCTCCCGACAATCATGTGTCGATGCAGCTGGCATTGCTCTCGCTTGCTTGGCCGCTGATTAGTGAAACATACAAACGATTTATGATTAAGAAATTATTATTACTCATCCTCTCATTGCTTGCTCTAGCTTCAGCCAACGCGGAAAAGCTCTCGTCTGAGGTGAGCCCGTCTGTCCTGAGCAAAGCCGAGGGGGCGAAACCCTCGCGGCAGGCTCAGGATAGGCCAAATATCGTCTTCGTCATGACAGATGACCAACGGTGGGACAGCTTTGGTTGCTACGGTCGTCCTGAGTTCAAGACCGAAACCATCGATCAGCTGTCCGCAGAGGGCGTCACTTTTGATAATGCCTTTTACGCTGTGGCAATTTGTTGCCCCAGCCGTGCGACGATGATGACTGGCCGCTACTTTGCCAGCCATCAGAGCGGTTTCGCCTATCCACACAACAAGGGCATGAGCGGCCCGGACTTTGGAGACGCTTACCCTGCACTCCTGAAGAAAGCCGGGTATCGCACTGGATTTGTCGGCAAATTTGGATTTCGCATTCCTCGGGCGAGTTGGCATGACAGCTTCGACTTCCTCGCGCTCAAATCAAAAACGGCTCCCAACGGGGAGATCTGGCCTATGGATGCAACGCTCGAAAAAATCTACAGCAGGGATCGCGATCCGAAGGAGAGAACCATCATCAAAGGGGACGCGATGATCCATTTCCTGGACACCCAGCCGAAGGATCAACCTTTCATGCTGTCTGTGAGCTTCGATGCTGTGAAGAATGATAGTGATCGCGACATGTATGGGCCTGACACGGAAGTCTTCGTTAATCAGGAGATGACGGTTCATGGGAATTGGGTTGAGGGGAAGAATGAGAAACTACCCAAAGTAGTGCTCGATTATTGCAGGGGTGGTCGAATGCACTTGGACCGCACATCGACACCAGAGCTTTACCAAAAAATCGTCCGTCGCTTCGCCACCCAAGGCTATACCGTTGATCGCCAAGTGAAACGCCTTATGGACAAGCTTGAAGCGATGGGAGTGAAGGATAATACCGTGGTCATTTATACCAGTGACAATGGTCGCTTCCACGGCTCTCATGGTCTCTATGACAAGGCGATCTTGTATGATGACGTGGTCAAGCAGCCTCTGATTATCTGGGACGGCAGAAAAGTCGGCAAACAGCCGGCAGCCCGTGTGGATGCCATGGTTTCCTCCACCGACGTCGCTCCTACGATCATGGCGCTCGCAGGTGTGGAAATCCCGGAGAAGGTTGAGGGCGTGAGCCTCACTGGATTTCTTGATGGCTCCGTCGACCTCACTGACTGGAGGGAATTCGTCTTTATGGAAAACCTCTTCATCGAGGAAATGTTCAAGGCGGGCCGCGGCCAACCTAGAGGAGTCAAAATTGACCACGCGGCTCTGAACGCCGATATGATTGAAAACAATCGCTCCTATCGCAGTCGAGGCGTCCGCTCGCAGAAGTATAAATACTTCGTGTATTTCGAGCATACTCCAGCGATTGAAGAACTCTATGATATCGAAAAAGATCCGCTGGAGATGAACAATCTCGCCGCCAATCCAGAGTATGCGAGTGTCCTTGAAGCTTTACGAAAGGATACGGAGAACCTTTACGAGGAGTATTCGGAAAACTAGGCTATCCCGCAACTGTAGTGATGCGTGTCGATGACGACGCAATTCTTTTACTACTGCTCTCTGTTCTGAGAACGTCGAGCTCTGGCATCCCCGCCTGAGGGCTTAAAAGTTTAAGTGGGTATCGGATGTTTTGGGGCGTGAATGGGATTGACCAGCAGCTTCTGGATATGGATTCGAGCGTGCCTTCTGGGTTCTCTCTCGGCAAGTGCTTTATCTTTCCTTGGCTCGGTTTGTTTGTTACAACCGCTGCGCTAGAGAGCCCTTCCTCCTTCGCCGAGGCTACGGCGGACGTGTCGGGCGAGGGGGGGGGGAGTTCACACTGTGAGTTATTACTTTCTTCTCCCAAACTCCCCGCTCTAGCGTCGCGGTTGTGAACATTCATTTCTTTCCCATATTGGACGTTCATTAACGGTTAAACTCATCTTTTTAGGTTTAACCGCAGATTACGCAGATGAACGCGGATGGCTTCTGCTCTGAATCATTTAAATCAATTTTAATCCGTGGGATCCGTGAAATCCGCGGTTCAAACTCTGGGTCATTCAGTATATCAGGCCGTTGAGTAGGGGAGTTCGGGAGAATGATGTGCTTCACCGTCTACGTCAGAGCTCCGTCGACTCGTATCAGCTTCGCGTGCTTCGTGCAGTCAAAGACACGTTTTTCTCCCCAAACCTCGCCCGCAAGGGCCCTCTAGCGACAGCGGTTGTAAAATATTCAGATCCTCTTTGTATCACTCTAGTGCAACGGGCGGTAAAAGAGGATCCAACTGTGGTTGGTCGGTGGAGCAAGCGCATCATGCCCTAGTTGCGGCATGGTCATGCGTAGGGCGAGACGCCCTACCTCCACAGTGTGCGCCCAGGGGGCGATCGACTACGAGCAATGTAAGGGCTCCGTTGAAGCCTCCCGTAAACGAGGGGGTAGACGACTGGAGTAGGTTATAGTAGAATGTGAGATTACCGTTCTTCGCTGTCGTGCGTTGCCTCACTTGAACATGCGATAGACGGATGTCTTTTATCTTGTTAGACTTAATCACTACCCCATTTGTCTGCTCCATGTTCGATCCTGATCCTAATTTATGAAACTCCAGACCTCACACTTCGTAGTCGCTTTGTTGGCGACTCTATTCACGGCTTCGGCGTGGGCTTCGCGTCCACCTGTGATGAGTTCGCCCGTCCTGAGCAAAACCGAAGCCTCGAAGCCGAATGTGGTCATTCTCTACGCCGATGATATGGGCGTGGGCGATGTCTCCTACGGTGACCCCGAAGCGAAGATTCAAACGCCAAACATTGATCGCTTAGCCGCACAAGGGATGACGTTTACCGACGGGCACAGCTCGTCGGGTATTTGCACGCCGAGCCGCTATGCATTGCTCACGGGGCAGCACCATTGGCGTCGCTTTCATGGTATTGTGAATGCGTTTGAGAAATCGGTTTTCAAACCCGGGGAGTTTACCATTGCCCGTATGTTCAAGGAGCAGGGCTATGCGACGGGTGCTTTTGGCAAGTGGCATCTCGGCTGGGATTGGGATTCCATTCGTAAGCCTGGAGTGAAGGCAAGGGATCCTAAGGCAGAGTCCTACGATTGGTCTAAACGCTTTCTAGGCGGACCGCTCGATCAAGGCTTTGACTACTACTTTGGCGATGGCACCATCAATTTCCCTCCCTATTGCTGGATCGAAAATGATCGCTTTCTGACGATACCGACAAAGCCAGTGATTAAGTCAAAGCCACTTGCTGGTGGTGGAGGCTTTAGAAAAGGCCCGATGGCCGAGGGGTGGAACCCGTATGACATCTTGCCGACGACGACTGAGAAAACGGTGGAGTGGATCGAAAAGCAAACTGCGGATCAACCCTTCTTCGTCTATCTCGCATTCAACTCGCCGCATTATCCGATTGTCCCCAATGAGGCATTTCATGGCACCTCCAAGGCGGGTTACTATGGCGACTTTGTCATTGAGACCGATGCGATGGTCGGCAAGGTCCTGGCCGCGTTGGAAAAGAAAGGTCTCGCCGAAAATACTATCGTCATTTTTACCGCTGACAACGGGACTGAAAGTCATGCCTTCAAGCGACTTCAGGAATTTGACCAATGGAGCTCCGGTGAATTTAGGGGCCTGAAGCAGGATCTCTATGAGGGGGGGCATCGGGTGCCGTTCATTGTCAGCTGGCCAGCTGGTATCGAAGCCGGAACCCGCTCGGATGAAGTGGTGAGTCAGGTCGATTTTGCCGCGACCTTTGCCGCGATCACCGGATATGATCTCAGTGGTGAGGTGGGCATCGACAGTTACAACATGCTGCCCGTATTGGCAGGTGAGGATTACTCGAGTCCGTTACGCGTCGCAACGGTGCAAAATACAGCGAAGGGTAAATATGCCTTACGCCAAGGGGACTGGGTATTCATCAACACGCATACAGGAGCCAATCGATCCGCACCGAAGGCATACCTCGAACACTTCGATCTAACGACTTTTCCGAAAGATACGCCCGGCTTGCTCTTCAATCTGAAAGACGACCCGCGACAGTCTCAAAACCTCTACAATGAAAACCCAGAACGAGTGGCTGCGATGCGTGGGCTCTTGGAGCGTTATGTCGCAGGCGAAGGCTGCGCTCCAGAGAGACCTTAAACCAGCCTGCGACTATGAAATATAAATTACTCCAATTAGCAGCGGTGGCATACGCCACTATTACGGTCGCCGTTCAGGCGGCAGAACGCCCAAATGTCGTTTTTTTCTACGCCGACGATATGGGCTATGGCGAGATCCAGCGCTTTCATCCCGAGGCGTCGAAAGTGCCGACGCCTCATTTGAATCAACTCTGCGATGAAGGCATGATGTTCACGGATGCCCACACCAGTGCATCCGTTTGCACGCCTTCGCGTTATGCGCTACTGACGGGGCGTTATAACTGGCGCTCAACGCATCAAAGCCGTGTGGTTGGAGGCGGGAAGCCGTGTTTGATTGCGCCGGATCGCATGACGCTCGCTTCGCTCTTTAAGGAGCAGGGCTACCAGACTGCCATGTTCGGTAAATGGCATTTGAATTTTGAGTATGAGACTCCCAAGGACGCGAAGAAAAAGAAAAGCTTAAAAGATAAGTGGAATGTAGGCAGTCCGGTCGGCACACGTATTGTGGATGGTCCTGTGACCCGTGGCTTTGATTACTTCCTCGGATTTCATCATTCCGGCTCCATGAGCAGCTTGATCGAGAATGATACAACCATCGAATATGTCGACTGCCGCGAAATGATGGATCGACTGACAAACTCGGTGGTGAGTTACCTTGATGAATACGCGGCGAAGGCTTCCGAGGAACCCTTCTTTCTCTACTACCCGATGAATTCACCACACGCTCCGGTCGTCCCGAAAGAAGAATGGAAAGGCCGTGGCGGTATTGAAGGGGAATATCCAGAATTCGTTGCGCAGACCGACGATGCGGTTGGGCAGGTTTTGGCAGCAAACGAGCGGAATGGTTTCAAGGAAAATACCATTGTGATCTTCGGCACGGATAATGGGTGCCACCAGTCGCCGTCAAAATTCCTAAAGTTTGGGCATTCTGTTTCAGGGCCACTCCGGGATAAGAAGGCAAGCATCTATGATGGTGGTCACCGCATTCCGTTCATCGTCCGCTGGCCTGAAGTGGTTCAGGCGGGGACGAAGAGTGATCAGTTGATCTGCATGACAGACATTTTTGCGACGTTTTCGGAATACTTCGCCTACGATTACGCAAACAATACGGCGGAAGACAGTATCAGCTTCCTCCCAGTATTACACGGCAAGGAGCCTCAGGTCGTGCGCGAAAATATTGTTCACCATGATATCAAGGGGCACTTTGCTGTGAGATCCGGTGACTGGAAATTGATTCTGATGCCAGATAATAAGGCGAAGGGCGCAAAAGACAAAGCGGCCGAATTCCAGCTCTACAATATGCAGGACGACATCGCGGAGACCACGAACCTCGCAAATGAGTATCCTGAAACAGTGGAAACACTCTTAGCATTGCTCAAACAGCAAGTCGCCGACGGACGAAGCACCCCCGGTGAACTTCAGCAGAATGATGCCGAAGTGGATCTCTGGAAGAAGGATAGCAAAAGGTAAACAACCTGATTGCTAAACCTGAATACGCTGAGGCAACAGAACCAAGGAGGTAGTAAACTTATGAAAAAAATCTCTGAATCAATTCGTTTTTTAACAAGATCTTCCATTGTCACTCTGTCGGTGACTTTCGGTGCTTTTTTGGGCTCCTTAGCCGAAGCTGAAACGACTAAGCCGAATGTGATTTTTATTTATGCCGATGATATGGGCATAGGGGATGTCTCACATAATGGAGGCTTGGCCGCGACTCCGCATATTGACCGCATGGCAGCGGAGGGCATGCGTTTTACCGATGCGCATTCTGCTTCGGCCGTTTGCACACCTTCGCGTTATGCCTTATTAACTGGTCGCTACAGTTGGCGGACGCGTTTAGCGAGTGTGGTCTTTAATAATCCGGATTACGCTCCATTGATTGAGCCTGAAGAGCCGACTGTCGCCAGACTGTTCAATGAGAATGGCTATGACACAGCCATGGTAGGGAAGTGGCACTTAGGCATCAAGTGGCAGTATATAAAGGATTACGAGTATGGCCCTGGGAAAAAGCCGCACCAGGGGTGGGATATTGATTTCAGTAAGCCAGCTATAGATACGCCCACATCGCACGGGTTTGATTCTTTCTGGGGGATTGCGGCGTCTTTGGACATGCCGCCTTATCTTTATATTGAAAATAAGACTGCGCTGACTACTGAGCAAATTATCAAAAAACGTGGGCGCGAAGGGCCGATGGATGTCAATTTTCAAGCGAATCAATGCCTGAAGGACTTTGCTCGTGAGTCCGTCGCTTACATCGATACGCATGCGAAAACAGATAAGCCCTTTTTCCTCTATGTGCCCTTAACCTCGCCGCATTCCCCTGTTGTTCCCAGCGAGGATTGGCAAGGGAAGTCTTCACTGGGTCGTTACGGTGACTTCCTGATGGAGACTGATTGGGTAGTGGGTCAAGTGCTGGACGCTTTAGATCGGAATGGCCTTGCGGAGAATACCTTGGTGATCTTTTCCGCGGATAACGGAGCGTCTCCGTCTGCGGGGATTCCTGCTCTGAAGAAGAAGGGGCATTTGGTGAACGGAAACTTGCGTGGGCATAAGGCCGATATCTATGAAGGTGGGCACCGCGTGCCTTTCGTCGTTCGTTGGCCGGCCGTCGTAGAGTCAAATTCTGTAACAAGTCGCCTGACTTGCCAAACGGATTTCATCCGAACGTGTGCGGAGATTTTGGGCGTGAGCTTGGCTGATAATTCGGGCGTGGATAGTGTTTCGTTCTTCTCGACTTTGAAAGACTCATCGCAAGTCGAACGTAGTGCCGTGGTGCATCATTCCGTCAATGGTTCGTTTGCAATCCGTCAAGGTGACTGGAAGCTTGTTCTTTGCAGTGGATCGGGTGGTTGGACCTATCCTATGCCAGGTAAAGAGCCTGAGGGTTCGCCGGAGGTGCAGTTGTTTAATCTGGCGGTTGACCTAGGCGAAACAAACAATCTGCAGGCGCAGCATCCCGAACGAGTGGAGGCGCTGACAGCCTTGCTTCGTAACTATGTCGATCATGGTCGCAGCACAGACGGGTCACAGCAGAAAAACGCTTGGGATGTCGATATCGGCCCAAATCCTCGTGTGCCACGCACGATTTATTGAAGAATGGATAGCCAACAATAATGAGATGAATTTTATGAAAAAGAAAAATATTTTAGTAACAACGGTGATCCTGCTCACGTTTACAGGAAATGCCTTTACCCAAGCAGCTTCACGCGAGAAGCCCATTCGGCAGGCTCAGGACAGGCCAAATATCGTCTTCCTGATGACCGACGACCAACGTTGGGATACTCTCGGCTGTTACGGTCGTCCAGAGTTTCAGACCACAAATATCGATCAACTGGCCGAGCAAGGGGTGATCTTTGATAACGCCTATCAGGCGGTCGCGATCTGTGCGCCCAGTCGGGCGACGATTATGACAGGCCGTTATTTTGCGAATCACAAGGCGGGTTTCACTTATCCGTTTGATGTGAAGCTAACACCGGAAGATTTCGACGACACCTATCCGGCCAGACTCAAGCAAGCGGGTTATCGCACGGGATTTGTCGGTAAGTTCAACATCTACACCCAAGGCGTGAAGCCAGAAGACTATTTCGATTACTACGCGGTAGGAGGTAAGATGTTGCCGAAGGACGATGCGGCCCTGAGGCATATCTTCCGCGGCGACCGTGATCCTAAAGAGCGCACGATCAAGAAAGGTGATGCGCTGATTCACTTTTTGGACACGCAGCCGAAGGGGCAGCCGTTCTGTATCTCGGTCAGTTTCGACGCCGTGAAAAATGACAAAGATAAAGACATGTATGGGCCGCATACGGAGATCTTTAAGGATCAGGTGTTTTCCGTTCCAGCCAACTGGGTGGAAGGGGAGAACGCGTCCTTGCCCGATGTCGTCAAAAATAATGCGCGCGGTTACTGGCTGCATAAGGCCAGAACCTCCACGCCGGAACTCTATCAGACGCTTGCCCGACGTTTTGCGACACAAGGATACACAGTGGATCAGGAGGTAGGTAGGCTCATGGAAAAGCTCAAAGAGATGGGAGTCTTGGACAACACGATCGTGATCTATACCAGTGACAACGGCAGGTTTCACGGATCTCAGGGGCTGTTTGATAAATGTATTCTTTACGAAGAAGCGGTGAAGCAACCGTTGATTATTTTTGATGGCCGGGTTCCGAAAGAGAAGCGAGGTCGGCGTGAGGCAGCAATGATTTCATCCACCGATATGGCGCCGACGATTCTTTCCTTGGCGAATGTGGAAGTGCCGCAACGGATGCAGGGACGCGAATTGACCAGCATTTTAAATCAGACTCAGGATATGTCGGTGTGGCGTGATGCCGTCTTTATGGAGAATCTGTTCCTGCAGGATATGTTCAGCGCGCGCAATAAGAAGGTGGAGAATCTGGATGAGGTGAACCAGCAGTTGATAGCCGAGAATAAATCCTACCGTTCCAGAGGAGTTCGCACGGAGCGCTTCAAATACTTCATCTATAATGAGCACGATCCGGTGATCGAAGAACTCTATGATCTGGAGAACGATCCATATGAGCAGAACGACCTCGTCTCCAATCCGGAATACGCTGAAATTTTATCGAAACTGCGTAAGCAAACGGAAGACTTTCATGCGGGAGCCGTCGCTAACCAGCAACTTTGATGATCGGCCGAGCGGTCAAATATCAACATCCTAAATTACATCATGCGAAAGCGTCTGCTATACCTTGTTCAATTCATTCTGTTACTACTAGCGTGCCCGTCACTTAGTCAGGCGAAGTCCAATATTGATTATGGTCAGTTTCTCGGGCAGCACGACATGCTCTGGGATCGCACGCCGAATTGCTGGCAAGTAGCGCCGTATACGGGCAATGGGAATATCGGATTCCTGTTTTATCAAAAGGAAGGCGATGCGAAGAATCAGATTGGCCTACATGTGGGACGGCATGATTACTACGACCATCGCCTGCCGCATGAGGGTAAGCAGATGCTGTGGATTAAGCGCTGTCGTTTGCCGCTGGGGCACTTTAAGTTAGAGTCAAAGGGTGCTATCGTGGGTATGGATTTACGCATGGATCTCTGGAATGCCGAACTGACTGGCACGGTTGAGACGACCGAAGGCTCCTATGCGGTGCGTGGTCTGACACATACCCTAACCGACGTGATCTATTTCGAGACGGATGCCAAAGGAGGGGAGTCAGTTCAAATTACATGGCACCCCGATGTGCCATTTTCCTCTGTCAGAGGGATCCTCGATGAGGGCGGTGGCCCCAAAGGATCCTCGTATTGGGATAACATGCGCACTGCGCCTTACCCGCTGCCGGATGAACCGACTTTGAGTGAAGAGGACGGTATTAATTTCTGTTTTCAGCCGCTGTATCAGCATCGAGGAGAAACGACGACCGGATGGGAGCTCCAAGGAGAGCCCACTGGAGAGCAACTCGCCATGATTAGTGTGCATCACAGTTTTCCAGAGAAGAACAGTTTCGAGACAGTGAAGACAAACCTGCAAGCCGCGCGCCAACAGTTAACGGACGAGACTTTCTTTGCGAGTCATCAAGCGTGGTGGCATGAGTATTACCCGAAGAGTTTCCTCACTGTGAATGATGCAGAGAAGGAAGCGTTCTATTGGATACAAATGTATAAGTTCGCCTCGGCGACACGTGGTAATGGTCCGATTCTGGATCTGATGGGACCGTGGTATAATAAGACCTTCTGGCCGATGGTTTGGGGCGATCTCAATGTGCAGTTGATCTATTGGACACATCTCACTGCGAACCGCCTCGAAGCAGGTGAGTCCTTGGTAAACAACATTGATAAGTATGCGGGCAACCTGTCAGGTAATGCGCCGAAGGGCTGGAAAGACAGTGCGACGCTAGGCGCTTGTTTTCCACAGGATATGGTCGCTGACTATAGCTTTCCGGACATGCTCGTTTGGCTGCTGCACGATTATTGGTTGCACTGCGAATACGCGGGCGATCGCGAACGGATGCGTGATGGGCTGTTCCCGGTTTTACGTCAGGCGGTGAACGGCTACCTCAACTATCTCAAGGAGAACCCGGTGGCATCGGAGGATGAAACGATTCACATTAAGAAGAGCTGGTCTCCTGAATATCATCCTGGTCGTGGGCAGGATATCAATTTTACCCTGGGGCTGGTGCGTTGGAGTTGTCAGATGTTGTTAGATTTGAATCAGGAATTTAAGCTCAATGATCCACTGAGCGACGAATGGCAAAATATAGTGGATCATCTGGTTGAGTTTCAAGTGGATGAAAATGGATTGCGGATCGGAAAGGATATTCCCTTTTCTAAACCGCATCGCCATTATTCGCACTTGCTTGGATTTTATCCGCTGGCGGTGATCACTCCAGAAGATGAGGCAGACGAAAAACTACTGCGAACCACCTTGGATCATTGGCTCGATGTCTCTATCAACGGGTCGGATACCAGCGCTGGTGGCACTAAAGTGACTGGCTATACCTGCACCGGAGCGACTTCGATGTATGCTTGGTTGGGCGATGGTGACACGGCCTTGGACTATTTGAATATGTTTATTCAGCATCCCGGTGTGTCTCCCTCGACGATGTATGCAGAGGTCGGATACAATCCTGTGATTGAAAGCCCGTTCTCCTATGCGACTTCGATGCATGATATGTTGTTACAAAGCTGGGGTGGGAAGATTCGTGTATTCGCTGGTGTGCCGGAACGTTGGACCGATGTTGCGTTCGAAGATTTGCGAACTCAAGGCGCCTTCCTCGTTAGTTCGAAGAGAGTCGCTGGCGTGACACAGTTTGTCTCTGTGACGAGTGAAGTGGGCTCTTCGTGCGTGATTCAACCAGGGATCGAGAGCCCTAAAATCACCATCAACGGGGCGGTGGCTACAGATGCGCAGGTTGCAGTGCTGAGTGAAGGGTTTTATGAAATCGCGCTCAAGAAGGGCGATCGTGCGATCTTTAGCACGCGCGCGCTTGCTGATACGGATTTATCCATACAGCCGCTGCCAGTTTCCGAAGCTGAGCGTAACCTGTTTGGGCTGAGCAAGAAGACCGAACGCTTGCCTGGGCATGCGAATTACTTCGAGGGCGATGGGCGCAGCCATTAGTAGTCATCGGTTTTCGCACTGCTTTACCTTTAAAATTCACGAAAGAACATCATACAATGAAACCATATTTAATTCTAACACTAGCCTTGTCTGTTCTGTGCGCCAATGTGGCGGACGCCGGTCTCAAAATATACTATATCCGCCATGCTGAAGGTGGGCATAATGTTAAAAGCACCTGGGAGAAAAAAGGTATTCCGAAGTCCGAATGGCCCGCTTATGTCGGCGATCCGAATGCATTCACCCCTAAAGGGCTCACGCAGGTGGTCAGCGCTACCGAAAAGCTTCAACAGTATGATTTCGATTTTGTGATCACCAGCCCCATGTGGCGTGTGCGTAATACGATCGCACCTTATCTGAAAGTGACCAATAAGCAGGCCGAAGTTTGGCCTGAATTGAGGGAGGGGAAGGGGATGGTGACGATCCTTTCGGATGAGATACCAGACGTGACGATCGAGATCTTAAACAAAGGCGACACCATTGTTATCCCAGAAAACGAGACAGACCTCTTTTCGGTTCGTTCGGGAGGCGAGAAGAACTACAAGCGCTATCCTAGAGATAGCACCGATAACGAGAAGGTCGCGTATATGAAGCATGTCACGCTACATGCGATCGAATTGATAGAGGAGCGTTGCGGTGATTCTGATCAGTCTATTCTGGTTGCAGGACATAATAGCGCTGGGGTGTCGCTGTTGAAATTATTGCTTCAAGAAGCACCCACCGGAGAAGCCAGAAGGGGCTTGGATAATACCGGGCTTTGGATGGTCGAGCAGCAGGCGGATGGTTCTTACAAATTAATGATGTATAACGACAAACCTTATACGCAGGAGTAGTCGTTGTAGTCTATACGTTGTATCGCGAAATTCCTGAAATATTAGTAGTATCACTAGTCAGAGGCAGCCCCAGCAATGTGGGCGACATGAATCAATATGAGTAAAAAATGGTTTTATACAGGTCTCGCAGGCATACTGATGCTGTCGGGAAGTCACGGGTTTTCAGCTGCGATCGATAAAGATCTGGCGGAAGATCCATATAAGTTAGCTCAGCAGAAGGAGCATCAGGGCGTTGAGGGCAAACCTTGGCAATCGATGACGACAGAGGAACTGCGGACTTGGGCGCGGGAAAATATGCACAACAAGGTCAGCGGGAAATTGATCGATGCTGCTGCGCATCCCGAATGGGAATGGTTTCGTAAGTCGGGCTTGGGCCTTTTTCTCCATTGGGGTCCCGCGGGTGTGGAGCCTAATAATGGCGAGGCATGGGCGATGGTCTGGTCCAAAGGAAAGGAAAACGCTGGGCGTGAATTTATTTTGCCGGAAGATATGTTTGCCGTAGCGGAAACATGGAATCCTAAGCGCTATGATCCGGATAAATGGATGGCGGCTGCCTCCAAAGCTGGTTTTGGATATACTGTCCTAACTGCGCGTCATCATGATGGGTATTGCCTCTGGCCTAGTGAGCACGGGACTTGGGACACGGGCGATCACATGCAGGGGCGCGATTTGGTGAAGGATTATGTAGAAGCCTGTCGTAAGTATAACCTCCGGGTCGGGCTCTATTATTCGGGTCCGAATTGGCATTATGACTATAAGAATCGAGAATTCATGAATCCGCCAATCGATGCGTTCAGGCTGAACTACAAGCATGAGCGGATCGACGCCTCTAACGATTTGATTCCGCTCATGGCTACGAGTTCTCCTGAGGAAAAAAGCGAGTCCACCGCACAGGTTCGCGAACTGATGACTCAGTATGGCGACATCGATATGATGTGGTGGGATGGCAGTGTCATTATGACGCCACAGGAACTGGCTCAGCTACAGCCGAATATATTCGTAGCACGCGGTATGATCGCAACGCCGGAAGGAAAGCATCATGGCGTCAGTGAAAAGGTGAAGATTAGCAATGAATGTGGTTATTGGTGGGAGCTGTGCATCAAGTCGGAAAACACTTTCACGCCGAATTGGCACTATGGCGTTGAGTGTGAAACCAACCACTGGGATACGAACAAGTTGTTGACTGAACTGGTGCGCTGTCGCTCGCTCGGCGGCAACCTACTGGTGAACATCCCGCCGCGTGGTAATGGTGAGATGATGGAGTGGTATTACACGCTGTGTGATGAAATGAGCGAGTGGATGAAGCATTCGAGCGAAGCCACCTATGACGTCGATCAAGACGCACCGCTACCGACCTTGGATAAGACTGAGAACTTCACGACGAAGCGGGGGAATATTTATTACTCCTTACCTGATACGAATAATTTGGTTTTGATTAATGATGTGACAAAGCCGAAATTAGTAACGTTACTAAGAACGGGCGAATCGATGAATTTCGAATTTAACGATGGAACACTGAGAGTCGTTTTACCTCGTCGGATGGAAACGAAACTTCCGGATATGGTTAAAATTGTATTCTAGAAGTAGTATTTAAATTATGGGTTAATGATCTACGTTAGTGGTAGGTCATGGTTTGAGTCCGACATGCTTGTTTAAGTGTGTCGGACTTTTAGTGTTCGGCTTCTGATTGCTCTTTTCTAGGTTGATGGGTGGCCACCGAGTCACCTGTGCATGAATCTAGGACTGCATCGAAGGGAATGCCAATGTTTTGACACATATCCCACTAAATTGGGATATGCACCATGCCCGAGGCGTGGTAATCTTCCAACGTCTCCATTTAGTTTTCAAACTAAACAAACTGATCATCAACCGCACACACCATGAATTCCTCAATCAGATCAAAATCTTCCGCGATGCTTATAGCATGCGTGGCTCTTTTTCAAACTTCGAATGCCACCGCTGATGTGCTAGTTGGCTATGACTTTGGAACAACCGGTTCTACGACCTTTGGCACGACCACGGTTGCATCGGGGGTTTCTGGTTCAGATGTCACGAATGGATCGCTTTCCACTTTTATAATCGATGATTTCGGATATGCTTCTGACTCCGTTCTTCAGGCAGCTCCCACTAATTCGCTCACAAGCACCGCGGCGCTTGCAGTGGCGAATGATAGCTACTTCGAATTCACCATTACTCCTGATGCATCACAGGCCGTGACTTTCACGAGTTTGACATTTAATGCTGCAAAGGGTGGCAGCTCAGGCACAGCCCGCGGTTATGTTGTTCGATCCAGTGTGGATAGCTTTGCAACTGACCTGGGAACTGCAGATCTCACGACAGTTCGCGATTGGACACCAGTCAGTATTAGCCTTTCCGGTGGATCGTTTGATAATCTAGTAGCAGCTACAACATTCAGGATTTATACTTACTCGAATTCAACCGCCCGTAGCGTCGAGTATGACGATTTTGCTTTGAACGGTAGCGTCATCCCAGAACCAGGCACCTATGCGCTACTCGCGGGTCTCACTGGTTTGGTCGCTGTGATGGTTCGCCGTCGTCGTTAGATCTTACGGGCGGGCGACTCTGTAAATGAATTTTCATTAGTGTTATAGGGTTGATGATCTACGTTAGGGGTAGGTCATCGTTAGGAGTCCGGCATGCTTTTAAAGTGTGCCGGACTTTTTCATGTCCCACTGACGGAATCATCATTCTACACGAGAGCTCACGCATCAGAAACACTCCACGAAGAATACTAATGTTGAAAGAGCCCAAATGAGCCTTTAACAACCAGATCGATGATCGCGAGTATGCACAGATCCAGAAGGAGTTGAGTGAACAACTAATGCATCTTGGGGGGGACGGCCTCCGCGCCGTCAGCCGATCCTCAGCACAGCACCGAAGCACCAGCACCCCCCATTAAAATGGGGTATACGGGACTAGATATTATGATATAATGAGGGACATGGCTCTGAAATGATCACATTGCAGTTGGTCGATTGTTGAAGCGTCAAAGAACCTACACCCCAACCCCCATACTTATACTACCCCGAATAGTTTTATACTTAAGACAATTGTAATCAAGTCATGAAGCATACCCTAATTCGAATTAGCGCTATCCTGACACTCCAATCGCTTTACGCAGTCAATCTAGACTGGGACAATGAAGCGGTGATGAATGTGGGTTGGCACACTGCAAGCAACTGGTCGGGTGATCGTTTGCCTGGGAGTATTGCAAGTCATCATGTGTTTTTAGATGGCGCAGTGGACACGCCGTATGTGGTCCAAGATCACGATCCCGTGAATGTATTCAACCTTTCGATTATCAACGACGCCACGCTCACGATCCAAGCTGATCTGTTGAACGTCGGATCTTTTGATCTGGGGTCGGATGCGAATGGTAATAGAGGCATCGTTGATCACTCCGCTGGAGTTGTTTCCTCCGTGTTGTTGTCAGTGGGCAGTAGTGCGGCTGCGACATCGAATTCCAGCTACACACTCAGTGATGATGCTCAACTGAGTGCGACTGACTTATCTGTCAATCGGGGGATATTTAGCGTCTCGGGGGATGAAGCCACTGTTACTATCGGAGATAGTTTGACTGTGAGTGGGATGTTGTCGATGGAACTCGGGCAACTGGGCATGAACTCGATTCATGTCGACGGAGCTTTGATCATTGATCCATCAACAGCCATGCTGCGTGTGGATCTTTCATCCTATATTGGCGGTTCTCGCACCATCGAACTCATTCGGTTTGGTTCTATGAGTGGTTCGTTTGATCCTGATAATGTTTCGTTTGAGGGACTTCGTCGGGGGGAGTCTGCGTCGATTAGCTATGACGCTGATAGCATCAATTTGATTCTGACTTCGGCACCACATTCAGCTTCAAATTTCTGGTTTGTTCAAAAATCATGGGATGGCGTCTCTGCTGGAACCGCAAATAACCTATTTCTCAATAACGGTCGATCCCTACTTGATTTAGATGTTCAGGGCTTGAGTTACACCCAGTCCTCCGACGGCGACGATCTGCTCTATACGATCACATGGACGGGCAACGACTATGATGGTGATTTGATCAATGATGTGCTCTCGTTTGATATTCGGGTCGAGGGCTTTACCGGATCGACTTATACCTATAGCTCGACTGCAGGCGCGTCTTCGATGAGCCAGTTAGGCAGTTCGGCAGGAGTGACGACACTGCAGGCTGAAGAAGGAGATCTTGAAATAATCTGGGGCGTCGGCGGCGACAATGATGCGGATGCCGGAGAGAGCCTGCGTTTTAGTGTCGAGAATCTTAGCGTGTCATCCGCGGGTTACCTGGTCGAGTTCGACGGCTTTTCAGAGATCACTTTGGCGGAGTCGAATGGGGGCAATACTCATCGATTGATTATAGGAGAGGGAACAGGGTTGGATTCAGTAGACTTTGATGCGGATTCGCAGGGCGTTGCGCTCGACTATACTGATACTGCAGTGGTGACGGGTGCGGGTAGTTTCTATTCAGACGAACGAGAATGGGCGGTTTCCGCTATTTCCTACAAACTAAGGGTCTATCATCCAGATGATGTGGATGCGGTCGGGGCAGACTTAACTGATTATTCAAGTGTGGTCACAGGCCCGATCTTTGGCGATGCGTATCCAGAGCAGGCTGACTCGACTCACTTTCCTGCCTTTTCGTGGGACACCGTTCCGCGTTGGTTAATTGTCCGTAAAAACACAGCATACACCGATGCCGAAGTCCTTTCAATGGCAACCAACTATGACCTGATTGTTTGGGAGAAAGCGAATTCAGCAGGGTTTTCGAATACCAACGAAGGCACGCGCGATGTCGCCGCACGGATTCGGGCGATTAATCCTGAAGTGAAGAATATTTATTACTTCAACTCATATATTCATTATGGAGCCGGTGAATCGGATGCAGAGTATGATGAGAATATATGGGAATGGAGTAATCGTATCGTCGATGGAGACGGAGCGGAGTCCGTCTTTTTGTTTAAAGATCTTTATTACACGCATAATTATGCCATTCCTGAATTGAGGGATTGGTGGGTCAAATCGGTGCTAAGTATGACTGCGAATACGATGATTGATGGTGTCTTAGTCGATAAGGTGACGGAGAAGAATCGATCTGCTTACGATGCCGGCGGACAGCCTGTCTCCGATTATATGACAATGTTGGATGCATTGAGTCAGGGGCTACAGGCGCAGGGCAAACTGTTCATCGGCAATACCTTGAGGAACGAACGGAACTATGCCGGTCGTGCGCATATGGAACTGCAGGACGGGAGCTATCTCGAGCGTTGGGAATTGGCGAACCGTGACAGCGTGCCAACACAAACCGAGGCAGAAGCTCGCGTGACGAGTATACAGTTAATGCGCGAAGCACTCTCGAAAGGGAAAATGGTTTTTATGATCAGTGAAGGACCGGATACTTCGGAGGCAGAACTCGCGGCTGCCTTGGATTATCGGCTCGCGATTTTCCTGATCATTGCAGAAACCAATGCTTACTTTAATTTTAGAGGATCAGTAGATGCCACCAAAGATGATTGGGTATGGGATACCAGTTGGTTGCCAGAGTTTAGTCACCCTCTAGGGCCTCCATTAGGTCCGCCAGTTAAGGATGGCACCATCTATACGCGCTCTTTCGAGCACGTGGATGTGTGGGTAAATGTCGAAACCGAGCAGGCGCAATTGATTTGGAAGTATAGCGCAGATGAGGAGATCCTCGGGCAGGATAACTTTGACGGTTCAGAGCGCTATCTAAGCCGCACATTTTCAAGCACGGAGAACAGTGCGACTGCCACATGGGATATCGTCAATCGAGCCACGGTCGCGAATCCAGACATTTTAGACACGTCACTGTATCTACAGAATGGTGACGCGGGTGATTCCATTGATGAGATCGGCTATCTCGAGTCCAGTAAGACAGATAACTTTCTGGGCATTGAACGAAGTGCAGGGAAGACGCTCACCTATACATTCGATATCAGTGGATATGGAGATCTGCATATGACGATGGATTGGGTTGCCTCAGATAACTATCTTTCAACGCTGTTGGTCACCGCTTCAATTGATGGTAGCGCTGCGCAGGATATCTTTTCAGTCGCCAAGAATACAACCAACCCCAGTTATACAATGGAAGACGGTCGGACAGTCTCGAAAAATAATGGCGCTCAGGGCTACGTGAATGGCGTAGCAGATGCATTGATTCTGGATGGATTCTCTACGTTCAACTCTACGATTGAAGGCACAGGATCTCTGTTGACGATCGTGATTCAGCAGACTGGAAGTTACTCGGGTGAGCTCGGGATGGACGATCTAGTGCTCTATGGAACATCTCAAACTGCATATGCACCATGGATCGCTGGCTATGGCCTGAGCGAATCCGATGCGCTTGAAACGGCGAACCCCGATGGTGATGCGCACAGTAACCTGGAAGAATATGCGTTTGGCGGGGATCCTTTAAGCGCTGCAGACGGCGGGCATCCCATGAGTCATTCGATGCTGATAGAGGGGGGGATTTCGTATTTTGAATTTGTATATCCACGACGCACTACGCCTGGAAGTAATCTGCTCTATTTATTGGAAATTACCACAGACCTGACTGCAGATGATTGGCAGGATGCTGGGGCTGTTGAACTCTCTCCTCAAAGTCTCGATGGTGATTTTGAAGCGATTACAAATCGAATCGATATCAGCGGGGAGAGTGCTCAGTTTATACGTGTCAGGGTTGAAACCAAGTAGTATCTCCTATAGTCCTTTAGCTCCGCTGAATACCGCGGCACTATGATAAACAAAAAGACGATGAGACTGCAGTCTTCTCTGCAGTCAAACGAAAAACCAGAGGATTTAGAAACCCAGATAACTTAATCACCATGCTATACTTCATCGCAGGGAAAATTGATATTTCAAAGAATCAACAAGCTACTCACTGAAAATCTCGAAGAACCAGCCTATTGATCATCGTGGGGTGGAGAATACAATATCTCACGAGCCTAGCGCGGGCGCAGAGCCTCTCTTCTGAGCCCTGTGGAAACTACTCGACCGCCAGGGATGGGAGGGCATCTGGGTTCTTCAGCAGCGCTCAAAGCCAACAAATAATCCACCTTCGATAAACCAGATAGTTAAGATGCGTGGAAAACTCGGAGGGCACCTTGGGCGTAAGCACGATGGCTTGCCCAGGGAACTGCCTATCGGCAGAGGATTGAGTAAACTGTATCAGTTCATCGACAACTCAGAACTCATGCGCTCTCTGCAGTCATACTGGCGTATAGGGGTATATTATTTAAATAAACAAGAATGACGTTACTAGTAACGTTAATAACAAAGTGCAGGATCTATGGAAGGGGCCCCCTCGAAAGAGGGGGTAGGCAGATGGTTCATATGTTGGTAAACTATGCGATTGTTTTCATTCACTCGACCTAACTTAAATAAGTGATGGATGGGTCGAGTAATTGTTGATAGACTGACTGACCGCCTCAAAAACGAAACAACTGAGAGGAATTATAAATTATGAATTATTTTAACAGAATGATTATTGTGGCGGGTGCTTTGATCCCGTCACTGATGATGGCGGAAAAGCCACCTGTGGTGAGCTCGCCGAATCCCAATATCGTTTTCATCTTTGCCGATGATATGGGTTATGGAGAAGTGCAATCCCTCAATCCAGAGCGAGGATTGATTCCTACGCCACACTTGGATGAACTTGTGAGTGAGGGGATGGTGTTTACGGATGCGCATACCTCATCCTCGGTCTGCACGCCATCGCGATACTCTCTGATGACTGGGCGATACAATTGGCGGACGACGCGGCAGGCTGGCGTATTAAACGGCTACAGCGAGGCGCTCATTGACGAGGATACGCTCACCGTGGGCGAACTGCTTCAAGAGAATGGCTACGACACCGCAATGATTGGCAAGTGGCACCTAGGGATGACGTTGCCGGTTACTTCAGGTGCGTTGCCGACACAGCGTAAGCCGAAGCAAACCAATCTCGATTGGGAGGGTGAAATCCAACACGGCCCGGCCGATCGTGGCTTTGACTACTTCTTTGGCATCTCGGGTTCGCTGGATATGGCTCCCTACATTTACCTAGAGAACCGTAGATTCGTTGGCGCGGCAGACAATACTGCCCCGCAAGCAGATGCTCCGGGCTTCGTGCGAGATCAGGTCCTACCGGAGTTAGCGAAGCGCTCCGCTGATTACATCAAGGCGCACAAGGGCGATAAGCCGTTCTTTCTGTATGTGCCGCTGACGTCGCCTCATTCGCCTGTTCTGCCGACCAAAGAATGGCTCGGTAAGAGTGGGCTCAATCGACACGCTGACTTTCAAATGCAAACCGACGATGAGATCGGTAAAATTATCCAGGCCGTGGATGACGCTGGGCTCACGGAGAATACCCTGATCATCGTCACTGCGGACAATGGCACATCGACTCAATCTGCGAGAATACCGGATCTTGAAAGCATGGGGCATTACTCAAGTGCGAACCTTCGTGGATCGAAGGCGGATATCTTGGAAGGGGGGCACCGGGTGCCCTTTATCGTGCGCTGGCCGAAAGTTGTTGAAGCGGGTTCCACTTCGGATGCAACGATTTGCCTGACCGACTTCATTGCCACTTGTGCGGACATCGCAGGTGCGGACCTCGCAGACGATGAGGGGGTCGATAGTGTCAGCTTCTTACCTGCACTCAAATCTGAACCTATTACAACCGATCGTCAGGGGATTGTGCACCACGCGATTTCTGGCCAGTTCGCCATTCGCTCAGGCGACTGGAAGCTGATTCTTGCACCCGGCTCGGCAGGGTGGACCTATCCAGCCGGTAAGACTGCGATCGACCTAGGACTACCCTTGATTCAGCTCTACAACCTCAAACAAGACATCGGAGAGACCAAGAACCTACAGGCAGAATACCCTGAAAAGGTCGGCGAACTCCTTGAGCTACTGGAAAATTATGTCGCAGAGGGACGTAGCACGGCCGGACCCAAGCAAATGAACGATGCTGAAATCGATCTCTGGAAAAAGCACATGCACAAGAAACCTGGTTGGGAGCCTAAGAGTAAGAAGCGGCAGAGGCTTAATTGATGAGCCTTAACCCAATTTTTCAAATCAGGGAACGGAGCCTACAGCGTGAACGATGGAACGACCACTCTGGACTCTGGAGCCAACAACACCGCTGTGAGCTCAGCAATCCCTCTTGAGTTTGACGACGACTCACCACTCAATTGGTCGGGTAACGGTAACAATGGCCCGCGCGCCCTTGTCATGGAATACACGCTGACTGTATCAACGGTCCCAGAGCCGTCCAGCTATGCATTGCTTGCGGGCCTTTTGGGTCTGAGCTGCGTGATGGTTCGCCGTCGCCGCGCCTAGTCGCTGAATATTTTCAACTTTGAAAACGCTTCCAGCCTTGAATGGTCGGGAGCGTTTTTTTGTATCAGTCCGCGCTTCACGCCTGAGGAATGCCGAGCGGGGGCCACCGCGGCAGAAGGCTCTGCGTGAGGTTCTCCACGGAGGATTCTTTACAACCGCTCCCTTCTTCGCTCGTTGAGCAGGGGAGTTTGAGAAAGGTTACATTAGAATCCACTCAGGCTGCTTCCTGTGGTCAATGGCACGTTGATCCTTCCCAATCCTCGCCCGTAGGGGCCTCTAGCGCAAGCGGTTGTCAAATATTACGTATCCTCAGTCGAAGCAGCTTAGTGCGACGCCCGCTCAATCAGTGGTTCTATGCACCCACTGCCTAATCAATGATGATGAACCTTTTTGCGGCGATCAATTCTGCTTCATTCATTTAGTTATCGGATAGGAGTCCGGATCTGAATGCTTTGTGCACCGCCGCTGGCGCATTCTTAACGCCGAGCTTTGTGTAAATATTCTTTACGTATTCGGCGACGGTGTGTGGCGAGATCTCGAGCTTCTCCGCGATCTCTTTTTTGACTAAGCCGACACTCAGTAGTTCTAATATATTTGTCTCACGCGGAGTCAGTTGGATGCTCAGTTGCACTTTAGGCTTTGCTGGTTGCAGTGCTTGTATCAAATATTTGGCGACACTCGCATCTAAGGGGTTGCCACCTTTCGCTACCGTTTGAATGCCTTCGGTGATTTCTTCGATGGAGGATGATTTGAGCAGGTAGCCTGCGGCGCCGGATTGAATCGATTTAACCACATCCGCTTCCATGTCGGACTGCGTGAGCATAATGATCTTCACGTTCGGAGTGCTTTGTAGAATCTGAGAGATGGCATCGACGCCACTCATGCCGGGCAGCCGAATATCAAGCAAAATGAGGTCTACTTCTATAGGTGTCGATGCATCACTCAATGCGTGTAGTGCGACTTCGACTGCACCAAACTGGGCAACCAACTCGATATTCGTTTCTTCCGAGAGCGCCAGTTCGATGACTTCTCTGTATTGTGGATTGTCTTCCACCAGCATGATTCGGATCGATGTATTCATAGTCTTATTATTTTGGGAATGATGCCCTCATCAGTCGATTGCGTCGACGTAGTTTTATGATGACTGCGGTGCCTCCTTCATGGGGGCTTTCAACTTGGATGGTGGCTCTAAGAAGTTTTGCCCTGCGTTGCAGTGAAGGTGGGGGCTGGTGGTGTGTGTCTTGGGATAATCCTTTGCCATTGTCAATGATCGTGAGTTGGATCTGCTTGGGGCTCGCGGATAGAAATGTAGTGACTTTGGTCGCACCAGCATGACGGCAGATATTGATTAGGCACTCTTGGTAAAAAAGCACGAGGTCGCTGTGTCGTCTCGGGTTGATTTGCACGAGGAATTGTTCGCCGTCTAGTTGAATCTCGTGCGCCAGTCCGACCAGAATGCGTTCTGCAGTGCGTTTTAGATCATCAGGAAGATGCACGTAGAGTTCGCTGGAGCTTTGAATATCCGAGACATAACGTATCGCTTTGCTGGTTCGTTTGATGACGGTTTGAATCCGTTGCGTTAACTGGTTGACCTCTTTTGGGAGTTGCTCCGATCGCTTGGAAATGAGCTGAGAAGTCAGGTTGATGGTATGTAGGTTGGCGCCAATCTCATCGTGTATATCCGCAGCAAAGCGTTGCCTCACGGCGGCCAGTTGGCGGCGGTGACGCATCCGCTCGATGTATACAATAATGAAGATGCTGACTGTCAGCACCGTGGCCAAGTAGATGAGCCACTTGAGGGTTTGCCTTTGTTTGGTATAGCGACGGGTGATTTCGCTGGTCACTTCAGTGCGTTCGAACTCTAGGTCGTGGCGTTCGGCTAATTGTGACATCCACTCACGGACGGATAAAATTGCGCCGTAAAAGTTATGGCCGTCAGTCAGCGACGCGAGGTCGCGTCCCGGGCTTGTATGGATATTAAGCGCTTTGAATGGCTTGTTGATGGCTACGTTTGCTCCCTTTGAGAGTAATTCGATCTCGGCAAAGCCAATGTTAGAGCTATCTGGAGCATCTAGTGACATCGATGCAGATGGCTTCTCTAATTGGGCAAGGGGATTCAACGAGCTGTTCGAAAGTGTGTCCTCCGAGGCGTCCGGGGGCGTCGAGATGCGTAGATAGCGATAAGACATTTCAGGGAACCTCCACATCCAGATCGGGCCGCTTTCGTTGAGGCTTCGCTGCTCGGTTTCAAGCAGCAACACCGCCTCGGAAAAATCATTCCGATTGGAACCTTCAATTTTGATCTGATGCGGCATGCCGTAATCCCCTGCAAGGTTGGTCGGCACGGTGTCGCTAGTCTCCATGATGTGGAAGTTTACCTGGGATAGCGGATACGTATGCTCCAAATCAATGATGAGGGCAGGGGCTTTGGTGTGGCTTCCTTGATAAGCGATACTTTGTCGCCCGATGGCGGCATCCATCAGAAAGGGTGTATGCCCATCGGTGAGATACTCTTTGCCCCATGCGTCGGAGTTTGATTTCTGATTGGAAGATGATGAGATTGGCCGATGCAGTGCTACATTTTCATCACCGCTAAAGACCATGATTTCTGATAGTTGCAGGCAAAAGTTTCCGTCAAAGTCTCTACGCGTTAGTTGTGTGGCTTCTACCTGTATCCAAGATGCTGTGATCGGTTCGATCTTCATCGCAAGCGGGGCAATTCTGGGCAGAGCCCCTGCGTCCGCATGGAAGCTGCCGACCAAGCGCCCCTGGCGATCATCGTCCGTTCCCGCCCAAATTCGTAACTCCTTCGGAAATGCGTCTGCATGGAAGTCGGAGTGTGCATTACGACTTAGGGTGGGGGCTAGTATGACTTCATCAATCACACGAGGTTCTCCGAGTTGAATATCGATCCATTCATGGCGGTCGCTGCTAGGGACGCTGAGCGATCGATACCCGATGGAGCCGCTGCCACTGCGTAGGCTTAAGTGCGCCACGTCCTCTAGTCGCGCGTCGATTGCGGCCAGCCGCTGCTCTAACTGAGAGAGTGAGAATGCTTCATGCGAGTCTTCCGCTTTCGCAAATCCGCTCGCCGCCGACAGCATGCCGGCGATGAGTAGATAAAGAATCGTGAATTCGGGATAGCGCATCAATGGCTCTTCGTGTGATGACGTGTAGAGATGTTTAGCCCACTTTCAAAAGGTATCCATGTCAACGCTACGTGCGTATTTATATACGGAAGAAAGTAGGGTCGTGTATTTCTAGTTGGTCGGAAGAGGCTGCCCCCCCTAAAAAAGGGGGCAGCCAAATGTCAGGGAAAATGCTAGAGTGTTTTGCTTATATGGGGTGTTGCACTGCTTCCCTGTCTATAAATAACCGTAATGTTTGAAGTGAAGAGACTCAACAAACCCACATCCCTCATTTGTTTTCTAGTCGTCGGCTTGATGGCGACTGTCTCCCACGCTGCCACCACCATCGCGCTATTTGATTTCGAGAATCGTTCGAACCGTTACGAAGATTCGGCTCGCGTATTATTCGTTACGGATCTGGTGGGGGCGGGCGTGCAAGCCAACTCAATTCCATCGCCCGCTCTGGACTTCTATCACGGCACGACTGGAGGTATGAATTCTGACATATTAAGGCGTTCGGGAGAGACGGGTATTGTCACATGGACGACGCAGGGGCGCGCGGGAGAAGTGGTTCGCTATGAAAGTGTCTCTGCCTCCTTTGGCACCAATGGCAGTCGTTTTACACCCTCGTTATCGTATCAAATAGGCAAGGGTGCTGTCATTGATGTTGGGACAGGTAGCCAGCCAGCGCCGAAAACATTCGATCGGCAGACATTTGATTTCCCGCCTTTTTCCACCGATGAGACGGTCACATGGTCGCTCATTTGCAATCGCGTCGTGAGCGGTAGTCCTGACCGCCTGCGATTCGATGACTTGACCGTTAAAGGTGCTTATGTCGACATTCCCGAGCCTAGTAGCTATACACTGCTCGCCGGTCTGATGGGTCTGAGCTACGTGATGGTGCGCCGACGCAGCTAAGAACATTTCATATGCCGGGGGAGGGATATTTAAATACCTACCTAGCTGATTCACTGCCAAAATGGCGAATGATCTAAGGCTGGGCTTCGAATGCCAACCAGCACCTTAAACTAATAATAGATTAACCGCAGATGCACGCCGATGAACGCAGATCGATTGGTGCCTAAATTCATTTAAAATCTGCGTCCATACCCGAATGCTACGAACTTAAGCAGCTGAATCGATAGTAGAAGCGTGCTTCCAGCCGCTTGTTTACTTGCATGAGCGGCAAGATGCCGCTGCTACTTTAGCTTAAGTTCGTGCCATTCCGTCCATACCCGTTCATCTGTGGTTAAAAATACAGATCCCATGATCAGTTTAACCGTCAATGAACATGACGTAGCAATGCCGGTGTATCGGGCACCATAACCGCATGGCGGTTAAAATCGTGTAGCGGCGTTCCTGAAATTACCCCTCCCATCGAATGTTCTTCACATTGTCCCCTTAAACGAGGGGGTAGACAGTTTCTTCGGAAATTGGTATCTTGTAGCTCTCTATTAGAGAGCATCGCTCTGTTACCCCTGGAAAACTAGTATCGAACTCAAAATACCTATATGAACAAACTCTACACAACTTTAACCGCTGGCCTGCTGATTGCAGGGATGGCGCAAGCTGCACTGGTCTCGGAGATCGATGGCGCCACAGCCGCGACTGATTGGAGCGATGAAGTCTTCACTGGCAGCGTCACCACCACTGTCAATAACTGGGGTATTAATGACAATTTCACCGATGCAAGCTTCGCCGGCACCACTATGAATCTCGGCAACGGAACCGCAGTGGCTAACCAGCCCTTTGTGAATTCAATAACGACGGGCGCCGACTTTACTGGAGCGACGTTTAATTGGAACCCGTATACACTCAATGGCGGGACACGCTTTAATATCTTCCGTAACGCCACTGCTGGAACAGGCACGGTAAACGCAGGGATGAAATTTAATAATTCCATTTGGAACATCAATATCGCGGGCACATCGCTTAACACCCTTCAAATTTTTCTTGATGGTGCAGGATCGATCACTGCGGGCACTGCAGCAAATGCACTTGATATGTCCGGAGTTGATTTCAACTTCACTGGAACAACGTCGCTCTCTACGACTGCTGGAACTGCGATCATCGCTAACCTCAGTGAATCGACTGCCGGATTCGGTAATGGTGCGAAGTATGACACGGCCTTTACCACCAATAACTACGCTGCATTTGGCTATGGCGATGCAGCAGCGCTTGATACAGCCCTCCAAACTGCTGGTTGGCAAGTCGTTCCAGAGCCTAGCAGCTATGCATTGCTTGCGGGTCTTTTGGGCATGAGCTACGTGATGGTTCGCCGTCGCAAGTAAGACAATTTCATATCCCAAGGGGGGATATTTATAGGGGTAAGGCTGCACTTTCGGGTGCAGCCTTTTTTGAGCGCAGCGTAGAACACGGCAGGCTTAATCCTAAAAAGAGTCGTTGAACCGTTAATATAAGATTAACGTGCATTAACGGTTTAAGGAATTGAACCTTAGCCGACTACCGAATCTAGGTTAATGACTCATGCCTCTGGATTGGTCAGGGTTTTGCCCGCGAAGGGTCGCTAAGAAACGCGAAGTCATTTTTATCATCCAGTGAGATCACCGAAAAATTAGAGCCGATCGACGTCTCTGTAAATAGAACATCTCGACACTACCCCCCTAAACGGGGGGGTAGACGTATCTCGACGGAATTGGTATTCTAGGGTTCGTTCTCCCCCTAAGTTATAAATTACTGACTAACGGCTCTATGCTACAAACCCCCGATAAACTCACCCTAGCACTGGCTTGCGCCGTTGTGCTTCCATGCTTCTCTCACGCCGCAACATACACTTGGATTAGTTCTGGTGGTGTCGGTCAAGATGGCGACTGGACCAACACCGCAAACTGGTCGGGTGGCACCGTGCCAGTGGATCGTATTGCTGGCACTGGAAGTAATAACGGGCTTTCTTTCAATAATACAGACACAGTCATATTTGACGGAACCACCGCGCCGACCACGGCCAGCTTTCCCGGCCTTGGCGGAACGACAGGGGGCAATGGCGATACGCCGACGATGGTTTTCAATAGCGGTGGCCCGTTCACTTTCGATTTCAACGGCCGTGAGAGTAGCCTTTGGTCGAACACTGCTGGAACGCGCACAGTCTTTACGGTCGGTGATGGCACGGGCGGTGGCACGGAGGATGTGACGCTCAATCTCACTGGGTTGACTTTCATTAGTCGTCATGCCACCGGAGCGACCAACAACTTTCTGGTCAACTCCGATGGGACGTTGAACTTCAACGCCGGCGTGGACTTTCGATACGGAACCACAACGGATCGCCTTGCGACCATTACGATTGCCGGAGGCGACGTCTCCTTTGCGGGCGGGTTGACCAATTTTACGGACAATACGGGCACTTATGTCGACTTCACTATAGTTGGTGGTTCGTTCTCTGCATTGTATAGCTCAACCGCAGGTGGTGGCTATGTCGACAAAGATGCGGTTGAAACCGCATTGACGGCGGGCACTAACTGGAAGAACAATTTCGGTGGAACTTTCGAAGTCACTGAATCCGGCGGTGGCTTCACTGTGACCGCCGTTCCAGAACCTAGCAGCTATGCGTTACTCGCTGGCCTTTTGGGCATGAGCTACGTGATGGTTCGCCGTCGCAAGTAAGACAATTTCATATCCCGGGGGGGATATTTATAGGGGATTAGGCTGCACTTTCGGGTGCAGCCTTTTTTTGCCTGCAGCGTAAAACACGGCAGGCTTAATCCTAAAAAGAGTCGTTGAACTGTTAATATAAGATTAACGTGTATTGACGTGCATTAACGGTTTAAGAAATTGAACCATAGCCGACTACCGAATCTAGGTTAATGACTCATGCCTCTGGATTGGTCAGGATTTTGCGCGCGAAGGGTCGCTAAGAAACGCGAAGTCATTTTTATCATCCAGCGAGATCACCGAAAAATGAAAGCCGTTCGACGTTTCTGTAAATAGAACATCTCGACACTACCCCCCTAAACGGGGGGGTAGACGTATCTCGACGGAATTGGTATTCTAGGATTCGTTCTCCCCTTAAGTTATAAATCACGGACTTACGACTCCTATGCTACAAACCCCCCATAAACTCACCCTCGCGCTGGCTTGCGCTTTAGCACTTCCATCACTTTCCCACGCGGCCATTGTGGTCACGGGCTATAAGGCAGAAACGGCCGATACAGCCGCCTTTCCATCCGGCACAACGGGATTTATCGATCCCAGCTCAACGGATCTGGCGAATAACAACAACGTCGCTTTCGACAGTTTTACCCTAACCGGATTGACTGTTGGTCAGGCGAACATCCTTACCGACGGCGCGGTGGGTGTTGGTAACAGCGGCACTGGTTTTAGAATTCCACTTGGAGCATCTGCAACGGATTCCTTCACTATCAATTTTGATATTAGCACGAATACATTAGGATACGATATTACTAGTGTGAATACCTATGCGGCATGGACTGTCGCTGGAAGCGGACGAGCTAATCAGGGTTATACAGCGACGGTGTCTTTCGCGGATGGTATTACTTCAGATTTAATCATAGCAAGCGGAACGCACGAGAACAATGCTGCCCCGATCAATGTTTGGACTCAAGTGAGTATCACTGAAGATACCACTGGTATTATTGCAAGTGGTGTGAAGTCGATTACCTTCAGTAACTTCGACGCCTCGAATTCTGGCGGAGACTCGCAATATCGTGAATTTGATGTGATCGGTGTGGCAACAGTCGTTCCCGAGCCTAGCAGCTACGCATTGCTCGCCGGCCTTTTGGGCATGAGCTACGTGATGGTTCGCCGTCGCAAGTAAGGTTCACTCAAGTTTAGTATTTAAGGCTGCACTTTCGGGTGCAGCCTTTTTTCGTCCTGAAGAGTGGGCGCGCTCAGTCGCGTTCCGCGACGCACCACGTGGTTCGAGCGCGATAGTGGCGGTTATTTGTATAGGTGCTTTGGCTCTGCCGCGTAAAACGCTTCGCTCACGCGGCAGGCTGGTTTTCTAATCACCGATTTCACCGATAGACACAGATCTAAAGCACCGCAGCTTCACAGGACTTGAGACGCCAGGATTCCGTCGGTTCTGTTCCCTTAGAGGGCAGCAATCATCAACAGTCATCCTAGTAATCGACGATGAACTTTCTTTCACATGCGTCGGGCTGGATAAGCATTACATTAGCGTAAATAAGCCTGCCGCGTGGGACGAAGTCCTTTACGCTGCGGTTCCCAGCTATGCTGGGTCTGTGCGGTTTCCGGAATCGGAGAAGAGCACTCAAAATGCCTTTAATTGATCTAGCTAGCGTAAATTAGAGGAGACAAAGATGTGTATGAGGATCTTCCAGTGCATAAAGCCTTCGCGTTTCTTCGCGTCCCTTCGCGGGCAAAAAAATACAGGCATCCCCCTTGTATGGGGGGGTATACAACGCGAGGGAATTGTAGTAATATCACACGTTTATAAAGAATATATAATTTCACGACTATGACAAAATCAAAGACGACTCAGCAGCCTAAAAAGGCATTTGTTGGAATCGCTGCACTGTGCAGCTTGGTTCTTGGATCCAGTTTACATGCTATGGATATTTATGTTAGCACCGATGGCTCGGATGCTAATAGTGGCCGTGCCGGTCAGCCCGTAGCCTCACTTGCTGCGGCGCAAGGCAAAGTCCGTGCGGTTGCAGGCAAAGAAGCGGTCACCGTGCATGTAGCGGATGGGATCTACTACCTTCCAGAAACGCTGGTTTTTACGCCAGCAGACTCGGGGTCTGAAAAATCCCCAGTCATCTATAAGGCAGCTACCGAAGGTGGTGCCGTGCTCAGTGGTGGTTCGGAGCTCAAGCTATCTTGGCAACCCTACAAGGATGGGATCTACCAAGCGCAAACGCCAGCAGGGCTGGAGATTGACCAGCTCTTTATCGATGGGCGCAAGCAACGTATGGCGCGCTATCCGAACTTCGATCCGGCGAAGAAGGCCGAACCCTATCAAGGCTACGCGGAAGATGCGGTTTCCAAGGAACGTGCAGCACTCTGGGCGAATCCGGAGGGCGGCTATATTCACGCGATGCACCGCTCGCGTTGGGGCGGCTATCACTACCTCATCACTGGCAAAGATGCTTCGGGCGAACTCGTCTTTGAGGGTGGTTGGCAGAACAATCGTAAAACTTCGATGCATAAGGAGTTTCGAATGGTCGAAAACATCTTCGAAGAACTCGATGCCGAGAACGAGTGGTATCATAATGCCCAGGCAAACACGCTCTATTATCAGCCTGCCGCGGGCACAGACATCCACTCGGCCAAGGTCGAAGTGGTGCGTCTGCGTCATCTAGTCGAGTTCCAAGGTTCAGAAGCGAACCCAGTCAAACACATCACGCTGCAAGGGTTCGTTGTGCGTCATGCCGCGCGCACCTTCATGGACGTCAAGGAGCCACTCTTACGCTCAGACTGGGCGATCTACCGTGGGGGTGCTTATTTCCTGACGGGAACCGAGCATATCCAAATTTTGGATACCGAATTCGATCAAGTGGGCGGCAATGCGGTCTTCGTGAATAACTACAACCGCAATGTGCTGGTTAAAGGCTGCCACATTCACGATGCGGGTGCCAGTGGTGTCTGTTTCGTTGGCGACCCAGATGCGGTGCGTGATCCGCTGTTTGAATATGGCCAGAAGAACGATCTCTCTAAAATCGACCGCACGGTCGGCCCGAAGACGAACAACTATCCAGCGGACTCGACCGTGGAAGACTGCTTGATTCATGGCATCGGGCGCGTGGAACGCCAGCCTGCTGGTGTGCTGATTGAAATGGCGATGGGAATCACTGTGCGCGATTGTTCGGTCTACGACACGGCTCGCGCCGGAATTAACATTGGCGACGGAGCGTGGGGCGGGCATCTGATCGAGCGCTGCGATGTGTTTGATACGGTATTGGAAACGCATGACCATGGCTCCTTCAACTCATGGGGGCGCGACCGCTACTGGCGTTCGGATCAACCCACTTCTCAAGCCGCGGTTGATAAAGAGCCAAACCTTCCATTCTTAGATGCAATGAAGACCACCACTATTCGTGACAGCCGCTGGCGCTGCGATCATGGTTGGGATATTGACCTCGATGACGGTTCAACCAACTACGACATTTACAATAATCTTCTTTTAGGAGGTGGCTTGAAACTGCGTGAAGGCTTCCGTCGCCATGCATGGAATAACATCACAGTGAACAATGGGCTGCATCCCCACGTCTGGTATTTTGGTAGTAAAGACCAAGTATATAGTAATATCTTTATGCAGTCACACCGAGCGGCTCGTATGAACGAGCCGTATACCGATGGCACGCGTGTGGACGAAAATTTCTATGCGGCTAACCCGGAGTCCATTATGAAGACTTCTGATAAGCTTGGTTGGGATAAGAAGTCGATTTTCGGCGACCCCATGTTTGTTGATCCAGCCAGCGGAGATTACCGAGTGAAAGAGGGATCACCTGCCTTTGAGGTCGGCTTTAAAAATTTCCCGATGGATCAGTTCGGCGTGAAAAAGCCATCGCTCAAGGCGATTGCCCGCACTCCAGAGCTTCCCGTATTAAAGTTCGCGGGGAAAAGTGCTTCGAGCAGTAAGCCAGTCAAAGCGGAGCCGCTTAGCCTGGCATGGTTGGGTGCTACTTTGAGCGAACTCTCTGGCGTTGAGTTTTCCGCGTATGGTGTGAGTCAAGAGGAGGGCGGTCTGGCTTTGAGTCATTTACAGCCGGGTTCTGCGCTGGTCGCAGCAGGACTGAAAGACGGCGATTTGATTCAGGGGATCAATAGTCAACGCGTCAGCAATAGTAACGATCTCTTTCAGTATCTCGTCTCGAATGTGGAGGACTCTTACGAGCTCACCGTTGTTCGTAATCAGCAGAAGGTGAATGTGCGCATTGTGCCGGATCGCGATGTGATTGCTGAAACCAGTCATGGAGCCAGAGAATTTGCTGAACTGCCATTGCCAGCTCAAGCGTCTGGCACAGTGACGGCCAATATGAAGACGAGTAACGAGCCATTGACGACATTAACGGACGGACGGGTTGCGAAGAGCTTCGGTGCGATTTTTGGCAATACCGTCCACAATGGCATGTATCAGATGGACTTGGGCGCAGTGAAGCCTGTTCATGCGGTCACGAGCTGGGCTCACAATATGGCAGGGGTGCGTGGCAAGCAGAAGCTGACCATTTATGGCAGCAATGCCTCGAGCAATCCAGGTTGGAACTTGAAGCAATACACGGCACTTGGATCGATCGATACCACTGCGCTCAGTATGAAAGACTATTCGGCAGCCTCCTTGCGCGCCCGCTCTGGCAAAAGTCTCGGCAACTATCGTTGGATCATCTGGGCGGTCTCGCCGATTAGCAATGCTGGTGGCGGCGAGAATACAGCATTCCAAGAACTTGGGGTCGAGGTTGCGCATTAAAAAATATGGTTAAGAAAACATCTCTTTCTGTCATCTGGTTGGGGGCGGCTTTAGTGGCATCTGCTGCTGTAACCCATGCCGCGCGGCCCAATGTTATCCTTGTGATGACCGATGATCAGGGCTACGGCGACCTTGGTTGCCACGGCAATCCGATCTTGAAGACGCCGGAGATTGATAAGCTGCATGATGAAGGGATTCGTTTTACGGATTTTCATGTCAGTCCGTTTTGCACGCCCTCTCGCGCGTCTTTGATGACGGGGCATCATGCCGGCCGTTCGGGTGCGTTTCGCACCACAGGTGGGCGTTCGGCAATGCATCCGGATGAACAGACGGTCGCGAATCTCTTTGCTGATCATGGGTATGCGACTGGTATGATTGGGAAGTGGCACCTCGGCGATAACGCGCCGCATCGTCCGCAAGACCGCGGCTTCCAGGATGTGGTCTGGCACCGCTGCGGGGGAATCGGGCAGGGGTCTGACTATTGGGGCAACGATTACTTTGATGATGTCTATGAGCGCGTCACGCCGGGGAGCCGAATCGGGGAATTTGAACAGTTCGAAGGCTACTGCACGGATGTCTTTTTTCGCGAAGGCATGCGCTTTATTGAAGCGAATCAGGAGACGCCCTTCTTTCTGTATCTATCGCTGAATGCGCCACATGGCCCTTACCGAGTGCCAGCAGAATGGGCGCAGCCCTATAAGATCCCTGAAGTCAACAATCCGAATTTCTACGGAATGATCGCGAATATTGATTACAATATGGGGATTCTACGCCGCAAGCTGGATGAACTAGGCCTTGCGGAAAATACGATTCTCATCTTCATGACTGACAATGGAACCTCGGCCGGTGCGAAATTCAATGGTTTGGAGTCCGAAGCGGTGAAGGGCTACAACGCGGGAATGCGTGGTAAGAAATCGTCCATTTATGAAGGTGGCCATCGGGTGCCATTTTTCATCTACTGGCCAAAGGGCGAGCTGCAGGGCGGCAGTGATATCGATACTTTGACTGCACACATTGATGTGTTGCCGACCCTAGCTGAGCTGTGTGGCATTTCGGTTCCGGCCGACTACGCGCCGGACGGACTCTCTGTGGTGCCGCTCTTAAATGAATCCAATGAGCCGTGGTCTCGCGATCACTTGATTCTGCAGTTCCATGGTGGTGCGTATGGGCGCAATCCACTGGACAAGCCGTTTGCGGATACCGTTGTGATGTCGGAGCAGTGGCGTTTGACGAATTCAAAAAAGCTGGAGCTACATGACATCGTTGCAGATCCCTCACAGCGCGAGGATGTGTCGGCAGACTACCCTGAGGTGGTCGAGCGCTTACGTGCCTTGTATGATCCATTTTGGGAGTCCGTATCGCCCCGATTGGTCGAACCCGCACGGATCGATATCGGCAATCTGGATCAGAATCCCACTGAGCTGTGCTCACAGGATTGGTATATGAAATCGGGCTATCCGCCTTACTCCTTTGGTCAAATCGGGAAACTGCCGCGTGTGGTCGCACCATGGCGCGTGGAGGTTAAACGCCCTGGACGCTATCGCTTTACTCTCCGTCAGTGGCCTGACGCGGCGAATAAGCCGGTGATTGCGGTGAGTGCCAAAGTCGAGATTGCTGGACAGACGCAATCGGGACCAGTGACCTCGGGATGCAAAGCAATCGTCATCGAAATGGATCTACCTGCTGGCCCCGCGGAGTTGTTGACTTACCTTTACGATGAACAAGGCAAAGCGGGTGGGGCCTACTTTACCGATGTCGAATGGCTGGGTGCGAGTGACTCGCTGCCCGAAGCATCGGCTGTGCCTCAGAGTGTGGGGCGTGTTTCTGTTGTAGCAAAAAAGGCTTCATCAGCTCGAGTGAATCCCAATGCCGCAGCATTTGATTTCAAGAGTATCAAGGATCAGACCTCGTGGACAACCGATGCATTTTCGGATGCCTCCAAAACGATTTGGGACGGCACCGATCTGAGTGGAAAGACGCTAACATTTTCAGGCAATAACTTTGGCTATAATGACTCCATGAAGGCGGTGGATTTTTCAGGATCCACGATCCATACCACTGGCAATCAGCCTTTCCTTTTTGTTGATTTGAGCGGTGCCGATTTTTCAGGCGCAACACTCAATCTCAAAGGATCGTCTGGTAAAATGGCTGCCTTCCGCGACGCGAACTTAGCAGGTGCGAATTTTTCCAATATCACATGGGGTGGTTCGACGAACGGGCTGACTGAAAAGACGGAATACTTTTTCAGTGGAGGCTCTGGTGCGACGACTGCTGCCGATAAACACCTAGCCGTCACCTTTGAGGGCGCTGACCTGAGCCGTATTACTGGCGCTGCTAAAGTCGCAATGATTCAGAATTTAGGCAAATTCGATGGCACGACTGCGATCGGCGCCAAATATGATGACTCTACCTTAACGAAGTCTGGATGGGCCGCAGCAGAACTCGATGCTGCCGGGTGGCAGCGGGTGCGCTAGTCGTTTTAATTGAATAAAAAAAGATAGTATGATGAAAAACTACATAATGATTGCGGCTGCCACGATGTGTGCCGCCCTTGCGCAGGCAGAAACATCGGTGGTGATTGAAAGCGCCTCGTCCTCGAGTGGCTTTAAGCAACTGACAGTTCCTCCGACAGCCCATTATGGGCAGTCTGGACTTGGTCGTAAGGTCACTACCAATCATGCGACCAGCAATGACCCGTTGCGTGTGTTGATCGACGGCAAACTGGACGAGGACTTTGGGCCGATTTTTGGGAATGGCGTCAATGACGGTGCTTACAAGATGGACCTTGGCTCAGTGCGGCCAGTTACAGCCATTACGAGTTGGTCGCATAATCAAGTCGGGCGACGTGGTGCGCAGAAATTGACCATTTACGGCAGTGCTGCCACGACCAATCCGGGTTGGGATTTAAGCGCTTACACGGAGCTAGCAAAGGTGGATACGGGTGCGCCCGATGCGGCATTTACTGCCGCCTCGCTGCGTGACAGCGATGGGGCTTCACTCGGGCATTTTCGCTGGATCGTTTGGGCCGTCTCTCCGTCAGCAGCGGGGGAGAATACTGCGTATCAGGAATTTTCAGTCGCAACAGAGCCTACCGCAGAGGAGCGTGCATTCGCCGCGATCAAGCGCCCGAATATTGTCTTTTTGCTGACGGATGACCAACGTTGGGACACGCTTGGCTGCTATGGACGCACCGACGTGCGCACGCCGAACATCGATCAGCTGGCAGCGCAAGGTGTGGCCTTTGATAACGCGTTTTATGCGGTGGCCATTTGTATGCCAAGTCGCGCCACGATGTTTACTGGTCGTTACTTCTCAGATCATCGATCCGGCTTCACCTATCCATACAACCGCACGATCCCCAGAGAAGAATTTGATGACAGCTACCCGGCTAGGTTGAAGGGAGTGGGTTACCGCACTGGATTCGTCGGTAAGTTCGGCATTCGCTTGGAAGGTTCCAATCGTTCGGCCACTGATTACTTCGACTATTTCGTTAGCGGCAACAACCCCATCGTGCCAAAAGATGATCCAGGCTTGAAGCATATCTATCGCAAAGGCCGCCCAGCAAATGAGCGGACCCTGAAGAAGGGGGACGCGATGATTCGTTTCCTTGAGACCCAGCCGGAGGGCCAACCGTTCTGTCTCTCTA
This sequence comes from Lentimonas sp. CC4, assembly GCF_902728235.1. NCBI lineage: Bacteria > Pseudomonadati > Verrucomicrobiota > Lentimonas > Lentimonas sp. CC4. The sequence continues at coordinate 404,962 of NZ_CACVBO010000002.1, forward strand.
TTAGTTTCGATGCGGTGAAGAATGATAAAGATGCCGACATGTATCCGCCGCACGTGGCGCTCTTTGAAGGTCAGGAAATGTGGGTGCCAGATAATTGGGTCGAAGGGAAGAGCGAGCGCTTGCCCAAATTGCTCGACCATTGCCGCGGCACGTATTTGCACGTCGCACGCACATCCACACCAGAAGAGTATCAACGTCGCGCACGTCGCTTTGCGGTGCAGGGCTATACCGTCGATAAGCAAGTCGAGCGTCTGGTGAACAAACTAGAGGAGATGGGAGTCATGGATAATACGATCATTATCTACACGAGCGACAATGGCCGCTTTCACGGTTCTCAAGGCCTGTTTGATAAAGCGATCCTCTATGAGGAATCGATGAAGGAGCCACTCATCGTATTTGATGGTCGTGCGTCTGCCAACGGTCAGCGCGGCACTCGTGTCGATGCGATGGTATCCTCGGCCGATGTTGCCCCCACCATTCTATCTTTGGCGGGCCTAAAGGTTCCTAGTCGTATGAAAGGCGTCGATTTGAGCGGCCTGTTAGATGGCACTCAGGATATGTCTGTGTGGCGCGACAGTGTCCTCATGGAGAACTTCTTCATTCAGGAAATTCACTCGGCTGGCGTTAAGAAGCACCCTGATATTCCTGGGCTCAATGATGAGATCATTGCAGGGAACCGATCCTATCGCACTCAAGGTGTGCGCACGGAGCGCTTTAAATATTTCAAATACCACGAGCACACTCCTGTGATTGAAGAACTCTACGATTTGGAGGCAGATCCATACGAGCAGAATAACCTCATCAACAATCCAGAATTTGCATCTGTCCTTGCGGATTTGAGGGAGCGGACCGATGAGCTAATGAGTGCTGCCACTAAATAGTATTGTTTAAAATTGATCCAAAAATGATGAGAACGTTTTAAAATAAATCACTTTATCCTATCGTAGAGTTGATGGGGTGTTTTGCTCAAGCCGCAGACATTCTCTTCGCCCCGAGTGCGGCGGATAGAAACTGCGGCGGAGCCGAGCAACTCTTGGCCTCTCTTGCGGCGGCTCAAGGTAAGCTCCTTGCAGTTGCGAGTGATGGAAATCCAGCAGGTGGGCGTAGGCCCGACGATCAACGGAATGTCGGTTCCTTATTTAAACAACCCGAGTTTGTGAGCCGCGTTGACGGCAGCGGGGCCGTTGTTGACGTTTAACTTTTCGTAGATGTGCCGGACATGGGTGTCGACTGTTCGATAGGAAATATCCAATTTGTCGGAAATTTCTTTTTTAACGAAGCCTTCGGCCAGCAGGCCGAGGATCTCCATTTCACGGTTTGTCACTAGGCTCTGAACTTCCGTTTTCTTTAAATTGGTGCGGAGTTGCTTCAATAGATAGTTCGCGACTCGGGGGTCGAGAGAGGAGCCGCCGTCCATGACTGTGCGTATGGCCTCAATCACTTGAGTGACTGTGGATGATTTTAGTAGATAGCCAGATGCGCCTTCAGTGATCGCTTTTAATACATCTCCTTCGTTGTCTGATTGACTTAGAATAATGATTTGAGCCTTTGGCATGGCTTTCTTGAGCCGTGGAATCGCTTCTATGCCAGACATACCTGTCAGTTGTAGGTCGAGTAGTATCAGGTCCGGTATATTGATGTCTGGCTGATCGTGCAGCACGCGGAGGGCAAACTCTGCTGAGCTGTATTGGTTGGTGACCTCCATGTCAGGCTCGTCGGCCAGAGAGAATTCTAAGACTTCGCGGAATTCGCGATTGTCTTCGATTAACATGATTTGAATTTTTTTCATCTTTTGAATAGTCTAAATTTAGCTAAGTCTAGTTTAAGTTGTATGTGAGTTCCACTAGGTTTGACCTGTTTGTGTTTCAACGTGGCACGCATGAAGCGGGCTCTACGTGATAAGGATTTAGGGATGTCTTCTAGATGGCCACATCCGTTGTCGATAATGGAGACGATGACTGACTCCTTTTTCGCAATGATACGAATGTAAACGCGAGTCGCCATGGCATGTCGATTGATATTCGTCAGGCACTCTTTGAAAAATAAATAGAGATCGAGGCGCTTGCGTCGTGGTAATGCATGTAGGTGAGCCTTGCCTTCGATGTGCAGACGCACTTCATAATCACTCAGCAATCGCTGTGCGTCCTGTTCTATTTCAAGGACTACGTCTTCACAGATACTTTCTGCCTCAAGCATATTGGTGCAATGACGTGCAGCTGCGCCTGTGCGTTCTGTTAATTTTCGAATGCGGCGCACCGATTCAATTAATCGCTGAGGCGCATTGATGGAGCGTTCGGCGACATCGCCTAGCATACCGATCGCGTGTAGATTGGCTCCCAGCTCGTCATGTAGGTTGGCCGCTATCCGCTCGCGAATGCGGACTTCTTTGCGATAGCTGAGCATGCGGTTATAGGGGATGGTGAAGACGATCAGTAAGAGCAGGCAGACGGCTGCAATAATTGCCCAGCGTAGTAGGACTTTTTGTCGAGCGTATCGCTCCGAGAGTTCTGCTTTGACCTGATGCAGTGTGCTTTCGAGTTCATGGCGCCTCACCAACTCGCCGAGCCATTGTCGTTGAGGTAGGATTTCTCCATATATATTTAGACCATCAGTGAGGGCCGAAACCGTATGGCCGTTTCTGCTTAGTTCGAAATTTGCTAGAACGGATTTGTTTGTCGCAATGTTCAAACCGTCCTGTAGCACCTCTATTTCTGCAAAAGCAAGGCGTGTGCCCTGGACTTTTCCATCGTAAATGTATGGTTCGAGTGCTGTGAGGCGGATGTAACGCGCTGACTGCTCAGGGAAATTCCATGACACAAAGGGGCCGATTTCGAAAATAGAATTCAGATGCGCTTCCAATAGTAGAGTCGCGTCGGCGAAATCTGCACTGTTTGAGCTCTGGAGAATGAAATGGATTGGCATACCAAACTCACCTGCATGCGTGGTTGGAACGGTGTCGCTTTGATCTGCGCCGTGCAACCGAACCCCCGATACGGAATATTCTTCTAGTAGATCTATGGTGATCGAAGGTTTGTCGCCGATGGCGACTGGGCTCACGTAGGCTCTGCTTTGTTGGCTGGAACCCGAATTTATAAGGTAAGGCAATATGCCATCCACTAAGGCCATCGCATTGCGTGCACGGCTTTCATATTCTCTACTGGATGTCGTTACTGGCTTGCGTAAGGCACGATCCACATCGCCTTCAAATGCCATAATATCTGAGATCTGAAAGACATACCGATCGTCTAAGGCGCGCGGACTCAAACGTGTGGCTGCCACTCGAATCCATGAGATGGGCTCGCCGGCCAAAGGGATTTGTAGCGGTGAAATTCCCGTAAAGACATCACTGTCTGAGTTGTATTCATAAACGACTCTCCCCACCGCATCCCCTTCGGTGCCGATGGATACGGTGAAATGCGCGGGAAAGGCATCGCTCACAAAGCCTGTGGTATCGCGCCACAGCGTGGGCACGATAAAAATCGTATCGATTGGACTGTCCGCTTGTAAGTCGACTTGAACCCACTCTAAGTGGTCTGCCTCCGCATAGCTGGGCGAGCGATAGCCGACCGCACCGATGCCGCTATTTAGACTGATATGAGCGAGTGCTTGAAGCTCGGATTCGATCTCGACCTTCAGTTGTTCTAGTTCGGGTAGCCAGAGGTCAGAAAGTCCCGATTCGGACAGGCTTGGCGATGCATTCAGCAGGGGGAGGCTCAATGTATAGATACAAACGGCTAGAAATATTCTGATAGTATTCAAGGGGGGGATGAATTGCTGGTGCATTCGTGTGGAAAATCACTTCGTAGAAGTGAGCACCGATTAGGACTAGGTATCTGCCTTTGATTGTCGAGCGACAATCATCGAAGACGTATTCCTGTGTCACCGCAATATACGCGCAAGGAGACTGTCTCACCAATAGAGATATAACGATTGTTGACGTCATAGTCTTCATCTTACTCATAATCTTCATCCTCTGATAAGATTCGTAAGGCCTTCACTTTCATAGTTTAGATTATGATTACCATGAAGCGGCAGATTAAGAACGCGGCAGATATCGCACTGACTTTCTTAGGCGACAGTGATTTTGAGATCGTTTCCACGCGCGATCACCACGCAACTGCCGATCCATGTGGTGACGCGCTTGTTGGCTGTCCTACATCAGAGTTGCACCGAGCCGATGGATCACACTACATAAAACACAATCAGCACAATGCGGTTTCGTTTCTTGAAAGGTGTCAGATAGTGTCGATATCTCGCGAATACGCGCGATAGGCAGGCGGCAGCGTTTCAGCTATTATCATTCACTTCACTATTTTAACAATCCCCCGAAATCATGAAATCCACGCTACTCGCAGTTCTATTCGTATTTGCGACCACTCTTCTCGCCAGCCATACGCAGGCGTCTATTACAATCAATGGTGATACGCCATGGTTAGTCATGGAAGGGGACTTTGAACAGCCTCCAATTCAGGAGGCGATCCGCGACGCGGAGCGCGACTGGTATAAAGTCTTCGGCCTCCCTCCGGTGATTTTCAGAAATAGTATTCCCTCACATTGGCAGGGGCCTGTCTTGATCGTCGGGTCGGTGGAGAATACCAAGAAATTGGTCGATATTCAGGTGCCAGAAGGCCCCGAGCAGCATGCAGTCCGTTTGGCAGATACCGGCAAGAACCCGGTGATCGCTGCAATTGGGCACGACACACGCGGCACGATCTATGCGATCTATACTTTCTGTGAAGAGGTGCTCGGCATCGACCCGATGTATGTGTTCACCGACAATGTCCCCGAACGACTCACCGAAACCACTTTTACTGAAGCGGACGAATATGTCTCCAAGACGCCGACCTTCGAGAATCGTGGTTGGTTCATCAATGACGAGGAGCTGCACGACGGTATGCATCGCGACCCACTCAATGGTAACGTCATCTCAATGGAGTGGATGGATAAGATCCTCGAGTCGCTGCTGCGCACCAAGGGCAACATGATTGCACCGGAATCGGCGCCATACTCTGATGCGACGGTCTATGAGCTGTGCAAGCGCCGCGACGTCATCATTACCTTTCACCACATCCTGCCTGTGGGCTTGAACATGATGGATTGGCCAGAAGATGTCCCATTTTCGTATATCAATCATAAGGACATTCTCGAAGATGCGTGGCGAAAGTCCGCACTCGCGTTGGCCGATAAGAAAGTTGCTTGGATCGTCGGCTTCCGTGGGGAGTCCGATGGAGCCTTCTGGCACAGTGATCCCGCTGCGCCGGAAAGTGATGAGGAGCGTGCGGCTGTCATTTCTGAGGCGATGCACAAGCAGGTGGAAATTATTCGCGAGATCGACCCCAATGCCACCATTGTGGCGGCTCTCTGGAACGAATTAGGACGATTCTACAATGCGGGTATTCTAGAAGTGCCGGTAGGTCTTACCAAGATGTTTGCCGATGACGGTCGTGGCTACATGCGAGATAAGGGCGATGGCTCCGATTTGGATCCGGGCGATGGGCTCTATTATCACGTAATGATGCAGATGAATACGCAGAACCGCACGACCGAGGCTGTTCCGCCAAGTCGTATTTATAAGGAGCTGCGCCGCTACGTAGAGCGCGGAGCGACTAAGTATGCGATCATCAACGTGAGCGGCATCCGTCCCGCAGTGATGTCGGTCGAAGCGATCAATGATTTCATGTGGGATGCAGAACCGTTCTTGGAACAGTCGCCTGAAGCAGCACAGCGCGAATACCTCGAAGATTGGTATGCTCAGACGTTCTCTCCCGAGCTCGCTTCGGATCTGGCCGATCTCCGTGAATATTACTATCATATTCCTTACATGCGTGATGAGATGCCCAATCCACATCGTTGGCGCGGTTCGCGTGGCGAGCACTTGATTCAGCATATGACTCAGGAGCTTTTGAAGAAGTATGGTAAGTCGATTGAGAAGGGGGATGATATTTCAGATTTGGGTCAATTTCCTGAGATCATGCGTCAGGCTAAGGCGCCCTTGGTGGAGACCGCCGAGTTTTTCCCTGGCCTGTGGCAGCAGACCAAAGCGCTCGAAGCCCGTATCCCACAGGATCGTAAAGACTTCTACCAAGCACATTTCATTTATCAAGTTGCGGTTCATCAATACTCCTGCCTGATGTTGGGCGATGTCGTGGAGGCTTTTGAACAGTATCTGGTAGATGGTGATCCGAAGGCATTTGCCCATAACTTAAAGCCTGCGCTGGCTGAGTTGGAGAAGGTAATTGCAGAGGCCCATAAAGCTGAATACGGCAAGTGGGATACGATGTTCATGCACGTCCGCTTGATGGACATATGGCGCACTCGTTTACTCATCAAGCAAGTGATTGCTCGCATCGAAGGCACACAATATACGGATGGCTATCGCGGATACTTGAGAGGATCCTTCTGGGGTTCTGCGCAGAGCTATATGGATCAGGCTGAAGGCACGTATCCATATTTCTACAAGCACACTGGTCCTGGACTGGATGTCTTAGAGAGCGGTGAGCCCTTGCCAAAAATTAGCCTGAAAGAAGCCTACAAAGACAAAGTGCTGTCGGCGGGTGGCCCGGTCGAGAAGACGGAGTTCGCCTCCGAGGGACTCTATTCGGTGCTTCCTTATGGCTTTAATAATGGCGTAGAGATCTGGACAGACCGCCCATACAAGGTGAGTGGAGTGCCGGATGCGCTGAAGGGCGCGACCTTAATTCAGGTGCCTATGGAGGATCGAGCTAGTCAGGCCTCGAATCTCATGCAGATTACGCTCAACAAAGATTGCAACGTGTATGTCGGCCTGAAGGATGAGATGCGCATTCCACCGGAATGGTTGTCAGGTTGGACAAATACGGGCAAGCGTGTGGATGCCAGTAACGCCTTAGTGCTTTATAAGAAATCTTACAAGGCAGGGGAAACTGTCGTGCTTGGATCGATCGTCGGTAGCGGAGTATCTGCGATGTATACCGTGATCATTCAGGAATAGTAGCTTTTGTATGAATCAGGCGTCTCTACTTTTATTGCGGGCTTCTTGTCGCATCAGTGCGGCAGGAAGCGGCTCGCAGGTCGAAGGTAAGCCAAGGCGTAGGCTTGAGCGGTTGCGACATTTCTCCTGTGAAATCTGAATGAGGCTAGGCTGACCGAATGCAATACCCCCACGGATCCCGATGGCTTTTAGTCGCACTGCTTTGCGTGGGAGTCGTCGTGGTTCTATGTCGAGAGCTCTTCATTCCGGAGTCCTCTTCAGAGGCACGTGTGGATGAGGCTATTACGTAGGATCCTTTGGTTGGAGCGTCGATTCGAATCAGCTTCTCGTTTCTGATGTCACGATACAGTCACCTGAAGCGTTGAGCGCAGAAACACACTCGCAGCATAATTCAGCAGAATTGATTCGTTATGCGGGCAGTATACCCGTAGTCGAACTCCCGGCTCATCTGAATCTCACAGGTAGCGTGTCGCCGGGAGTATCGATTGGCACAGCTGTGGATGGTGTGGAGCCGATCACCATTACGATTGATCATTCATCGCCAGTCTATGAGTCCTTTTTCTGGAGGCTTAAGGCCGAATGAAATGAGTAGGCATGGCAAAGTGATCTAGCTTGGAACCCTAGTCGGCGTATATACGCGACCTCCGCTATCGCGAAAACACGCGATACAAAATGCATTGATTGCATGGCCTAAACTTACGACTATCAAGACTCAGCCTCATAGTTCTATAGCTATTTGATTGTTTGGATAAGTTGATGACTGGCCCCAGTTTCTTATCCCTTATTCGACCTACCCCCACATGAATTTACCTCATAAATATGCTCTGAAGCGCTGCAGCTGTCAGCAAGGTTTTGCGCTGGTCATTGCTTTGAGCTTAATGGCATTCGTGCTACTCCTATTACTCTCAATTACAACGCTCGTTCAGGTGGAGAGTCGCAGCGCGGCTTCACATATGGATCAATTGGAGGCGGAGCAGGCTGCGCTGCTTGCGTTGAACGTTGCGTTTGGACATCTGCAGGAAGCCGCGGGCGCAGATCAACGGATTACGGCGACGGCTGATGTCCTATCATCTGCCGCCAGTAGTGTCGGATTCGAGGCTGCCGATGGAAATCAGCAATGGGTTGGGGTTTGGAATAATTCTACTACGGATCATCAGGTTCCAACTGCATCACGTGATGAACCATCAGGATCCAATCCAGATGGTTTTCTAGGCTGGCTTATTTCGGGTGATATCATCGGCGTTAGTGATCAGCTTGATTTAGTCGCGACAGCCCTAACGACTGATCAAAGCATTGTTGTGTTTGATTCGGATGATGCAGACGAAAGCGTGCGTGTCCCCTTAGTGGAAACTGATTCGAATACGGCCTATGCTTATTGGGTAGAGGATGAAGGGGTGAAAGCCTCGATCCAGCAATTGGAGGTCGCATCAAGTAGTTCGGCATTGAATGAGCCGTATTCGAATCCGCTCGTCTTTGGATTGAGCCAAGGAGCCGATTTCGGGCAAATGGGCGGAGGCATGGCATCGGCGATTGATTATCCTATTGCTCTCGGCGCCAATGAAGCGTTGCTGGATAACATGGCGAAGGTTCTAAGTGAAGAGGAACTAGCGTTGACCGCCTCTGAAGATGATGAGTGGGTCGAAGATAATCGGCATGGTTTTACCATTCACTCTCAGAGCCTCTTGACGGATGCCCGCAATGGCGGTTTTAAGCAAGATCTATCGCTAGCGTTCGAGATGGATGATGATCGAAAAGGTCCTAATAGCCTCCCATTTTTTAATGATTCCGAAGACTTTGTCGGTGATGGCAGTTCACGAGATTTGGCGAAGCCGGAGACGCTTACGGGCGCACTAGCGAAAGCGCCCGGGCAGGATTTCTTTAGCCGTTATGTATTTACATATTTTCCTGAGGGTGTTTCCAGCAATACCAATGTCCGTGGCCCCACATGGTATTTACTCCGGGATTATTACAACCTGTATAAGCGATTAAATAGTAGCTCTAGTAGCCTTACGCTAGATGCGCAGCCTTACTACCCGAATAACCCAGAAAGAACTAGCGGGACATATGAATTCCTTGAAGCACGTTTTGCAAAGGATAAAGATCCTTACATCCATGAATTTCGTGAATCGAACGGCTACCATCATTTTCAATTGAGTCGTGGTAATTACACGCCAGTTATGCTCGGGTATAGATTGATATTCTCGATCGCATCCTACGATTATGATGCAGCTACAGACACGGCAAAAATTGCCTTTGCTTACGACCCGATTTATTATTTATGGAATCCATACGATAAAAGTATTCGTTTCGAGAATTATAAGGTTCAATATTTTGAGGACATTCCGGTTGTTGTTGAATTTGAAATCACTGATCAGGGAGGGACGCGAAAGATCGAAGAGGTTGAGGTATCGACATATTTGCGAGAGAATGGATGGAGTGGGACTGGCGATGACTTATATTCCTTCCTTTTAGACCCGTCTGGGGAGGTTGTGTTGGCCCCGGGGGAGGTTCGAATGTTTTCAGCTGTGAATTCGCAGGGTGATTGTTATCCAGGTGTCTCTAATATCACTGCGATGAGCGGTAATATTTTGAGGATCCACCCGACTGCAGGAGAAATTTTGGTAGATGGATTCAATGACGCTACGATTAAGGTGGATTTGGGAATGCATAACAAATCAGCTAGCGTTGATGACTTTAAGAATGGTCGTTTTCAAACCACTTCGTATCTGGTGGATAACGATGATCTTGCAGATGCCCGCACACGCAGCCGAACCTCGACTCATCCGAAAACGCAGTTTCTTTCGATTCAAGCGAACTCTCCGAAGGGAGCTGGTGAGAAAGTTGATACGGTTGAACTAACAGTAACTGGTAGCAATTTATCAGATCGAAAGTCATGGCTGGGTTATGTGGATTATATGCAAAAGCCGGCGAATGTAGATAGTGCGGGTGAGCCGACTGAGATTGTGGCGGCTTTTAACCCGATTTCTATTACTGCGCTTGGCGATATCCGAGTATTCCCACAACGTAATCGCTTCCTTCACCTGATTTCGGAGACATCATTGAATAGCATACTGCCTGAGGAATTTAATGGTGCGGCTTACTGGGGGTATGAGTATAGTTCAGCGGGTAGTAACTACATTCCAGGCTTTTCGATTCCTTCAGAGCCCTTGACGTCACTGCCGCAGTTGAGGCATGGGATGTTGACGCCTTATACTTTTGAGAATCCTCGCGCGGTTGGTAATTCTTATGCGAACCCGCGCTTGCTTCAAGATCAGCTTTTTGGCCCGATACTAGGGCCTAATTCAACTAATGGCGACCGCTATGATTCAACCTGGCTTCTTAATGATGCTCTTTGGGATGGGTATTTCTTCTCCGGTATCGCACCGAAGTATAGTTATAGCTCTGGCAAGTATAGCTCAGGGGGAGATGACCTTGAGAAAGCAATCACTCGCTTCTTCGATGCAGACTCGGATCGCTATGGGAATGCCAACCTCTTGCCGAATATACCGGAAGGGGAAAGTGCCTCAAGTCTAGCAACTGAGTATTCAGATGGTGATGGCTATAAGGAGATTGGAGCTTCCATGGTGATGCGGGGCGGCTTTAATATTAATTCGACTTCGGTTGCGGCATGGGCTGCAATTCTAAGCGGAAATCGTGATCTCCCGATGGATTATTTCGCAGCAGATACTCTATCTGACGGAACGGATGACGCGGACGGTGTGCCATTCCCAAAGACGCAGCTGCCCAATGCAGATTCGACCGATCCATGGAGCGGATTTGCCCGATTGAACCCCGACTTGATTTGGAATGATGCCGGCACTCCAGATGACGAGTCCGACGATACCGGCCTTGCTGTTGAGATCGTGAACCAGATTCAAGAGCGCGGCCCCTTCATGAGTTTAAGTGATTTTGTGAACCGGCGACTCGATACTGGGGAATCAGGTAAGATGGGGGCCTTGCAGGCAGCAATCAAGGCCGCAGGCATCAATGCGGACGTTGAAAGCAATCAGGGTGTGCCCGCAGACTATTCGACATACTATCACAATCCAGATGGTGGGGCGGGTGTTACCTCCGGTGGTATTAATGGATTCATTGAGCAAGCAGACATTCTTCAGGTCATTGCTCCGAAGATTGTGCCAAGGTCGGACACCTTCCGCATCCGGTCTTATGGTGAAAGTCGTAGTGTAGATGGTTCGGTAGTTGGAAAAGCAACTTGTGAAGTTGTCGTTCAGCGCGTGGCTGAGTATGTAGATCAGGACGATGATCTGATGACACTTCCGGATGACCTTAATGCCCCGAATAGTCGATACGGGCGTCGATTCAAGATTGTCAGTTTCAAGTGGCTCTAATCGGATATTATAGAATTATTTACCTCCCCATTTATATCAATGCGTTATTTATCTCTTTTTGCCGTTCTTTTCTTCTCTTTCTCAGGTGCTTTCGCCCAGTCCGTCGAGAATGAAATTCGAGTTGTTTTTACTGCCTATGATTGGGCAAAAAAGGGGGTGGGCGATGTCTACTATCGAAGCGGAGGTGAGTATGAACTCATTGAAATGCGAAACCTCAGTCGCACCAAGCCGTATATTTACAATGGGGCAAAACTATTTCAGTTATTTAAGAAAATACCAGTCGCAGAAGGGGTTCCTGCTGAATTCAAATTTCAAGTTTGTGCTGAAACCGTGATCAAACAGAATGGTGGGCGTGTTATGGTTGTGATTTCTCCAGAGACTTCAGAGGAGAGTGCCTTCGATTACCGTATCTATACATTGGAAGATTCGTTGGACGGTTTTCCGAAGAACTCATTTCGCCTTGTGAGCTTTTCCCAAAAGACCTTGTATTTTCAGATTGAGGATCGTAAACCACAGAAGATCGAGCCTGGAAAGCGTATCACGATTAAGCCAGAAAAATCAGGAGAAGGGTATATGTCAGCAGTATTTAGGAGTGAGTCGGGAGAGCTACTTTATAGTAAAAAGTGGTATACTGAACCAGGTGTTCGTGATTTGGTTTTTTTGAGAAGTTATGAAGATCGCAGAGGAAAGGAGAGATTAGCCCTGCGAATTATTACTGAATATGTAACTGAGCCTACAAAGGAGTCGAAACGGTGAGGCACTAGATCTGTTTATATTAGGCACGACGCCAATACCGAATGCGATTCCTTTACCTCACGTCTCAGTCATTGATTTTTCTTAGTGCTTTTCGACGCACCGCGCAGTTGCATCGGATGAAACTATCGATCATTTTAACTAGGCGTTCTGCACGTGAAGTATTGGGATATACGGAACCAACAGGACAGCACCTAACGTGCTGCGGTCCATATCCTCTCGGCGAGGCTAGGCGGTGTTGATGAATTCTCACGGTGAGGGGTTCTAACCGCTAAGGGGTTCATGAACGCCGCTTAGCGGTTTGCCTCTGATTTATCAGGCTCAAAGGGTGGGTAGACCTGCGCAATCGCTCAAATACGCGATGTGCGACCACATCGGTCTGTGATAATTTATTGATTTGATCATGAACAAACGAACTGCCCCTATTTATGCTGTGCTGATCGCGCTGCTCTCAGTGCTCAATGCTTATGGCGTGGCCCCTCAAACAGGCTCGATACAACTCTTCGTCGCGCCCGATGGAGATGACACAAGCACTGGCAGCCAATCGGCTCCACTCGCTACGTTGGAAGGTGCGCGTCAGCTGATCGCCACCCGCGAATTGGCGGGCACACAACCAGTGACGGTTTGGGTCGCAGGCGGCACCTATTCCACCGAAAAGACGCTACGCTTTGGCGAAGCGGATTCGGGCAGCGAGCGCGCCCCGATCCACTATCGTGCGGTGCCGGGTGACTCCGTTGTTCTCAAGGGCAGCTTGCCGCTCAATCCCAATGGCTGGAAACCGTGGAAGGAAGGCATTTATGCGCAGTCGCTGAAGGGCACCGCTCTGGAAGGGCGTGCCATGAACCAACTCTTCATGTCAGACCAGCGCATGGTGCGTGCGCGCTTCCCGAACTGGGATTACAGTAATCCGCTACGAACAGGCGACGGCTATCTGATGGCAGGTGGCGAAGGTCGCCCGAGTATGGAAAAGATCTCTTGGAATGAGGGGCCTTTAGATGAGCGTGTTCAAGCGTGGGCGCATCCTGAGCAAGGCATACTTCACGCGTTCCATGCGCGTAATTGGGGGAACTTTCAATTTCATATTGGTCGTGTGGATGCTGAGAATCGCACCTTTCATTTCAGGGATGGGGGCTGGCAGGCTCAGCGTCGTGAGCGTGGGGTAGGCGGTAAGGGCAGCCATAGCTCGCCGTTTTACATCGAAAACATATTTGAGGAGCTGGATGCTCAGTTTGAGTGGTATCACGATTCTGAAACAGAGACTTTGTATTTCAAGCCACCTGCGGGACTCGACTTGGCCACAGTCAATGTTGAAGCAGCGGTAGTAAAGTCCTTGATTGAAGTTGAAGGCGCCCAGCATCTTCACTTTGAAGGGTTTCATCTGACACAAACACGTGCGACCTTTTTGGAGCCTTATGAAGACCTAGCGCGCGGCGACTGGGCCATTCATCGTGGGGGCGCGGTTTACTTTAAAAATAGCCAAAACTGTTCGGTGAAGGATTTTCATATCGAGACGATTGGTGGCAACGGCATATTTGTGGATGGGTTTAACGAGGAAATCCACATCTCCGGCTGCTTGATTGAGGATACTGGGGAGAGCGCAGTCTGCTTCGTCGGGGATCCCAAGGCGGTGCGTGACTATCAGACATGGGTCACGGGCAAACGCGGGGAAATTACCGATCTGGAGCCTGGTCCGAAAACGGAGGATTATCCGCGGAATTGCAGTGTCGAAAATACAATTACCCGCGATGTGGGAGTTTATGGTAAGCAGACCTCCGGAGTTTTGGTTTCCATGGCCATGGATATTACGATTGATCATGTCAGTGTGTATCGAATTGCGCGTGCCGGTATTACCTTCAATGACGGCACGTGGGGTGGGCTCGTGATGTCGAACTGCGATATCTATGACACTATTTTGGATACTGGGGAGCACGGCCCGTTTAACTCTTGGGGACGCGAGCGTTTCTGGAACAGCAGCAAGTTAAATAAAGACTGGGTGAGACTGGATTCGCTCAAGCCAAACATTCTCCGCAACAACCGAGTCGGGAACTATCGCTCTTCGGTCAGTGCAGGAAACTGGACGATCGACCTGGATGACGGTTCTTCGCTCTATGAAATATACGATAACTTGATGATCGGTTCTACCCTCAAACTTCGCGATGGATATTTTCGTAAGGTGACTAATAACATCATGGTGAGTGCCGTTCCACTTGGTTTCCATGTCTGGCCAGATGATAATTCTGAAGATATATTTGAGCGTAACATCACTGTGGTCGCCGGATCCGTCGAAGGTCGGAATAGTAAGACGCGGGCTCTACTGGGGCCGGTTCGTATGCCCAAGAATATTGGCGACTGGGGAACCTTTGATCACAATCTGTGGTGGAATGTGAATTACCCCGGATTTTCAGCCGGTAAGGTGGCTGACAGCCTAGAGTCGTGGCAGCAATTCCAAGGAAAGCACAGTATCGTTGCCGATCCACTGTTCGTAGATCCAGCGAATCGGAATTATCAGGTGAAGCCGGAGTCGCCTGCGCTGAAGCTCGGCTTTAAGAATTTCCCAATGGATCAGTTCGGCCACCAAATGACGCGTATCATGAATTCGATGCACCAGTTCGAAGAGTCAGTGCACGTGGTGATTCGTGCCGATGCGCGTGGTGGGGCAGTTCACTATACTTTGGATGGTTCAGCGCCGAGCGCACAGTCGCCGCTTTACAAAGAGCCAATCCGTATTGAAGAAAACGCGACAGTTCGGGCGAACACCTTTAACCCACAAGGACATGCCGTTGGCTTTGAGGATCGCGTTGCTTTCGAAAAGGTAGAAGAACTAACCCATCAAAGCTGGTTGGCCTCAGTATTGGCGGGTGAATATGTCGTTCCCAAAAAATCATCTAAAACGGAAGTCCTCAGCGAGCCCCGCTCACTACACTGGGCTAGCATGCAGTTGGTGAGTATCGCCGACTATCCGGATTACATCGACGCGACTGGCGGTCAACCGACTGGCGTATTTATCGAAAGCCTTGCTCAGGACTCTCCTGCGCTGAAGGCGGGCGTGAAAGAGGGCGATACCATTATCCGACTCAATCGCACGGAAGTGCGCACCTTGAAAGATCTAGAGCGTGCGTTGAAACAGGCGAAAGGTGACGTGACGGTCACGGTTTTTCGCGGCTATCAACTTTACGATTTCACGCTGAATTTGTAATTTTAAGATTCATTCAATTGCCCCATTAATGACCGTAGCCGCGTTTGCGTAAAAGAAACCAAATATGATCACAACTACCTGCAGGCCAGAGGGCTCTCAACCAGAAGAGGAAGGAAAAACAGGAAGCGTGTGCTCTCATTGCCAATCTTAAAAGGTCTGCTCCGTGTGCACAAACTTACGGGTATCCTGTAAACACACTATAGCCAGGGGTATCAAATTTGTTAGATTGAAGCGTCAAAGTCAGTTCAGTCGATGTCATCACACCCTGGAACCATCAACAACACTAACGATACGCAATTTTTATAGAATCCCACCTCTTGAACTTGTTCGTTGAATTCACGAAATATTAAAATGAAAAGAATACAAAAAAAAGAAGAGGCACAGACTGGTGGTCGTTACGAGCGTGCAATTTCAATTGGAACCAGTCGCCGTGCATTCATTAAGGCGGGGAGCCTGACATCGGCTCTGCTGTTATCCGGCAGGTTGCCTGTCATGGCAGGTCCATTTTCAAAAACGGATATCGCGAATCATTTAATTCCCGCCGACAAGAAGCTAAGCGCGGCCTGGCTGAACTCGCTCACACAACGTGGTGCGCCGGAAGTGTTTTCTGGGGATGAACTCAAGTATATCGGGATGCCAATCGGTGGTATCGGCTGCGGGCAGCTGTATCTGGCAGGCGATGGGCGTCTCTGGCACTGGGACATCTTCAAGTCGAATTATACGCGTGAAAAGCATGACATGGAAATGAAAGCGATGACGATGGGTGGGCACTATGCGCACCCGGTCGCTGTCGGTGAAGCGTATTGCCATCAGAATGGTGAGGAGGTCGAGCAGGGCTTTGCGGTTCGCGCCACATCAGGTGACAAGTCGCTCGTGCGCACGCTCGATCAGAATGGTTTTCCAGACGTAAGCTTCCGTGGTGAATATCCGCTCGGGCGTGTGACTTATGAAGATGCCGAGTTTCCTGCAAAGGTAATGCTAGAGGCGTTCAGTCCCTTCATCCCTCTCAACACAAAAGACTCTGCGCTGCCGGTGACCGTCATGCGCTACACCGTGACGAATCGTTCGGACGCTGCATTGCAAGTGGACCTCGGTGGCTGGTTGCAGAACGCGGTTTGTCCTTATACCGAGGATGTTTCGCTCGGCAAACGCAGCAATCAATTGGAGCAGGGGAAGGGCTGCACTTCTATCCTCAGCGCCATCAACGGCGACGAAGCGCTCACCAAAGAGCATGGCTATGGATCCAGTGCCTTGACGATCTTGGCGGATGAGGGGGTTCGTATTGGTGGAGTCACTACATTGAGCCACTTTGAGCAGCCGGAACAACTATTTGAGCAACTCGATGATGCGGGTGCAACGTCCGTATCGAAGTCACTAGACGAATTACTCGTCGGTGGGCTGAGTGCCTCCATTGAACTGCAACCCGGTGAATCGAAGGTGATCACTTGTCTGATCTCATGGTATTTCCCATACCATCAAAAGGCGAATGTCGGTGTCGGCGAATTATTCGGCCATCGCCACTATCTGCCTTGGTTTGAATCAGCGGGTGATGTGTCCGACTATGTCGCACAAAATCGTGCGTCATTAATCGATGGCACGCTGCTCTGGAATAAGACTTGGTATGATAGCACATTGCCTCACTGGTTGCTCGATCGCAGCATCATCCCACTGGATTGTATCGCTACGCAGACCTTCCACTGGTTCGACAACGGTCGCCCTTGGGCGTGGGAAGGCGTGGATTGCTGCGAAGGCACGTGCACGCACGTCTTTCATTACGCTCAAGCGATGAGTCGCATCTTCCCCGAGTTGGAGCGTCGTCTGCGTGAAGAAGTCGATTATGGAGTAGCTTTTAATGAAGACGACGGTGGCATCGGCTACCGCGGTATTCATCAGCAGAAGGTCGCAGACGATGGTCAAGCGGGCACGATTCTGCGTGTGTATCGCGAGCATCAGATGTCTCCCGACGACGCCTTTCTCCAACGCCTCTGGCCGCGCGTGAAACAGTCGATCGAATATTTGATGGCGAAGGATCCCGATGAGGACGGTCTCTTAACTGGCTCGCAACCGCACACATTGGATGCCGCATGGACGGGTAAGATTGCTTGGGTCAGTAGCATGTATCTCGGTGCGCTGGCCGCTGGCGAGGCGATGGCAACGGAAGTTGGAGACAACGCGTTTGCTGCGCAATGCCGCAGCATCCTCGACCGTGGCTATGAAAGCATCGTTACCGATTTGTATGATGGCGAATATTTCATTCACAAGCCCGACGGGGTCGATGGTAAGGGCTTTAACACCAATAAGGGTTGCCACATTGATCAGGTGCTCGGGCAGGCTTGGATGCATCAAGTAGGGCTCGGGCGCATCATTCCGAAAGAAGAAACGGTTTCGGCGCTCAACAGTCTTTGGAAATACAACTTCGCACCCGATGCCGGCGGCTATGCCCTGCAGCATCGCGAAATTGAAGAGGCCTTCCGCTGGTATGCGATGGAGGGCGAAGCCGGTCTGTTGATGACGACCTGGCCTAAGGGCGGCGCGAAAGCTGCCATTCCTGGCGATACGCTGCGCAGCGTCGAGAACCCGACCATTTGGACTGGTCCGGGCGGCTATTTCAATGAGTGCATGAACGGCTTCGAATACCAAGTCGCTTGGCACATGGTGGCCGAAGGGGCGCCGGATAGCCCATTGGTTGAGAAGGGCTTGGCAATCATGAAGGCCGTGCACGATCGCTATGCGGCTCATAAGCGCAATCCTTACAACGAGATTGAGTGCTCCGATCACTATGCCCGCTCAATGGCATCCTACGGTATCTTCCTTGCCGTCTGCGGCTTCACCTACCACGGGCCGAAGGGTGAGATCGGTTTCGCACCGAAAGTCCATCCCGAACAATTTAAGGCACCGTTCACCGCTGCAGAAGGCTGGGGCACCTACAGCCAGACGATGGATGCATCCACGATGCAGGCCGAACTACAGGTAAACTACGGTGAGCTCCAGGTGCATCAGGTGAGGTTAGCCCCGAATGGGCTCCATGTGCAGCAGGCGGATGCCCGCTACGCCGGCAAATCTTTGGCAGCCACCTGGGCCACGGATGGGGAGGGACTGGTGGTCACACTGCAAGTGCCTCTTCGGATGGCGTCCGGTCAGCAGTTGGTGATATCGATAAGCTAATCAACAGAACTATTTAGAAGACCCAATCATGAAGAAATTATTCAGCTTTATTATTCCAGCGGCATTGGCACTTACGCCGTTCACTTACGGCAATAGCGGTTCAGAGGCGCCGCCTGCAGTTCAAGCGCTCAGTCAGGTTCAGGTGCCTCAATTGACGGAGACACCCGCAGAACGCGAGGCACGGATTCAATGGTTCAGAGATGCGAAGTTCGGCTTATTTATTCATTGGGGACCAGCTTCGCTGAGCGGTGAGGAAATCAGTTGGGGCATGCAGGATCGCATTGAAGGGGGCAAGGCCCACCAGAAGGTGCCGCGCGACGAGTATATGAATCTCTATCGTGATTTTAATCCTGTTAATTTTGATGCGGATGAAATCATGGCTTTAGCCGAGCAGGCGGGCATGACGTATTCGGTGTTTGTGACGAAACATCACGACGGATTCAGCTTGTGGGATACGCAGGAGAAGCACTTCCCCGTAGGAGGTGAATTTCCGGAGCACTATTCCATCTCCGATACGCCGTATCAGCAGGACATTGTCAAAATGGTCAGGGATGCCGCACAGAAACATGGACTGAAAGTCGGCTGGTATTACTCCACTCGGGACTGGACGCATCCAGATTACCTGCAAGGCGATAACCTCGCCTACAATGCCTACTACGAAAACCAGGTGGAAGAACTGCTTCAAGATTACGGACCAGTCGATATCCTCTGGTTTGACCATGCATTCGGGCAATGGGATCAATACACCATTGAGCAGCTGTATCAGAAGATGTATCACCATAATCCTAACCTTCTGGTTAATAATCGCGCGGTTCGGGGACTTAAAAATGTTCCGGCAGACTATACCGCTCTGAAAGACGGGGACTACGATACGCCAGAAAATCGCATGGGATCCTTTCAAGCGGGACGTGCCTGGGAGTCTTGCATGATCCTCTCGCCGACGGTCGATCACGGGGGCTGGTCCTATCGTCCAGACGGGGTGACTCGTTCGTTGAAAGAAACGATCCGATTGCTCTCATCCTGTATCACTGGCGACGGAAACATGTTGCTCAATATTGCTCCCTTACCAGATGGAACACTACGACCTGAGGAACGGGCGATATTGGAAGGCATCGCCCCATGGACGGCTAACAATAAGGAAGCACTCTATGGCACACGAGGTGGCCCATGGATCAATGGAGATTGGGGCGGTTCCACTTATCGGGGGGAACATGTCTATCTGCACCTCTTTGACGTGGACGACGGGGGTATCGAGTTGAATAGCCTCCCGCAGAACGTGGTCTCGGTGACAACGCTTCAGGGTAAAGCCATTCCGTTTACACAGAACGCGCAGCAAGGAAGCCTTAAGATTACGATTCCGAAAGAGGATCGCGACCCTTATGTCACTGTCGTTAAACTCACACTGGAAAGCCCAGTCACAGGGATTCAGTATGGTTCCGCTCTAAAGGGAGAAGGGGCGCAGGTCATTCCTGGCACCATGGTGTTTCATCCTTCCGATGCAAAGATTGATGGCACCGCAATCGTGCAAGGAGAAGGTGCGGAGGCCACGATTGTGAACTGGAGTGACAAGGGAACCAAAGTCCGCTGGCCGCTCGAATTGGACAGCCCAGGGCGCTACTCCGTCGAGTTGCTGGGCTCAGCGACGGAAATCGATTCCATGGTCGTCATGACGTTCGGTAAGGGTAAACATCTCTATTCTGTGCTGCCAGTTACCGGCAACGTGGAGAGCTTTCAACGAATCAAAGTCGGCGAAGTTACCTTCCCGAACGCCGAACGAGCGGAGCTGGTAATCCAGCCTGTTGGCCATAAGGATTGGAAGCCCGTGCAAGTGAAAGAAGTGAGGCTGATTCCATTCAATTGATGGGCTGGCTCATCTGGGGCAGTTTTTCTCACATACACTTCGATTGGATCCTAGCGAGATTTACCTCGCCCAGGCATCTGTCAAGCTGCGCCGACTTTAGTCATCTAAAGGGCAAACATATGCCTGCATATCGCGTTTATACGCGGTATGCAGGTGTCGGCGATCGTGCTATATTCGTTGGATGATTGATGGAGTTTCCATTGGTGCTCCCAGATGATGATAAACCCTAGTTTTCCTTATATGAATATATCTCGCACACTATCGATGCTTCTCCTTGCCGCGCTATGCTCGGCGGCAAATGCGGCTGACCAGCCACCTGTGGTGAGCTTGTCGAAGCCCAATATTATCTACATCCTTGCCGATGACCTTGGTTACGGAGATGTGCAGTGCCTGAATCCCGAGCGCGGCAAGATTAAGACCCCGCACATGGATCAAGTGGCCGCGCAGGGCATGATTTTTACGGATGCGCATACCAGCTCTTCGGTTTGCACGCCAACGCGCTACAGTATACTAACTGGACGCTACAACTGGCGGACTACGCGTCAAAGTGGTGTGCTCGATGGCTATGGTCTGCCCTTGATCCCGATCGACCGCGTGACGGTGCCAAGTTTTTTGAAGGCAAACGGCTACACCACTGCGATGATTGGCAAGTGGCACTTGGGCCTTGGCATCGCCACCATCGATGGCAAAAAAGCCAAAGCCAAGGGCGGATTAAAAGAGAAGAAGGGCAAGGGCGCCTTTCCTCCGGCTGAACTATCCAACATTGATTGGCAGGGCACGATTGAAGGGGGCCCTGTCGATCTGGGGTTTGATTCTTGGTATGGTATCTCTGCCTCCCTTGACTTTCCTCCTTATGTCTGGATCCGTGACCGCAACTGGATTGCCGAAGGCACGCACGCCAAAGCTTTTCACAGAGACGGGCCTGCCAGTGAAGATTTTGAAGCAATTGACGTGTTGGACAAGCTGACTGCTGAGGCTGTTCAATACATTACCGAATATAAAGATACGAAGCCCTTCTTTATCTATATGCCGTTGCCTTCTCCCCACACTCCGATCGTTCCGTCGTCAAAATGGCAGGGCAAAAGTGGGCTAGGGCGATACGGCGACTTCGTCATGCAGACCGACGACGTGGTCGGCCAAGTCGTCAAAGCATTGAATGACCGTGGCATTTCGGAAAATACCATCCTCATCGTCACCAGTGACAACGGCTGCTCAAAGCGCGCTGACTTTAAGAATCTTGAAAGCCAAGGACACTTCGCAAGTGCGCAATATCGTGGCTCCAAGTCGGACATTTGGGAGGGCGGTCTGCGTGTGCCATTCCTTGTTAAATGGCCGAAAGTCATTAATGCAGGCAGTATGTCCGACGAGATCACGTGTCAGATCGATTTACTGGCAACCTGTGCGGAACTGATGGGGCAGGAACTGCCAGAAAATGCCGCTGAAGATAGTGAAAGTATCCTTCCGGTCTTCATGGGAGAGGCTACCGACTACTCACGTAAGGGCATTATTCAACACAGTGTGAGCGGTCACTTCGCCTACCGCGAAGGGAAGTATAAGTTGATTCTAGGCTATGGTTCGGGGGGGTGGAGCGGTCCTAACGAGAAGCAAGCGAAGGCTGAGGGACTGCCGAAAGCCCAGCTTTACGATCTCGAATCGGACCCAGGCGAAACCATAAACCTCTACGAATCGCACCCCGAACTTGCCGAGCGCCTGCTAGCCCAGTTGACGGATTATGTCGAAATAGGCTCCAGTATCGATGGTAAGGACTCTAAGAATGATATCGACACGATCAAGCTTTGGAAGAGTGGGAAGTGAGACTCTAGCTTATTCCCTAGAAACGATGAGAGCCCTGCTAATTCCCTCCTTGATTGCACTGCTAGTGGTGGGCTCTACAGCGCATGCTCTGGAGCCTTTGAAAAGTGATCCAGCAGGTCCCAGGGTCAACGCCATGGCGACGCCGGGCAAAGAGATGATGAACGTCCTCTTTAAGCGTCCTGTCTCTGTGGGCTATCGTAAAGTTGAAAAAGGCGGAGATACCGCGATGCGCGACTGCGTGATCGATGCCATGGATGCGCTGCGCTACAATCGTTTGTAAGCATTTTATTACCAAAGACTAACTTCTCTCTCCTAACTTCTAACTCCTGAAAATAGGTTAAAGCACCAATGAGCTCAATGATTATTAAGAAATGTATATTACTGGTCGCCTGCGGAGCAGCGCTCGTGGCACAGGGAGCTGAGTCCGCCGGATGGCGGGGGATGACCATGATGCAACCGTCTGAGCAGTGGCGCGAGGGCCTACCTTCCGGGAATGGAGAGGTGGGAGCGCTGGTGTATGGGGCGGTCAATGCAGAGCGCGTCTTGTTTAACCACAACGAGCTCTGGTATGGCGGACGCATTGCGGACGTTCCCGATATGTCCGGTGACCTCGAGATCGTGCGTGAGCTGATGCTGGCGGGCAAATATGTCGAAGCCAACGGGCACTATTCGCAAAAAATGAGAGGGATGGGGTTTAAAGGAACCAATGCACGTTACCATCCTGCCTTTGATATGCTCGTTACCTCGGATACCGATCAGATGTTTGAGGACTATCTCCGCACTTTGGATTTTGAAACCGGTGAAGTCGTAGTCAAATGGCGAGATGGTGATACCCGCTTTTCTAGGAAACTGTTTGTTTCGATTCCCGATGACGTGTCTGTGATGGCGCTCACCGCTGACAAAGCGGGAGCAGTCAGTGGCAGTGTAACGCTGGATATTCACGACCTGAAGGATTCGATTAAGAAGGACGGAAGTTATTTTGACGCAGGGTTTTCGCATAAAACCGTCGTGGATGGAGATTTCATTGAATTTTGTGCGGACGGCTCCGATGGCGGGGAGTTCGGTGGAGTGGTTCGAGTGCTCAACCACAACGGAGTGTTAAGCGCTGACCGTGAGACCATTCGTTTTGAGGACGCGGATGAAGTGCTTTTGATGGTTGGATTTTTTGCGAGCGAAGCGGCCGCCACGGCGGTTCCGCGTTTGAAAAAACAGTTGGCCGCTCTAGAGGGGGATTACGCTACCTTGTTTGCCCGCCATGCTCCGCTGCATCGCGATAGATTCAACACTGTGAGTGTGAATATCAACCCGACGGGCACCAGTGATACGCCGAACGAGTATTTGTTATTGGACGCGTATCAGAACCCCGCTTCTCCGGAGCTCGTGCAACGCTTAGTCGATTATGGGCGCTATCTTTTGATTTCCAGCACGCGTGCCGGAGGGAATCCCGCGAATTTACAGGGGATTTGGAATGGCGACTATCAGCCACCGTGGTCAGGCTTTCTCGGTAATAACGAGAATCTTCAGATGAACTACTGGCAGGCGCTGCCGGGAGACCTACAGGAATCGATGATGGGGTTCTTTGACTATTTTGACAGCCATTTGGATGAGTTCCGCTATAACGCTCAACAGCTGTTTGGCTGTCGGGGGATTTTTATTCCACCGTTTATGTCACCTGAGTCTGGCGTGATGCGTCATACGTCCCCGCATGTGATTCATTGGACGGATGCTGCAGGTTGGCTGGCCTCGTTCTACTATGACTATTACCTCTTTACAGGTGATGAGGCATTTCTAGAAACCCGCGCGGTGCCTTTTATGAAAGAGGTCGCCTTGTTTTATGAGGATTACATTGTGATCGGAGAGGACGGGAAAAACATGTTCTTCCCATCACAATCACCGGAAAACGTGCCGAGCAATATGAAGGAGCGCGTTAAGGTTCAGATGAATTCGACCATCGCGATCGCGGTGTCCAAGCAGGTGTTTCACAATTTGATTCAAGCCTGTGAGCAGTTGGGAATAGAAGAAGCGGGCGTGCAGCGTTGGAAACAGTTGCTGGCGACAATGCCCGAGTATCAGGTCAATGAAGACGGCGCTATCCGTGAATGGATGCATCCCGACTTCGAAGATAACTATGAGCATCGCCATCAATCGCACATCTATCCGCTCTTCCCAGGCCAGGAAGTGACGGCAGAATCGAATCCGGAAATTTATGAAGCCTGCCGAGTGGCGATTGAGAAGCGCCTAGTCATTGGCCTGTCTTCTCAGACGGGATGGTCACTGGCACACATGGCAAATGTCTATGCGCGGCTAGGCGACGGTGAGCGCGCACTGGAAGCGTTGAATATTCTGTCACGCTGCTGCCTCGGGCAGAATCTATTCACCTATCACAATGACTGGCGTAAGATGGGGGTGACGACGACACATGTCTATGGGCGCACCTCGCCGTTTCAGATGGATGCCAACTTCGGTATTCCGTCGGCTGTGATGGAAATGCTGTGCGGCTCCACATCTGATATGCTGCGCATTTTACCCGCGTTGCCAGCCGCATGGCCGAGTGGTGAGTTCAATTATATGCTCACCCGCACCGGCGCACGCACCTCTGTGCGTTGGAATATGGATGCGAAAACCATTGAACTAACCTTGAAAGCAGAGCGCGATAATACATTTGAGCTTAAGTTTCCAAGCGATCTGGTCGACCTGACCACAAGCAGGCCTGAGGCGGTCAGCAAGTCCACTTATGGCAACCGCTATCGCGCGGTGACGATGGTAAAAGGTGATGAATTGCAACTGAGTATTCGACTCAGATGAATTAGAATGAGATAGAATGATGATGAAAAAATTGATGTTAGTGATGACGCTGTTATGCGCTGCGGCAGTTCAGGCTGCAGAGCGCCCGAATATTTTGTTTATCTTCGCCGACGACTGGGGTTGGGGCGATTTGAGCTGCCATGGGCATCCTTACGTTAAGACGCCGAATATCGACCGCCTTGCCGCGGAGGGCACCGACTTTCAGCGCTTCACGGTCGCGAGTGGCGTCTGCTCGCCCAGCCGCGCCGCCGTGGTGACTGGTCAGTTTCCCGCGCGCCACAATATCGACGGTCACTTTGCCACGGTCGAGAGTAATGAGCGCCGTAATATGCCGGATTGGCTCGCGCTGGATGCGCCGTTTCTCCCGCGCATGCTTCAAGAGGGCGGCTATACCACCGCGCACTTCGGTAAGTGGCACTTGGCAAATAATATGATACCGGATTCGCCCGTGCCTGGGGAGTATGGTTACGATGCGTATGGTGCGTTTAATTGCTCTGGCGAACAGATGCCATGGTATAAGGATGCAGACCGCGTTGTGGCTTTTATCGAGCAGGCGCAAGCAGAGGATAAGCCGTTCTTTATCAATCTTTGGATTCACGAGCCGCATACACCGCATCATACTGTGCCGAAATATCGTTGGCGCTTTCCCGAGTTGGAGAATGCTGACAATATCTATGCATCGATACTCTCGCATGCAGATGACCGGATTGGACAGGTGCTGGATGCATTGGATCGACTTGGAATTAGCGATAACACACTCGTGGTGTTTAGCTCCGACAATGGCCCCGCGCGCGCTTCGTCACAGAAAGATCCGCAAGTGATATATGATTCTGCGACAGGTGCTGGGTTTGACCTTGGTGGATCCAAAGGTATTACTGATGGACGTAAAGGCTACAAAGCTTCGCTGTTCGAAGGTGGTATTAACGTGCCTTTCATTGTCCGTTGGCCGGGGCAGGTGGCAGCGGGAGCAATTGACGATGTGTCGCTGATTTCTGCTGTCGATCTACTTCCAACTTTCCTTGAAATTGCAGCGGTGGAATTGCCAGCGGATTACCAACCCGATGGCCTGAGCCAAGTCGCTGTGCTGAAGGGACAACCATCGCCAACCCGCGAAAAGCCGCTCTTTTGGAAATATGATTCTCCTTGGCCCGCGAAGGAATACAAACCAGAGCATTGGGTGTCCTATGCGGTGGTGGATCAAAACTGGAAATTGGTCGCCAATAAAGATCTCAGCTATGTCGAGTTATATGATCTGGCCAACGACCCATATGAACAAACGGACCTCAGCAGCCAGCAACCAGAAAGTGTGGCACAGTTGATCGGAACGCTTGAAGCTTGGCAGCAAACACTGCCTGCCGAGCCAGTTGGCGATGTCTTTTCCGCAGAGCGCGATTCGCTGTAAATGGCAGGGCAGTGGGGAGTGGACGTAGAACTGACTCGATGGCGCGATAGCGCCATTGAGTCTAGTGACTGGTTCGTTTCAGATTTCCTATCGGTTTTGGTTCAGATTCCTCTTTTCTTTATGCACAAATATGGGATTTGAATCATGAAAAGCCATGAGAGGAATACAGTGGTGGTTAATCCCAGTAAGCTGATAATGACTCCGATCATCGTATTGGTTTGAACCGAGAAAGTCAGAACGTTCAAAGGCCCTTCTCTTCCCATGACCCCGCCAATCAGCGACACGCCGAATATGAGGACTAGGTAACATGAAAGTAGCCCGGGGATTCGAGACGCAATAGAGCAAATTCCAAGTGTTGTTTTAATTTTCATTTTTGACGAACGGGAAGAGTAGTCGATGCGAGCCTAGCGGGTCAATCATTCAAGTGGTTCTCGGATAATCGAACATGATAAAAGGGGTCACATGATAAAGCATGATAAAAGGGGTCATGTCATTACCTTTGTGGTCAGTTCTTTGAAGGACATTTGCTGGTCTCCGCCTGATGTCCTGAATTCTGAAACATATCGACTGACTGCGTCCGAGGTGCCCATGTTCAGCTGGTGGGTGATCCAGACGTTGGTCGCGCTTGATTTAAGCTTGAGTAGGCATGCCAGAGTGACTTTCCAGTCCGCCGATTTGAGATCTCCATCGATTGATGTCGTATCTTTTCCGAGCGCAGAGAGACCTTTGTCTAGAAGCATCTCCCATCTCAGCTCGTTTGCTTTACGTAGGCGCTCACCATCGTATCTGGGGACTTCCTCGGGCTGATCGACTGACTCATCGTCCTCCTTGAGTTCTTCAAGTAGAGCCTTCTTGAAGTCCTTAGTCCCGAGCGCCCAGCCTCGGCACATTTTTTCAAAAGCCATTTCCTTTTGGGCGGCATCCTCCTCTGACAACCACTTTAGGTAGCTCAGGTATTGATTTCTGCCTTTAGGCGTGTCGGCTAGAGCGCCTGCCGCCTTCAGGGCTCCCGAGCAGTCTAGGAAGCTGGGCCGCTTTCGTTTGTTGAACAGATACCAGACACTCGACCATCGGTAGTCTTTGAGTTGATCGACACTCACCATGTTCGCTCGCACTGGGTTTAAATGCACATAGTGGAGCAGTGCCCCTAAGTGGCTGTCCTCTTCGACGATTAAGCTCTTATAGCGCCCTTGAAATCGCTTGCCGTGGATCTTCCTGTATTTGTGGTATCGATTGGCAAAGGTCGATTGCAACCACTTCATCCCATAGATCAAATTCCCCTTGGGCGTGCGAACCACTAGGTGGAAGTGATTGGTCATCACGCAAAAGCCTTCAAGCACCCATTCGCATTTTTCGCAGGCCTCGAATAAGCATTTCTCAAAAGCCGCGTGCGCACCTTCGTTGATGAATAAATCCTGCCGGTAATTGCCACGGTTAATGATGTGGTAAACTCCGTTCTCCTTTTCAATTCGAAGGCTACGTGGCATGGTTGTTCAGTTGAGCTGAGGGGATCGATCTAGTCAACCACAAAGGTAATGACATGACCCCTTTTTTCTCTACTGTAATTTTCTTCCAAATGCTCTCTTAATTTTGGAGAGAGTTGAAGTCCCAATGCGGTAATGATTAGACCTAACAAAATGTAAGCCCAAGGCTTCCACACTTCTTTAATATTCAATATGCTGAATGCGATAATCCCAAATGGTGGTAGCAGAAAACATGCGATCAACCAAAGGATGCTTTTCTTAAACACTTTGATCAGCAGCACAATCAGGCCGAACAAAGTAAGTAGGTTTCCCGCAATCGCGATCAATGCTGCAATAATGGTCATTATGTTTTTTACCTATCGTGGAGTATGAGCGATGGCGCGATAGCGACATTGCTCACTGCGATTGGTTAGACTTATCTAGGCTTTCGATATAGTCCTTCATGATGGCTCTGATTTCTTTGAGGAAGTTATTATATTCCTTTTCCAGAGAGCTAGAAGAGGCTTCGCCGATATATTTTTGCATCAATGGAACGGCAATTTGCGAGGATTTAGTGCTTTTCTTTCCGATGTCGCTTTTTGTGAAATCAACTAGCTCTTTTAATTCACTCTCGGTAAAGTATTCAACTAAGTGTGCCTGATAAACCTTCATCGTCCCATCTACGGTCCATGAGTTCGATGCTCTCTCCATGAAGCGGTTCATAGATGCTAGCATCTTGTCTGAAATCTCATTGGGTAGGTCAGGCACGTTTTCTTTAACCTGTTTTAGCATCGTATCAGTCTGTTGCTTGTATGTTGAAAGCCAACTGCTGTGAGACGCTTCGTAAATCTCTCTTATTTTGATAAGGCTGATGTATTCGTCAGCTAGTTGTTCTTTCGTTCCTGCTAAACAGCTAAGCGAAAATACGA
Source organism: Lentimonas sp. CC4 (assembly GCF_902728235.1). Taxonomy (NCBI): domain Bacteria; kingdom Pseudomonadati; phylum Verrucomicrobiota; genus Lentimonas; species Lentimonas sp. CC4. The sequence goes on from NZ_CACVBO010000002.1 coordinate 433,670, forward strand.
GTGATGTAATTATGATGGTGACTAGTTTCATTCTATTTCGTCTAACGTGGAGATGTATCGATGGAGTGGAGGCGGAGCCGTAACGGAATTGATACGATCGACTGGTTCAGCCCTTTCGTTTCCTAGATAAAGCGACAAATGCACCAACGCCAATACATAGAACGAAATAGCTTGGCTCTGGAACGACCGAGCTAGCATCGTTCACGAGTGCAATAGCGTCTAACTCGAACCCATTGCCTTCACTTATCGTTCCTCCGGGAGCGCTTAGAGCAGTCCCGAGAATTCTTATTCTTTGAACCTCATACCCGACGCTACTTATATCGAATGAATAAATATAGTTAGAATCAAAAGCTGCATCGTTTACTGTTTGATAGGAGCTGCTTAAGGATGACGTAATATCATCAAAATCTTCGTTGCTAAACGCACTTGTGTTATCCGCGACGAGAACTCGAAAGTCCAATTCAGGGAGTCCTGATTGTGCTTCGTAGACAAAAATCTCTGGCCCACTTATATCGGAGAGTGAGAATGTAAGGTCAAAGAAACCATTACCGAGACCGCCCCAATTAACACCTCCATCATTCCCTTCAACTAGACTATCTGGAGAGCCTTCGTATACGATGTCCCCTGTCGCAGTTCCATTATAAGCGATATTTGTAAGGTCTGCATAAAAAACCGAACCTGTTGCCGTAAACATCGGTATCAGTGAGGTTAAAATTGGGATTATTATTTTCATTTCATTTTGCTGAACGTAGAGGATGAGCATAGATGAGCGCCAGCGAAATCTATTGTCTCACTCCGACTGGATCTACCATACTTTTCTCCTAATGCTCTCGATTTTCTGCCAGACCTCTGGATCAATGCCGCTCTCCCAGACACCTCCTAGCAGATTATTAAATTTTACGGACTGCCTCGCTTCTACGACCACTCGATCAATAAATTGCTTTCCTTTTCTGTTCATCAGATCTTCGAGGGGGCCGGCGGCTAAGTTTGAAATGACCGTGTCATCACAGTCGGGGGAGTTTAGTGTTTCTTTTATGAAATTCCATAGCGCCTCGGGATTACTACTGGTCAAGTCCATCACGTGATCTACAGCATCCCAATACTTATCGTCGTTGGTTTTTTGATAGCAGATCCAATCTTGGGGTAAATTCATTTTTCTTTCGTAGATCGTGGAGGCCACTCGATAGATGAGCGGAAGCGAAATCTATTGAGTGCGCCGTCTGGATATACCAGAGGGCGGTGCCATCAGGCTCGGCGCTTCGGAGTGGTTGAGGTTCATTTCAGTGGGAATTTTTAGATTCGTTCAGAGTGGTTAGAATGTGGATTCATTCAATCACCTTTTTCCTGCCCGCTAAGATTCGCCAAGGAATCGCGAAGGGCTCTGATTCATACTTCGCGTCTTCTTCGCGCCACTTCGCGGGCAAATTTCACTTTTTCATTTCTTCTGTATATCAGTATTATAAGTCCTTGTAGCTAATCTTTTGCTACAGGTTTTGTTCGGTGGATAGGATGATGAATAACTCGTTGGTGCAAGATATTTTAAGAACTTTTTGGTGGGCGAATGCGTTGCCGCTTGGCATTGAACGTTTTGGGGGATGAATAGCTTAAAATAGGAGGTTTGAGCTGAATTCTAAAAACTCTGACTAACGGATATTTTGCAGGGGGTATAAATGGCACAGACGATAGGGTCTAATGCTCATTTCGGGGCTACGTGTTTTACGCATCGCTTACGTGGGATTCAAACCCCTTATTTCAATAGGGTGGCTGTCTGAAACCCCCTATTTTAATAGGGCTCAGAGGGTTGTTGTCAGCGCGCGTATAAGACTTCGTCTCACGCGTCTACGCTCCACGCGGCTTTGAAGTGCGAGTGGGAAGTGTTAGTGCGAACGAGACGTTCGATGAATCTTCGCGCTACGGCTGGGGCTTGGAGGCTTGTGCTCGGAGGCTTTGGATCGGTGGACAGACAGGACGGAGGTCTGCCGTAGATGGCGTCGCGTAAAAGACGATGTCTCACGCGATGGCAGCAATGTCTGTGTCACGGCTTTGGGAAAAACGAATTAGGTGTCTCACGGAGTCACGAAGCGCACAAAGCCAGAGGATTCGGAGGGGCTTTTTACTTATTTATTTATGGTTTTCTTGGAGCCCATTGCACGGTGCGGTCTTCCCAAGGAAAGCCCCTACGAAGGGAATCCTGAAAGCAGTTGTCTGGGCTTTGTGCCTTTGTGCCTTGAGCGTAGCGGGCGTGAGACTTCGCAGATGCAACGGGCCGAAACCAGTTCCTGGGTCCGCTACGCTTGGGGTCGGCGCTGGGGTTCTGTGCTGCGGTCTAAAGACTCGCGCTACGGCTTTGGTGCTTTGGCTCGGTGGCCGAAACCAGTTCCTGGATCCGCTACGCTTTGGCTCGGTGCTGGGGTTCTGTGCTGCGGTCTAAAGACTCGCGCTACGGCTTTGGTGCTTGGGGCGGTGGTCGAAACCAGTTCCTGGCTCCGCTACACTTTGGCTCGGTGCTTGGGATCTGTGCTGCGGTCTAAAGACTCGCGCTACGGCTGGGGCTCAGTGACGTGAGCGGGGTTGAATGCTTTGTTATAGCGAATATGCGTGATTACGCATATTCGCTAGTTTTGGTATAGTTTTGCTTTGATTCCATGAAATACCTCATCGCCCTATATCTTGCCACTTATCTCTCTGTGTTGTCTGTGAGCGCTACTGAGGCGACTCGCCCACTATTTGATGTTCGAGAGTTTGGAGCCGTCGGAGATGGCACGACGCTGAATACCGTTGCGCTTCAGAGCGCCATTGACGCTTGCACTGAAGCAGGTGGCGGCATGGTTCGGATGCCAGCGGGACAGTATGTGACGGGCACTATTGAGCTTAAAAGCAACGTCACGCTGTCACTTGATTATGGTGCTGAGCTGTGGGGTAGCCAAAGGCAGCAGGACTATCCCACCGAGCACATGCGGCCTGCTCGTGAGGGGCAATCGCAATGCCTGCTTTATGCGGCGGATGCGACGAATATACGGCTTGAAGGTCTTGGCGTGATTAATGGCCGGGGCACTCCAGAGTTTTTTCCGAAAACCCGTGGCAAAGACAACCGTCCGCGCTTGATCCGTTTCGAAAACTGCAAGCAGCTGACTTTCTCGGGGCTCACATACAAGAATCCAGCGTTTTGGGGCATTCACCTCGTGGATTGCCAGGACGTGCATTTCACTGGGGTGAAGATTCGGATGCGGAACAACCACTACAACAATGATGCCATGGATCTCGATGGTTGCGAGGATGTGTTGATTGAGAACTGCGATATTGAAGCGGGGGATGACGGGATTTGCCTCAAGAGTTCTTTGAATCCCTGCCGTAACATCGTGGTGCGCGATTGTATCGTCAGCAGTAATACAGCTGCCGTTAAATTTGGCACGTCCTCTTATGGTGGTTTTATCGATGTCGCTATCAGTAATTGCTATTTCTACGACTGCCCGATGGGAGCCATTAAACTGCAGTCTGTTGACGGTGGCCGATTGGAAAATATATCGATCTCACGCATCGTGATGGAGGAGGTCGGTTGCCCGATCTTTATTCGGCTCGGCAACCGTGGGAGTATTTTTGACAAAAATTCGTTTACTGGGGTGAAGCAGCCTGGCGCTGCCAAGCCGCGCAGGGGCAGTGTCGGGACACTCAAAAACATCCGGATCAGTGATGTGGTGGCGACAGTCACGATCGAAGATCGCGAAAAAGCTGCCACTGCGCACTACAAGAAGCTTAAAGTGGATACGACTCCGGGTGTGACTGATAAGGAGAAGGCCAAGTCCGGGCCAATTATGATTACAGGCATTCCTGGGCATTACATCGAAAATGTTGTGTTGGAGAATATTGAAATTTCCTATCCTGGGCATGGCACTGCTGCCGATGCCAAAGGCGTGGTGGCCGAAGACATTGAGCGCTATCCCGAGCAATTTTTCTTCGGGGTGCTTCCAGCATGGGGGGCGTATATTCGGCATGCTAAAAATGTGCAGTTTGACAACGTGACGCTGAGCACACGCTTCGGCGATGCGCGTGAAGCAATCGTGACGGTCGATGTTGATGGCTTTGTTACAGACTAATGCTACCTTCCTCCGATTGAAATGAATACGATTTGTTATCTTCTGCTGCTAGTTTTACCAGGGCTGCTCTTCGCTATGTCAGAGCTTCAATTCGATCGTTCGGCTCGACCAGAAAAACTGGTGCTAGGCGATCAGGAGGTAATGTTGCCTGGTGCTTCGGGAGCCTTTACACTGCGTGATGCTGCTGGCAAAGAGGTGGCTCTCAGTCAGATCGAGACTAAGGGGAATGCGATCAAGGTTTCAGCCCCCAGCGGGTCGCCGAGTTTTACCTTTCAAATCGAGCCCTATCCGAATCATTTGGCGATTCATTTGCTAAACGCTCAGGGCATCGGAAACGGTCACGATTACAGTTTGAGTTTATCGCTCAATACGACCGATGTCGCTGCGTATACGCTCAATGATTATATGACGACCAATGCTGGGGATCGGCGCAGAAACGACACCCAGTTAAACTGGCCCTACCTCTGGGCGTGGCCACGTCCGAACGGAACCCATGGCAGTGTCGTTCTCTACGATGGCACCCTCGAAGGGAGTGCTAGGGATGCGGTGTTAGCTGAAATCTGGTCGGTGCAGAGCAACGCGGGGCACATGGTGCGCCCTGCGGGACAACCGCGGTGGTCTGAGGCAGATGTATTGGCTTGGGTGCAGCGCTGGGTGGAGAAGTTTGAGACGATGGTGAATGTCTGCCTTGCGCCTGAGAGTGAGGAAGAACTCTATGAGATGACGGAGCGATTGGTCATTCCTCTTGGAGCCAGCCGAGTCTATATGTTTTCGACTCATTGGCGCGGCGAATACCATATTTTCGACATGACCAACGAAAGCGTGCAGGGAAAAGCCTTCCCTGAAGGCAAAGCATCTCTGCTGAAGTATTCCAATTATCTGGCGAAGCATGGTGCGCACTTACAACTGAAAAGTCTCGTCCCACACTTGGGGCGCAATAACGAGCGCTACTTTTCGGAGTCCCATTGTGAGACTCGCTTCCTGAGTTGGGGCTCTGGGAAGTTGATCGAGGATATTGATACCAGTGCCACAACCATCCTGTTTCAACCGGGTCCGGACTATGTTTGGGAACAGGAAAAGGGGTTTGTCCGCATTGGGATCGAGATCGTCCATACCGAGACAATCACGATTGATGCGAGCAGTGGGGTCTGGACGCTTTCAGGCTGTGAACGCGGATATGCTGGAACGTCTCCGCATGCGCACAAAGCTGGTGATGAGATCGTGGGCGTGCTGGATTCGTATAGCTTCTTTCATCATGCGGACGACTTTGGTCAGCCGAACAGTCTAGCAGAGGAAATACTCAATCCCTATGGGGACTTCCTGAATGAAATGAACGTCGGGCATCTGCATTTTGACGGCACCGGCCATAAAAAGGAAGCACCCTGGTATCTCCGCAATTACACCGACTACCTTTACAGTCGAGTCGATCAACCCGTCACAGGAAGTGTTGTCGGCGGAGCCATGAAGGCCAATTTTGAGCGGGAGTTCAGTATCGCCGAACAGGCTCGAAAAGCCACAGGGTATTGGGGGATTCGGATCGGACCTCGCCTTCACAACATGGGGAGAGGCGCCGAGAAGGCGCAGCGCAATTTTGCCCCGAATATGTTGGATATGCATTTTGATATCGCGGATCGAATTTTGCTTGGCGGTCGCAGACCGAATTTTACTGGGGGGCGCAGTGGCGGCATTCTGACGATGAATATCCTCGAGGAGTATGGTTTCATGGATGAGGCGCTTGCGCTCTACAAAGATTGGGTCGTGCTGGCACCGGTGTATGATGATGCCGATGTCGAATACATTAAGACTCAAATGAAGAAACGCCGAGGCAGTAGTCACTATGAAGGAGAGGATACTCTGGTGCTTAGTCAAAATGTTGCGGGTGACTACATCTATACGCCTCACCGAGTCATGGGGCGGACCTCAGGGGAAGATCCGCTCATTCACATCGACCAAGAATGGGGGTCAGTGCCGCGCTACCAGCAGATTAAAGCGGGCACGACCATGGAGCTACTCAATCCCTATGACGCACAGGAACCGCAAGTGGTGATCCGTATTGAGGAAAGCTCCGAGGCGCTGCAGGATCCCTTGGTTCGCTTGAACGATGGCGGCGGGCTTGCGGTCACTGGGGTGGTTCAACCCGGCGAATACATGAAATTTGAAGGAGGCGACAGCGTGAAGGTCTATGATAGCAACTGGAACTTGAAGCACACCTTACCAGCAAATGCCCAGTCTTTCATTTTCAAAAAGGGGAACAATACCGTCACCGTATCAGGTGGTAGTGGTGCTGCCACTACAGATCTCAAAACCCAGTTTATCACACGCGGCCCCGTGTATGTTCTAGAGACGAACAAACATCTCACAGGAAATCCAAGAAGGTCGGAGGGCATCAGTTATCAGGCCGAAGCGATGCAATTGAAGGGTTATCAAGTCGGTGAGAGCTCGTCCGCGGAGGGGGGGCAGTGTATTGCAACGACGGGGAGCGGTATTGCGTCTCAGGAATTTACTGGCGAAGCGGGCGTTTACACCATCGCAGTGTATTATTTTGATGAGTCCGATGGGCAGAGTTCGTATGCACTGCGCGTGGATGGTCAGACGCACGACTCATGGATTGCCAATTCTCTACAAGGCACCACTCGGATCGATGCGGCCTCGCTGGCTATTCGAGAAATTCAAGGCGTGTCGTTGAAACCGGGAGCGTTGATCGAGATTGGTTCGATCGCCAACGGTTCGGAATACGGAGCGATTGATCAGATTATCATCTTTAAGCAGTAGCATCATTTTGAAGATCCCACTTATAGAAAGAGACCGCTCGCTTGGCTAAAACATCTAAGAAAGAGAAATCGCTGCGCTATTCATCATAGAGCAGCACACCCCCCCCAAAAAAAACAATGAATCTTCTAAAACAATGCCTGTGTGCACTCGTGCTCTCGGCTTCGGTGCTGTATGCCGCGCCCAAGCCCAACGTAGTCATCATTCTAGCCGACGACCTAGGCTGGCAAGATCTGAAGTGCTATGATGTGGATGAGCCTTCGCCATATGACTCGCCGTATCTGGATGCCTTTGCCGAGAAGGGTGTGATGTTTTGGCAGGCGTATTCGCCCGCGCCCACTTGTGCGCCTACGCGCTGCGCGATCATGAGCGGGAATCATCCGGCTCGCGCGCAGAAGACCCACGTGGTCGGTGGCAAGCCGCCGTCTGCACGGAGTAGTCGATCGCGGATGATGGACCCATGGTATAGCGGTCGTATGCCGGAGGATACCTTTACACTCGCTCGGGCGCTCAAGGCGAACGGTTATACCACTGGACATGCGGGCAAGTGGCACATCGCGATCGATCACAGTGCCTTCCCGCAGCCCAAGGATGTTGGTTTCGACTACACTCGCTCTAGTCGAGGTGCGCACAGCGCGCGTGGCCTAGATAATCGACTGAAAGGGTTTGCTACCACGGCAGAGAATGACCCCTATCGCTTGGACGCGAATGGTTTTCCTTACCACCAGAATAATGAAGATGCGCTCACGTTTATCCGTGAGAATAAGGAGGATCCTTTCTTTCTCTACTACTGCACATGGCTGGTGCACTCACCGATCGTAACGCGTAACGAGGCTTTGCTGAAGAAGTATGCGGAGCGTATGGGAGTAGAGCCGACGCTCAAGAATGACAAGAGCATGCAGGGGCAGAAAAATCCCTTCTACGGGGCGATGGTGGAGTCGCTTGATTATTATGTAGGGCAGATCTTGAAGTATTTAGAAACGACGGAAGACCCACGCTGGCCGGGGCACATGCTGAGTGAAAACACTTATGTTATCTTTGCCTCTGATAACGGCGGTGTGAAAGGATACACCGACAATACCCCTTTGGATAAAGGTAAATCGTCCGCGAAAGAGGGGGGCACTCGCGTGCCAATGCTGATCGCGGGGCCTGGTATTTCCGCTGGCGTGCAATCGGATGTATTAGTGAACGGCCTCGACTTTTATCCGACCATTCTGGGGTTGACGGGGGCGACTCTGCCGAAGGACAAAAACCTCGATGGCTGTGATCTCGCGCCGCTCCTTTTGGGCGACTCGCAAGACCCGACACTAGTGAAGTTTCCAGATGGTTCGGTGCGCGATAGCATGATGTGGCACTTCCCGCATGGTAGTGATCTCGAAAGCACATTGATCGCCGGAGACTATAAGCTGATTCATCACTATGATCACGTGAATAATGACGGAACACCCGAACTCGCGCTATACCAGCTTTACAAAACTGAGAATGGCAAAAAAGTGCGAGTGGATATTGAAGAAGCGAATAATATCGCCAATCAGATGCCTGAAAAATCAGCAGCGATGGATCAGCAACTTGCGCAGATGCTGACGGAGATGCAGGCGAGCTATCCATACTACAACCCGACAAATAAAGGCCTCCCTGGGCAAGATGAGGTCTGCACCGTTCTATCTCATAAAACGAAGGGCAATACGGTTGGTTTCGTGTTTAAGGAAAACGGCGCGAAGGTGGTGCGTGCGGACTTACTCTATACGCTGAACGGTGGCGATAAGCATGAAGAATGGTTCCGAACTCCAGTTGCGCTGAATAGTAACAGCACCGCAGTGGTCGAACTGCCTGCTGGCACGACACACTATTACTTGAACTTGGTGGATGAAAACGACTTTCTCGTGAGCTACCCTGAGATTACCAATCCAAAGGGCGGCTTCAACAGTCAGGCATTATCCGTAAAGTAAGTGGGTGGGCTCCTCGGCGCTAGACACCGGATTCGAGTCCGTGCTATTGAATCTTTTCCGGCCTTCTTACCTAATCGATTTGATACTGTATGTATTCTTTGAGGTCGAAAATTTTCCACTCTTCGGAGCCTACCTTTCGGTAGTCCAACACTAAGCCGAGCCTTGTGGCCGGCCCTTGATAGTAGACGAGCTGAAAGCGACGTAAGCCTTGCTCTAGTTTGTAAGTGCCTGACTTCGCCGACATACCATGCGTGCCATCGTTGTTTACCACAAGCTTTCGGTCGATGAACAACACGGATCCGTCATCGGATGCGAGGCGGAATTCGTATTCACCAGCAAGTTTCGCTGGCCAGAACAGTTTCACTTCAAAGTCCACGGCAAACCACTCGAACTGGTCCGTAACACCCGGAAATCCTTCTTTGAAATCCTGAGACGGTAGGTTGAGGACATGATTGTAGATTTTGGAGCCCTGGCGTCTGCCAGGTTTCAGCCCTACTATCTTATCTTTTTGATCTAAGATCCCTCGAATTGTATTAGGCTTGAATAAATAAACGGTGCCTTCCCACGCGTGCGCCATTTTTTTAGTCGTCCCAAAGCCTTTAATGTCGGGAAAGCGGCTGACGGCTTTGCCGATGCCTGCGCCAAAGCTTAGGCTTCCGCCCCCTGTGGCGCCGAGTCCTGCACTCACAGTGAAGCTTTGATCCATTGATGGCAGGTCGACATCGATATTGGCCACGGAGATGTCTGCTACCGGACGCATCTTTAGATGGTTCATCGGCTGAGATGTGGGCGGCTTCGGTTGGATCGTCACCTTTTGTTCTTTCGGCGGTTCAACGTTTTCGACAGCGGGAACCTCTTCGAATTGCGCGTCTTCTTGGATGACGATATTGGCCACGGTGATGATTCCAGCAACGAAGGCCGCACCAATGTGCAACACTATGCTGATGACGATAACCTTCATCAGCATAGGATTTATTTTATTCTTTCTAGGGGGTGGTAGCATAGCAACAAGGGAGTGTGGGGTGGGGGCCTAAGAGTGTCATTATTTTGTTACTAATTGCAACATGTTATGACATCTTTGTAAGTCCTGAATGGGACTCATTGTCTTATCTTCTTCGAGGAGATTGAAGACCACGAGTGCGATACTACCGTCAGGGTTTTTGAACGCGGTTCCTTTACACGCCATTTTAGCAATACGCGATCGATGTGATTACCGACCTGAATCATGGATCGATTGGCTATATCGAGTGGTGCATGATCTGAAGTCGCACAGGCGGGCCAAAACCCTATAACAACTTCAATCGTGCGCCGGTGTTGATTGATCCAGTCGAGGATACGGTGCTCTATACGCCGCTGTATTATTTGTTGGCACACTTTAGTAAATATATCCGTCCAGGTGCGGTGCGTGTCGGGTTGGATGCCGCCTTGCCGGAAGGCGTGTGGGCGACGGCTGCGCAGAATCCAGATGGTTCGTTTGCTGTGGTTGTGTTCAATGATAATACCACGCCGCGATTCATCGAAATTGACTTCGGTGGGCAGCAGGTCGCGACACAAGTATCCGCCGATAGTCTGCAGACGATCCTGTATTTGAATTAGCTGAATTTAAGTAAGTGCATGGCTGGATCGACTCTGGGTAGGACCCTCTCGAGCGGCTGTCTCAACAATAGAATAACGTCTACTGTCCGCATCACCATTTTACGGATGGGGCCATCTGCAATATGCTTATTTGCTAAGGCGTATTGAACATACAGACCGAAGCAGAATTCATCCGTAAAAACCTGGACGACGACATCGTGGTAAGCGCGAGCATGAGGGTGCTCGTTCCTTCCCAGATGGCTGCGAGGACTGATTCGTTTCTAAGGGTATTTTTTAAGTTCATCGTCGATTCGCGTAACATGGTCGATTCGACATTGTTTGTTCTGAGATGGTTCTCCAGTTCACTGGTGTGGCACGGGCTCCTCGGAGAGAGCCTGTTTTGCGCTATCGAGCATGCTCACCTGCCATTCGACCAGCTCATGGTTACAAAGCAGCAGGAGACGCATGCCCCGCAATTTTGAATCAGAGATTCCCCAGTGCGCCTCAACAGCCATCCCGCTACACAACGATGAACCATTTTTTAGCCACTGTGGCCATCCATGAGCGTTGGTGCTTCTTTCGCGTAAATGCGCGATGCAATTGTTTGTGAATTTAGGTATAAATTTTAGGCTGACGGCCGAACCTATGTGGATTCGGCTGTTCTGAACATCTTCTTCCCCAAAGATGAATATATGAAGTTTGGCTATTCTCCCTTGTCGCTTTTCTGTGTCCTACTGTTTCCTGTGCTTCAATGTATGGGAGCGTCCCACTTTACCTTCGACTCCTCGGCTGAGCCCGCGAGCTTGGTTTTGGGTGGGGTGGACCGTCTGAATCAAACGTCCTCCGATGGCTTTTACCTGCGGCATTTTGATGGCAAGAACGTTACTGCTACGCAATTGACTCACGTGACCTTTGATGGAGACACGTTGACTGTTTCTGAATCGGGCGGATTGCCGCAGTTTACCTTGCGTATTGATACGTATGATCAGCATGTATCGATCCATTTGATCGAAGTGGAGGGCATCGGTGATTCACGCGCGTATGGGCTAGTCTTGGAGTTGGATACGAATGCTAATATTGGCTTGAGACGACTCAGTGATATTGTGGAAGTGTCGAGTTCCAGTATCGTAAGGTATACATCTGCGGCCTCGATTCAATGGAGATACCTGTGGGGTGAGGCGCTAGATGGTAACCTAGGTGGCGTTGCGATTTTTAACGGCACATTGACTGGATCGAACTTAGATGCTGCTCTGGCTGAAGTGTGGGTGACTGAAGACTTGGCTCGACCCGCCGGGCAAAGCTCCTGGACGGAGGACGATGTCTTAAACTGGGTCGCGGATTACGCGGCACAAAACAACAGTATGAATGAGGTGATGTTGGAAGCAACGTCGCTTGAAGACCTCTACGAATTGACTGATAGCTTGGCGATTGCGCATGGGGTGAAGCGAGTCTACCTGCATACCAAAACATGGCGCGGCGAATACTGGCCGAAATACAATTCGAGGGTGCACGTGAACACGGACGTCTTTCCCGCGGGTAAAGCGGATTTGCTGATTTATGCGAATTATCTCAAGAGCAATGGCATTCATCTGCGCTTACATAGTGTGAGCTGCGGCATTGGAGAATATGATCCAGATTACATTGTCGGCGGTGTGGATCCACGGTTGGCCTCTTGGGGGAGTGGAACCTTAGAGCAGGGCATTGACTCATCTGAGAGGCGTATTCTATTTCGCCCCGCGGAGGATACTGAGATCCCTTTACTGGGGCAGGGGATTGCTCATGTGGGCAGACAGTTGGACTATGAGTATTTGAAAATTGGCGAGGAAATCGTCAAAGTAGGGGAATTTATTCAGACGGAAGACGATGTCTGGATTCTGGAAAATTGTATTCGCGGTCAGGATGGCACGGATTCGGCCGATCATAGCGCTAGCGCTGAAATGATCGGCTTGTATTGTTCGTATGGCAGAAACTATATTCCGGCATACGATTTAGATCAGCCGGATAGCTTAATGGATGAGTTGGCTTTGGAATATGCAACGTTCGTCAATGAGCTACAGCTGGGGCATCTGCATTTTGATGGCCCGGAAATTCATCGAATTCATCCATGGGTGGAGCGTGACTTACTGGATCGTATTTATAGCTATGTGGATCACCCGACCACCTCCAGTCGGGTGGGGCGCAGTATTGCAGCGCACTTTGAACAGGCTTTCAGCGCAGTGCGGGACGATCGCTCTTACGATTATTTTCCTTTAGAAATTGGGATACGTCTAGATGAGCCAGACAATCTCCCTGCAACCAGTCTATTAGACACGTCGTTTCATATCCAAGAGGGGGTCATGCTCGGTGGACGCCGTCCACAATTCACAGTCCCGCAAAGCGGCTATGCAATCAGCAAAGAAGAGGTCGAGGATCATGGCTTATTCAATGATACCTTGGAGCTGTTTCTTGCATGGATAGAGATCGCGCCGGTATTGCATGAGGATGATGTGGATTACATCGATACGTTCATGGAGAGAACTACAGGCAGTAACCACTATCAGAGCGAATATGTGCTGTTGCTTAGTCGAAATACCAACGGGGATTATGTCTTTACGCCGACTCTAGTCTTGGGGCAAACCTCTGGAGTCGATGACCCGTGGTATATTCACCAAGAGAAGGGCTCGGTCACTCGGAAGCAGGCGATCGTCGCAGGTGATACGCTGTTGTTAGATAACCCAGAGGCGGCGCAGTCATTGCAATTTGTCATTCGAGTCGATCAGGATGCGACGCAGGTGTTGACGAATCCGAGCATTGAAATTGACGGAGGCACCGGCAGTCTGGCGGTTACGGGCACCGTGAATGCCGGAGAGTATCTTCAGTATGAGGGAGGATCTACGGCACTGCGTTATGACGTGAATTGGAAACTACTGGAAACGTTGCCCGTGGTTGTCACTAACTTCACGGTCGTGAGCGGAACCAACTCGGTGCAGGTTATCGATGGCGCAAGTGCTGCAGTCGATCTCGAAACTCAGTTTATTGTAGAGGGAACAGATTATGTATTGGAGGCAAATAATGCACTGTAATCTGAAAACATGCTGTTGCTCCTTTGGCATTCTTGGGGTTGCCGTGAGTGGACTTTCAGCGCTGGTGATCGAGGCGGAAGATGCCGTGATCACGAGCGCAGATATCAAGGCCGATGTCGATGCATCGATCGGGTTCTATATGGATGGAAAGGAAGGCTTTAACCTGAGCTGGACGGTGAATGCCGAAGGCGGCAGCGAAGCTTTGGAGTTTCGTATTAAGGTGCCGAGTAGCACGCGTTCGATGGGAGTCTTCGTCAATGATTCACAGGTCGGTGTGGTGAGCAGCTCCTCGACCACGTGGGAGGCTCAGACCGTGAGTGCCGTGCTCAACAGTGGCACTAACACGATTGAGCTGCGTGACTCCGAAGGCACCGCCGAATTGGATGTGGATTATCTATCTGCTGATTCCATTTCACTCGTTCGTGACGGTGTGTATCTCGAAGCCGAATCGATGTCGCTGGATGGCTATGTGCTGGAATCTTTCGACGAGGCCTCCAATGGGAGTCTGGCCAGACTCAGTGCTGCCATTGGTTCGGTTGAGACCACGGTCTCTGGCATTTCAGATGGCAACTATGATCTGGGAGTCGATTATTGGGATGAGTCAGATGGCGTTTCAGCCTTCAAAGTGTTTGTGAATGATGACCTCGTGGATGCCTGGTATGCGGATCGTTTCCTAGGGAACGCCGGAATCGATGCATCCAATCGTATCCGCCGCGAAATTAAACAGGTGCCGCTCGAGTCAGGCGATGTGATTCGTATTTTCTGTGCGGTCGACGGCGGCGAACTCGGACGAGTCGACGGTATTGAACTCCTCACTCCATTGACGCCTAGCGCGCTCTATAGTGCAAATTGGAACACGGATGGCACCCTTAGCGATTTGGTGTTAGCAGGCGTCGAACATCTCGACACATCCAATGAGTCGGGGATGCAATTGCGGGTGTTTGATGGATATGCGGTCGATGAGCGCGCTTGCGATGATGGCACTAGCCGAGCGATGGTGGTGGATCTGACAGATACGGCCATCGGTTATGCCAAACTTACCGTGCGCACGGATGTGTATGGGCAGCATATGGTCGTGCGCCTTGTCGATTGCGTGGGAATTCCTCGCAATGACGATTCGATTAATTTTCAATTACAGATTCCGTTTTTAACGGCGTTTAACGTCGTTGCGTTGGATGATGAGATCGCAGTCGAGACGGTGGATAACACGCTGATTGTAGATTGGAATGCACTCTCGACACGTGGGCGATTGCCCAGTGGTGGCATTGCGCTGTATGCCAATGGGAGTGAGCAAGAAAACGAAAGCGCGCTGGAGGAGATTATCGCGACTCATTTCCATCTAGGAGGATCGACTCAAGGGATTGTCGCACATTGGAGCTTAGACGAGGGAGGTGGCACCACCGCTCTGGACAGTAGTGGCAATGAATATGATGCGACTGTCCCTGCTGGATTTTGGGATGTTGGCATCGATGGCTCGGCATTGCGCTTTCGTGGCAGTGGCGATACGGCACTCATTCCCTCTGCGGCATTCTCGGACATTGACAGTCAGATCAGCATCTCGCTGTGGGCATATGGCGGCACCACTCAACCCGCAGAGGACTCTGTCTTCTATGCCGAAAATGAAACGGGCGATCGTGTGCTCAATATTCATCTGCCTTGGGGAAACGGTAAGGTTTATTGGGATGCAGGACGTTCTAACAAATTCGACCGAATCAGCAAACAGGCGGATGAGGTGGATTATCAGGCGACATGGAATCACTGGGTGTTTACAAAGGACGCAATTGCGGGGGACATGAAGATATATCTCAACGGCAGCCTCTGGCATAGTGGCACCGGATACACGAATCTGATTAGCGGAATCACTGAGGCATGGCTTGGCAGTTCGAATGAGCCTGAGGTTCGAAGCTACGATGGCATGCTCGACGAGGTAATTCTCTACAATATTGAATTGAGCGAGGTCGAGGTGGGGCTCTTATATGACAACTACATTTTGCCTCAGGATTACAGTGCCTGGCTGCTGAACTATGCGGAGCTGGGCGATACCACCTTTGCGGGAGATTCAGAACAGGACGGCATTCAGAACGGGATCGAATACGTGCTCAATGGGAATCCCGCGCAGGTTGGCGATACGATCCTGCCGGAGTTGGATGTCGCTGGGGAGCACTTTGTATTCACCTTCAAACGCCGTGCAGAATCCGTTCCATTCACGTCGCAAGTCTTTCAATACGGCTCCGATCTTATCGGATGGACGGATCTAAGCCTAGAATCTACGGACGCGCCCGAATTAGTGTTTGGCTTAGTCGTCGAAGGGCTGCAGTCGGTGACTGTCACTCTTAGTAAGGATCTTGCAGTTGATGGTAAGTTATTCGGCCGTTTGAAGGTGGATCAGCTTCCATAAAAACTAGGGGGGGCATATAAAATACTCCGCATCGCGTATATTCGCGATGCGCGGGCTTCATGGAAATGGTAAATTTAATAGGTAAATACCTCAACTTTCATTAACCCCAACAAGAAAGCATAATGATAAAAACAGTCACGCTATTATCCCTCCTCGCGACCGCATCGATTGCGCAAGCCGCGTTTTATGTGAATGCTGGTAGCCCATCACCAACCGTAGGTGAAGGGCCTCTAGGAGCCGATACAAATTATCTCGGATATGGCACACCGCACGAAAATCCCACTTCTGGACAGCTGACAACCTATAACGCGGTTTCTTTTGCCGAAGGCGGACTGGCAGGCACCTACGATGTGGGTGTGGCATTTAGCTGGCCGGATGCAAATGATGGTGGTGGCACTGTTGATATTAACGACACTAAGCAGTCTTTTAGTCGCTCTAACGTTCAGGGTTATGATGTATTCTGGCAGACTTGGGTAGGCATCGATATTCGGACTGAGAATGGCGGAATCGGCGGTGGTGATAGAATGACACTCAGTTTGACGGGGCTGGAGGCAAATCAAGCCTTCACGTTTACCTCTTATCACGCTGATACCCAAGACCAGGCTGGCACTTTCTTAGTGGATCAGACACCTTCGGCTTCGGAGACGTCTACTTCGCCATTTGCTTTCCCGTCTATCGACGATGATGCGCTCGCCACTCCTTGGGTTACAAATGCCTACAGCTTTGACGTGACCAGTGACGGACTGGGTAATTTAGATATTACGTTTACACAAAATAGTGGCACATGGATCGGCATTAACGGCTTTGATCTGGTCGCAGTTCCGGAGCCATCCTCCTTCGCCTTACTCGGCGGTCTGCTTGCGCTCTCTGCTGTCGCGATGAAGCGCCGTCGTGCATAGACTCTGAGTGTGCCGGAGTGAGGTAACTCTCATTCGAATCTCTTAATTTTCAGAAGCCGTGTGAGTCGTAAGACTGACGCGGCTTCTTTGTGCCTGGGGGGGGAGGGGGGGCTTGGCTGAGATCCGGCTGGTGTGTGATACCAAATCGATGAATCATTGATCTGCATGCGGACGTCGTTCGTAGTCTCGAAAGTAGCCTGACATGTGCCAGTCGCACCTTCACGCGCGGTGCAGAATCCGTTTCGTTCACTACGCAAGTTTTTCAATACTGCTCCGACCTTATCGGATGGACGGATCTAAGCCTCGAATCCACCGACGCCGCTGAGCTAGGCTTCGGGTCTGTGGACTGCAATCTGTGATCGTTACTCTTAGCAAGAGCCTCTCGATCGATGGTAAGCTCTTCGGGCGTTTGAAGGTGGATCAGTTTCCATAGAAGCTGAGGGTGGATAAAAAATGGGACACCTCGCGCAAATTCGCGATGTGGTCATGCCTTGAATCAGGTATTCTATGTTAAGTTACCAATCATTTAACTCCCCCAAAAATACATATGAAAAAAACAGCAATACTAGTGTCTCTTGTCGCTTGGGCATCGATCAGCCAAGCAACCGTCTTCTACTCTCAGGACTTCTCTGGAAGCACTCCAGTGGACCAATCAGGGGCCATTAATCCGATAGTAGACGACACATACTACGCTTCGACCGGTCAAAACATTACCGGGGGAAGTTCTGCCGCGCAAGCGACTAACGGTGACTACACGATTAACCTTGGTGTCGATAATGCCAATGCTGAACGCGGATTTGTTTTCAATTCGACCGATGACGCTATTACAGGTCAGGCAAGCAACTCAAATAGCGCGAATGTGACGAACACTGTCCCTGGCTCCGGGTTCGCAGCAATTGATGTAGGTTATACATTTACAACAGGTTCGATCACTATTGATGATCAGGGGACTTTGCGCACTGGAACGGTATTTATCAATGCGGGAGCCTTCAACGTCGGCGGCGAGTTCCTCAGTCTTAACTTGCTCAAAGTTGAAGAGAACGATGCGACGGGTGAAGTCAATCTAGTCATCGACTACAACGCCTTTGGCGATTTTGGAGGTGGTAATGAAACTATCAGCCTAACCACAAACTTCGGAGTAGCCAATGATGTTACGGGCTTATCAATTGCTCCCCTCACGAGTAGCAATGACGCAGCAATTGAAGAGGTTTACACTCTTCAGTTGGTTGCAGCATCTATCCCCGAGCCCTCATCCTTCGCCCTGCTAGGTGGTTTGTTGGCTCTCTCTTCGGTCGCGATGAAGCGCCGCCGTGCATAGACTCTGAGTGCGTCGGGTATGAAGTGAATTCTCCCCGATTCTCATAATTTTCAGAAGCCGTGTGAGTCGTATGACTGACACGGCTTCTTTGTATTCGGAAGTCTGATTGCAGGCGGTGTTCTTAAACGGGTGTGATTTTGGTCGATGTCAACTTATCGCATGCGTAGCGACCTTGCTATGCCCGTGGGTGCTTTAGGCGTCGAACGTCAGAGTCAGCACGAGACGCCACCGCAGCCAGCACGACGCACTGCATCTAAAGAACGCAGCTAATTTAGGCTTCAAAGTGTTCAATCTGGCACCCTGCTCAATCTGAGTTCATGCCAGACCACTTTAATGCCCTAAAAGTCATTTTTTAGCCGTATTTCGAGTATATACGCGATTACATGATGCTCTATTTGTGTTAGTATATTTGTTTTGTAACCGCCCAAATGTAAATGAACCCTATTAAATGTAAATCCACCTCGTTGGTTTTCTGTGTCACCGTCGTTGGCACCACGCTATTCGGCCTGCCTGTCCTGAGCAAAGCCGAAGGGCCGAAACCAAACATCGTTCACATCTTAACCGATGATTTCGGCTGGCAAGATCCTGTCTGTATGGATGTGGATGGCGACACGCCGTATGAAACACCGAACTTGGATCGGCTGGCTAAGCATGGTCGTAAGTTTATGCAGGCGTATTCGCCGTCGCCGACCTGCGCGCCTTCACGGGCGGCCTACATGTCCGGCCAGTATCCGGCCAACACAGGTATATACCACGTGATGGGTGGCAAGCTGCCGCGCGCCTATTCTCCCCACTTTTCGTATATCAATCCATTTTACCGTTATCGGCTTCCTTTGACAGAAATGACGATTCCAAAGGAGCTGAAGAAAGCAGGCTACACGACTGGCCATGTCGGTAAATGGCACTTAGGCGGCCGTAGTAACGGCTATCCCTTTCCGGGGGATTATGGTTTTGATATCGGTTACGTCGATGATCTGGGTAAAGGCGGCACCTATTATCCAGATCCCGATATTTGGGGGCCGAGAAAGCAACTTCGTAACCAGCACAACGGTTTGGCGAAATCGATGAAGCCGGATCGACTCACAGGTTGGGCAACGGATGATCCTGAGGATCCGTTCCAACTCGGAGAAGATGGGCGCCCCTTCGATAAGACGCTCGATGTCGCACTCAAATGGCTAGAGAAGCATCACAGCGAGCCTTTCTTCCTGAACTACTGCACCTACTATGTGCACGGGCCGATCCAAACGCGTGATCGCACGCGGTTTGAATATTATCTCAAAAAAATGGGCTACGAGGATTTTCCCACTGACCCTGGCACCATCAACCGCGGCCGCGGTGGTAAGACCGATCCATATTATGCGACGATGGTGAACGAACTCGATTGGATGATCGGGGAAGTGATCAACTATCTGGAAGCAACGGATGATCCGCGGAATCCTGGGCATAAGCTGATCGATAATACCTACATTTTTGTTAGTTCGGACAATGGCGGACTAGTGAGTCGAAGTGGCGGAACGGTCACCGATAATTCGCCGCTTCGCGAAGGCAAGCAGGACCCTCATGAAGGTGGTGTCCGTATCCCGTTCATCGTGCGCGGTCCGAATATTCCAAAGGACTCTGTTTGCGAAACGCCGATTTCGTTGATCGATCTCTATCCCACCTTTGTTGAGCTCGCTGGCTTGCCCGCATCGGATAATGAGAAGTTGGATGGCTGCAACATCCGTCCTTTGCTGGAAGGGCAGGACACCGTCGCTCGCTTTGCTGACGGCACGCCACGCGAAAGTATTTATTTTTATTTCCCGATCGAGTTGTCCTCGGCGACAGCGATGCGCAAAGGCCCGTGGAAAGTATATCGCAATCTCAGCCCGGGTAATAACAAGAGCCCGTTGGTGGCCCTGTATCGACTATACAATGAGGACGGTTCGATGGCGGATGTCGGAGAAAGCAATAACCTCGCGGATCAAATGCCTGAGTTGACCAATCAACTATTGGGCGAACTCGATGCTTTCCTGAGTGAGTCGGACGTGTCCTATCCGTATAAAAATCCAACGATTGAGAGCCATCCTGGACAAGACCGCATTCCGTCCGTAGTGGCACGTGGTGACGACGGCGACCGCATTTGGGTCGAAGTCGAAACTGGTGCAGACAAATCGGAGATCGTTGAGGCGAAATTGCTCTACACCGTCAACGGTGGCAAATTTGATATTTCTCGCGGACGCCGTGAAATGTGGTTTGAGGAGCCGACCCAGATGAAGGGCGGGCGTATCGAAGGCACCGTGCCTCCAGGCACATCGCATGCCGTTTTCTGCATGACAGATAGCGAAGGCTTCCTCGTGATGTCCGAAAAGCTACCGTCCTATAAAGAAGTGTCCTCAAGCAATTCGGACTCTTCATATGTCCAACATGCGTATCCGTTCCGTCCGGGGCTGTATGCGTTGATCCAACTAGGCAAAGATGCCTCAGTCGCTTTGAAAGCCGCAAGTAAGTCCGATACTCAACTCTCGAAATCCTTGGCTAAAGCCGAGGCGCTCTACACCGCAGGTGAGGGCTCCGACGATCAATACGTCTCCACCATTCGTGGCTTGCGAAACTCGATCCGCGATCTTAAGGGCGTGGTGCCCCAAGCAGACAACTATTACATTAACCTATTCCGTCAGACTGACGCATTTTAAACCTAAAACCTAAAGAAAAACATGAGACTCTTTAATCATAAAGATCGCATTGCGAAAACGCTCAGCACGCTGCTGCTCGCTACGATTGCGGCGACTTCGGTCGCCAATGCGCAAACCGATTCAAAACCGAAACTCGCAGGTGAACTGCGTAATATTCCAGAGCGCGAAACAGAATTTATGGATTGGGGACTGGGGCTGTTTGTGCACTGGTCAATTGATTCCCAGCTGGGTTCGGTCATCAGTCACCATATGGATATGGCTTCGGACAAACACCTAGATCGTATGGTGAATGAACTGCCGAAGACCTTCAACCCGACGGACTACAATCCAGACGAATGGATGCAGCTCGCGAAGTTAGCCGGTGTTAAATACATGGTGCTGACTACCAAGCACCACAGTGGCTTTTGTTTGTGGGATTCTGCGGTGACGGATTACGATATCGCGAACACGCCTTATAAAAAAGACATCGTTAAAGAATTTGTCGATGCGTGTCGCCGCCACGACATTAAGGTTGGCTTCTATTATTCGCCCGAGGACTTTGCCTTCAATTACAAGGCAGGCTATCCGGCCCGCGGTGGTAAAATGCCAAAGGATAAACACGCGGAGCTCGTTGATTTTACAAAAGTGCAGATCAAGGAATTGCTCACGAACTATGGGCCGATCGATGTCATGTTTCTTGACGGAGGGCACAAAGCAGTGCTGACACAATACTGCCATGAAGTGGATCCCAATGTCATTGTGACGCGTGGTGAGATGGTGACACCAGAGCAACGCCTGCCAAAGAATCCGATTCCGGGTCCATGGGAGACGTGCTTTACGCTGGGGAATCAATGGCAATACAAACCAACCAATGATGATTTCAAGTCAGGCTCGACACTCATCAACATGCTGGTCGAAACACGTGCGAAGGGCGGCAATCTGTTAATCAATGTCGGCCCGAAGCCCGATGGTTCCATACCGATCGAGCAGGAAGAACGCTTCCGCGAACTCGCATTGTGGATGTTTGTCAATGATGAGGCGATTCATGATGTTCGCGCCTGTGTGGTCGCGGGGGATAAGGGGCACGCTTACTATACTCAATCCAAGGATGGCAAATATACGTATGCCATCGTAACCAAGTTTACCGAGCGTGATCCAGTGCCTAACAATCGGATCTGGGGGCGTGGTTCGCGCAAAGAGTTTTTGCTGCCTGAGCTGATCGCCAATGAAAACACAACGGTGCAGGTCTTGGGGCAAGATCATCGCTCCGAGCGATACAGCGATCGTATTGATCTAGCGATCAACTTCGAGAACACTAAAGATGGCCTACTGATGGATGTGATCCGCCAACAACGACTCTACAACTGGCGTAATTGGCCCAATGCAGTCGTGCTTCGTTTTGAAAATGTAGATTTCGTTCAGCCAGAGGAGGCAGTCGAAGAGGCTACTGACGGAAAAGAATTTACATCGGAGTCGGGTATTACCTGGAGCAGCAGCCCTGTGAAAACAAAAGGTGGCAAACTGGCTTCTGGATTGTTCGATAAGACAGGTGCGCTCGCTTATGCTGAAAATACAGGCGGTCCGAAACTGACCTTTGACGGTATCGATTTCCGTGCGGGAACGACTGCCTCCACCACGGTGCTCGGCGTGGCTGGTCCTGCATATGCCGGATATGCTGAAGGCGAACAGATCATCAGCTCTGGCATGTATCCCGCCCCCGCGACTGCGATTCCCGAACTGAGAGGACTCAACATCGGCAGCACGTATCGCGTGCAAGCCTTGTTCTATGACCAGCGCCCAAACCAAGAGGGACAACACGTGATTGTTGAGGGGAAGAATATGGGCCGCTATGCGAATGGCCCCGGCGGCAATGGTTTGCTAGTGAGCGGCACCTTTGTTGCGACTGCCGACACGCAGTCCTTCAAGCTCGAGCGCACCGCGAACGATGGCAAAACGCCGGACAATCAAATTCAGCTCAACGCCTTGGTGCTGCATCAGCTTCCGTAGGGTTGCGATTCCGCCACCGGCACTTTGTCCGAGCTATACTGATGCGCATCCTGTTTTGTGAAAAGTGCCGAGGCTCATGCGGAGCTACCGAAAGTGTTAAGGGATTTGGGAGGGACAGCCTCCGCGCTGTCCGCAGTGTGCCAGTGCTGGACTGAGGCTCGGCGGACGAGACGGAGCTCGTCCCTCCCAAATGTGTTGATCAAAAATCACAATTCTTAATGCGCGACAGTATATAAACTTTTCAAAAGCCTCTCCGAAGTTCGGGGAGGCTTTTTTTGGTTCATCGTCGATTACCGAGAGCGGACTCGTTGGCCAGTGAATCACTGAGATGGAACGAAGCTCAACTGCGTTGTGGCACGGGCTTCTCGGAGAGAGCCTTTTTTTATAGCTGATTGCATCTTGCATAACAGTGCGATCACACGGACAAGTTTAAGGCCCATGGTGTAGGACGCGGTCTTTGCGTAGCAAAGGCCGTGTTGATCTGGTAGACTCCGCAGATACGCTGACGCAGGACAGCCGGCGAGCGGCATCACCGCATGATTCAAGCTAGTGCCATGTCTGATACACTGACAGAAAGGCCCCAGATTTTTTAACCGCTTATTTTCGCTAATGAACGCTTATCTAGCACGACGTGTCACAGACTTTGAATTTCATTGCCTCAGTTTTTTTGTCCGCAGCGACGGCCTGAGCTTTCGCTCGGTATCGCGTGAATTCGCGATATGCTTTTTTGTATGACATTTGGTATATTAACATTCTACCGTTTATATCCCACCATAACCCCTGCTACTATGAAAAATAATAAAACACAGTCTCCCACTAGAGCGACCATAGCACTTGCCGTGCTCTGCCTCGCAGTTCCTTCCATTGGACTCTCGGCCACGTTTTATCAAATTGGTAGTGGTGGAGTGGGCAGTAGTTGGGATGATGCAAATTTCTCTCCTGACGGAACTGCCACTGGTGCTGCCGCTCCGACTTCGGGTCTGCCGGGCGGAACGAATGACTACGTGAATGATGCTGGAACGCTCAGAACATCGGGAACCCAGTTCGCAGGTGATTCGCTAACAATTAAGAGCGGCAGACGTCTGCAACTTCAGTTTGGGGGGACATCAACGGTCGACAATCTGACCTTCGAGGCGGGTTCCAATATTGCAAACGGCGCTAGTGGTGCGAAGACACTGAGTGGTAATGGACTAGCGATTACAGGGACTGGGGAGTTCACAATTCTATCTGGCGCAAATAACCGTGACATCACTATTTCTTCCCAGATTACAGCGGATTCGACCATCAGTCAGATCAATGTCGACATGGGAATTGTAGGTTCACCCACTAAGAACGAATTCCTAAATCTCACCAATGGCTCGAACAGCTTTGGTGGAACGTGGAACATCGAAGAAGGTCTGCTTTGGGGGAGCACAGCTGGCGGTTTGGGAGTTTCCAGCTTTAATGTTACCGCGAACGGCTATTTGGATCTCGACTACGATTTCTCCAATGCTCTCGGTGATTTGACAATTGTCGGTGGTGGTATGTTGACGCTCGACCAAGCTCTGACATTCGGTAGTGCTACGATTAACGGCACACCAATTGCCGCTGGCACCTACACTGCAAGTCAGCTGAATGCAACCTTCGGGATTGATCTGGCAACTTTTGAGGATGCAGGTTCATCTACTGGCAGCATCACCATCACAGTGGTCCCCGAGCCCTCCAGCTACGCACTGCTTGCCGGTCTGCTCGGTCTTAGCTACGTAATGGTTCGCCGCCGCAGCTAAGCGTCCACTCAAGTTTACATTTTCAAAAAGCCTCCCTGTCATTCGGGGAGGCTTTTTTGTGGATAGTCCCTTCGGGGGAAAGAGGCGAGTGGTGTGGCCCGTTTGACGGATATCCATCGCCGGGAGCCAGCGGTTTATAGATACGTCAGACAAGTTCTCAAAGTAGTCTTCCGAGAGAAGATCTCATACAAACATGAAATGTAAGTGAGGCTATAATACAGGCAATCGACTGCAGCTTTAGGCGTAAATTCGCGATGTTATCAGTGGCTTAAACATATATTCTAAGAGCAGCTGAATTTGTAGTATAAGCGTATGACGCTTTTGGATTATTGGATCCTCCTTGGTAAAGACTCCCTCATGAAAAACAGATATATTAAAGTCATTCTACCGTTACTGGCCTCATTTACAATTTCTCAAACTGCGAACGCTGAAGTGCTCGCAGAGTTCAACTTCGATGGACGGGATGGCGTTTCGACGGGCTCCTCAATGTTCAGTATCGTATCGGATTGGGATAACAGTCATGCTGGGGCGAGTAGTGATTATTCTCAAAATGCTCACAGTTTCAGAAGCGTAGCCGTCACCGCTGTAGCTAATGAAATTAGCAGGGCTCTTGATCCTTCAGTTTCTGAGAGTTATCATTCATTCACCGTAACAGTCGCCGGCTTAAGAGCAGGAGAGGCGCTAGACTTAACGACTTTCGCTTACGAATATAAGTGCTCTCAACCTCTAGGATTTGACTCAGGCGTATATTCCGATGCCACAGGATTTTCCAGCCTGAGTGATCAACTGGGAGGGATTACGATTGGTGGTGACGGGGCGGATTTATCCACCAGTATTAATCTATCGGGGCCGGAATATAAGGGCCTGACCAATGGGGATTCAATTGAGTTTCGCATCTATCTGGCAGATACATCGAATTCTCCTAAACGCATCCATAATATAGACGATGTCATATTGACGGGGGAGAAATATGATATTCCTGAGCCAGACACGTTTGCTTTGATTGCGGGTATCGTCGCGATCTGTTCGATGATGACTCGCCGTCGCTCATAGCTTGCGTGTCGTGAGAGAGGCCCGAAAGACACTGTATCCGTAGATAATCGAATGAGCATACATTTATATGTGAGACGATATTGGCAGCGAGGATCCGTCTTTGGCGCGATCTTCTGCATACTTTTCAGTGTGAACCTCTCTGCTGAAACGTCGGTGCAGCCAAATGTCTATGCGATCCAAGCCCAAGACCGCATCGTATTCTTTGGCGATTCGATTACTGCACATGGTGCGCCTCCCGGAGGCTACGTCGATTTGGTTGCGAAAGCTGTTGAACAAGCGTATGCCGAACAGGGCATTGAAGTCATTGGTGCAGGCGTTGGAGGAAACAAGGTTCCGGATCTACAGAAACGCATGGATCGCGATGTGCTCAGCCAAAAGCCTAACCTTGTTTTTATATATATCGGTATTAATGATGTCTGGCATTGGTCGAAACCGCACCCAGTGACAAAGGCGAAGCGAGCGGGCACGACCGCTGAGGCGTATGAGTCGGGCTTGCGTGAAATCGTCAGCAAGCTACAGGCAGAGAAGATAACTGTAGTGCTCTGCACGCCGACGGTCATTGCGGAGCAACTGCATCCTGAGTCTGAAGATTTCCAGCGCTTAGAGCAGTATGCCGCGATCGTTCGCCAGATCGCCGCGGATACGGACTCAGTTCTACTCGATCTAAGACAGCTGTTTGTCGACTATCTGAGCGAGAATAACCCGAAAAATCGTCCTCGTGGGATTTTGACGATGGACGGTGTGCATATGAACGGTGCTGGTAATGCGTTGATTGCAGAAGCAGTTTGCCGCATGCTGGGAGTGACTGCTATCGCGGAGAGCGTTGCGTCGAACCTGTCTGCGCCGACCAAGGGCATGGATCTGTATTTGATGATTGGTCAGTCCAATATGGCTGGCCGTGCTAAAGTTCTAGATACGCAGCGCCGGCCGATCAAAAATTGCTTTCTTTTTAATGATCGGGGGGATTGGGAACCTGCCACCAATCCACTAAATCGTTTTTCAACCGTGCGGAAAGATATCGGCATGCAGCAACTCGGGCTAGGCTATTCATTTGCAATGAAGCTCAATGAAATGAATCCAGAGCAGACGATAGGGCTCGTTGTGAATGCCTTGGGCGGTTCGAAAATTGAATCGTGGCAAAAGGGGCAGCGATTGTATCAAGAAGCCTTGGCTCGCATGCAGGCTGCGCAAGCATATGGGGAACTGAAGGCAGTTCTTTGGCATCAAGGGGAATCTAATTTCGATGATGCGGCATATTTAGGGAAATTGAGCCAACTCATTACTGATTTGCGTGCGGACTTACAGATGCCTCAACTTCCTTTTATTGTGGGGCAAATTACTGGTGATTATCCTGTCAACACACAGCTGGATGCATTGCCAGAGCATGTCTCTCATACGGCTTGTGTCTCGTCTAAAGACTTGGCTACACAGGATAAATGGCACTTTAATTCAGTTAGCCAAATTCAGTTAGGTGAACGCTATGCAGATGCTGTTCTATCGATACAGCAGCGATAGGATCAAATATTAGAGGTTTCTATGCGGCTCCCTTCGCCGCTGTGAATGATGATTGATCAAAGTCCCATGTGGTTGTGATTCTGGCCGACGACTTGGTTGCAAAAAGTCAGCCCTCCGATGCTACTGATGCATGGTGAAAACGATACCGATCGTCATTGTGCAATGCCCTTCGTGGCGACAAATATGCATCTTTTAATACAAAAAACTGAATGTTCGTTTACGTATCAAGTATGCCACTGCGGTAAGCTTTCGAAATCGCGGCGGGTGCGTTTTGCACTTGGAGCTTTTCGTAGATGTGGCGGATGTGATTACCCACGGTGTGGGCGCTGATATCTAACTCGTTCGCGATTTCTTTTTTGACGAGGCCCTCCCCGAGCAGTGTGAGCACCTCAATCTCTCGGTCGGAAAGGTTAACTGTATCCTCTTTGCCTCGGTGCTTTTTATGGAAGTTCTGGAGTATGAACTTTGCGATGTTTGAGTCGAGTGGGGCGCCCCCTCTGGAGACGAGTCGTATCGCGTCAGTGATCTCAGTCCTTGTGGATGATTTGAGTAAGTATCCAGTGGCTCCAGCTCCAATCGCGGCGACGACATCCGCTTCTGCATCCGATTGTGTGAGCATGACAATCTCGACCTCAGGCATATACTGTTTGAGCCATGGGATCGTTTCGATACCGCTGAGTCCAGGTAGGTTGAGGTCTAGTAATACTAAATCAGGTGCCTTAAATGTCTTGTCGTATTGGATGCAATGGAGCGCTTGCTCCGCGGTGCCGAATTGATAGCTGAGCTCAATCTCTTCTGCTTTGTTGATTACCAGCTCAATGCTTTCCCGATATTCGGGGTGGTCTTCGATGAGCATGACTTTGATCGGGGATTGCATAGGGGGGAGTGTATGTTGAGTGACTCTGGAGGGCTAGATACGGAGTTTCAAGCAAATGGAGGTCCCTTCGCTATCTTTACTCGCTACGGTTAATTGCGCTTTTAGCAGTTCTGCGCGTCGCTGCAGTGACTTGGGCGCGGTGCGGCTCGCTTGTGCGGGTAGACCGACCCCGTTGTCATGGATCGTGAGCGTCACGTATTTAGGATCGGCGTTTAAGTGGGTTTCGACCGCGGTCGCGCCTGAATGACGGCAGATATTGACCAGGCTTTCTTTGTAAAAGAGAAAGAGGTCGACGCGTTGACGGGGTTTAAGCTTCTCCAAGTAGGCTTCACCTTCGATTGTGATGCTGTGCGCGAGGTTAGTGGTAATACGCTCTGCGGAGCGCTTCATGTCTTCTACCAGTCCGATGTAGAGGCTCTTGGCTTCGAGCATGTTGGTGCAGTGGCGCACTGCGGTGCCCGTGCGCTCTGTTAGGTCGCGGATGCGTTGGCTTAGGGTCTGCCATTCCTCTGCGCTGTCGGCATCCTTGGCGAGATCGCTGATCAGTCCGATCGAGTGGAGGTTGGCACCGAGCTCGTCATGTAGGTCGGCGGCGAAGCGTTGTTTGAGTTGTGCGACATGGCGCATGCGGACGATGCGATCGATGAGTATCACGAGCAATACGACGACTATCAATACTCCAGCGACCCAATACATGATTCGTAGATATGTTTTTTGCTTAGAATATCGAAGCTGCAACTCCGCTGCGATTGCTGGGCGGGCTTGCTCTAGGTCATGGCGAAGCGCCAATTGATTGAGCCATTTTTTTAACGGTAGAATATCGCCGAAGTGATCTCTGCCATCGGTGAGCCCTGTAAGGCTGCCTTGTGAGGTCTTGTTGCTTCTATTTTCTACTATAGGTTTACCTTGAGCGATATTTGATTCATTATGTATGATCTCAATTTCAGCCAAGCCGAAGCAGCTCATGACCTTTTTAGCTTCGGGTGCTTGATACCCTTCGATTGCGGTAATTCGAATATAACGATACTTGGCTTCAGGGAATCGCAGCATGAGTATCGAGCCTGTTTGATAGAGAGAGTCTCTTTCGAAGGTCAAGAGTGTTTTTTGATCCGAAAAATCTGCTTGATTGGCCCCTGTGACTTCGAGCTTCTTTGGCATCCCGTAATCCGCATGATGGATGCGTGGCACATTTTCGAGGATATCCACCGCATGCAAATTGACCCCATCCACAGGTTGGGGTTGCTCCAAGTCAATCGTGAAGGAATGTTCTAATTCACTTCGATAGAAAGTGATGAAGGGTTCTCCCTTTTCCCCTGTCGCAGCGTCCATCAGGTAGGGCACTAATCCATCGACCAATGCTCTTGAGGTGATCGCATGGGAAATGTTAATACCCATTTTTGAGGACGCCTTGACTCGTTGTTTCAGTGCTACGTTTTTTTCGCCGCTAAAGATCAACACTTCGGCTAACTGAAATGTGTAGTCATCATTCCACACCTGAGACCTGACGGGTGTCGCTTCGATCCGTATCCATGTCACCTCTATGGGGCTGAGTGAGAGGACGAATGGAGCAATTCGTGGAGTCAATGAAGTGTCGGAGACTTCTGCAATCGTCACGCCTGCACTATTCTCATCAGTGCCAGCGATGATCTTGAATTCAGATGGGAAACCATCAGACTGATATCCTTTATCAGAGTCGCGCCAAATGACAGGCACGAGAATGATTTGATCAATGACGGCCGGTTCTTCGATGAAAATTTGAACCCATTCAGACGGCTTTGGTGCTTTCGTGGGTTGTGAGATCCAGCCCACGTTTCCCACGCCGCTTCGGAGCGTTGAGTGCGCTAGGGTATCCAAGGTTGCGTCGATCTCAGTAATCTGTGTTTCCAATTCGCGGATAGTGAGCGTCTCCAGCGGCAGAGGCTTTTCGGCGATCAGTGTATGCACTGCCATCACTAAAGTGGTGAACCCTAGGAGTATTGTTTTAGAGAGTTTCGGGGGCATTGAGTTCTTAGGTCGAAATAGTTCGAGGAGGCTGTCGAGTTCGATTCCGATCCTAAAAATGTGCTGCGTCAACTATTCTCGTTTTTTTATAAAACCATCCGTCATGACATAAACGCGTCATGGGCAGCTAGCGATGACCTTGGTATTCTAAAGGCCTTACTCCTAAAAATCATTAATACCTACAATTACATATGAAGAATACAAAACTACTCCTTAGCTCCTTAGTTGCGTGTGCCGCCTTTTCTAGTGCGAATGCAGCTACAATCACATGGGAAGACTACGACATTACCAGTAATGTATCCGAAGTCTTGACAACGGGCACCATAGTTGAGGCCGTTAACTTAACATCAACCCCGCAGGTTGGCACAAATCCAACTCTTACGTTTGCTGGCACGACGTTTACCTCGATCGGCACTATTCTTAACAATAGTTATAATACTGATGTATGGGCGCCCGCCGTCACTGGTGGCACTGCAGCGGAGAATGCAGATTACCAATCATTTTTGGACTATGTCGATTTTTCGCTTAATCAAGGAAGCGGTTCTGCTTTCACCATCGATACGTTCACCGGTTTGACGATTGGTCAAGACTACGTCTTTCAGGCGTGGTATGCAATGGCGGACACTGAAACTCGCACAATGACATTGATAGGTGACGCTGCGAGCACGGATAGCAATATTCTCCAAGCTGGAGAATATGCGATCGGCACATTTACGGCCGATGCTGTGACGCAAGATTTGATCATACAGTCCAGCCAGTCGGGGATTCGCTTTACAGGTTACCAGCTACGTGCTGTTCCTGAGCCGAGTGCTTACGCATTGATTGCGGGTTGCTTTGGTATGGCGTTTGTAGCATCGCGTCGCCGAATTTAGGGGGATCGTCGTAGCCTCTCGAGGGCGCGGCTTTTCATCATAGGGTTAATGCCCAGGCGAACTGAGAGGTCGTCTGGGCATTTTTTCTGATAGGCTATGTGTTTATGGCAGTTCCTTGCTCCGTTTTTATAAAACTATCAGTGATGACACAATGCATGTCATAGGTAGCTATGGTCATGGTCGACTCAGCGTCTTACTCCTAATGGTCATTAATATCTACGATTACGTATGAAGAATACAAAACTACTCCTTAGCTCCTTACTTGCATGTGCAGCTCTCACTAGCGCAAATGCGGAGATTGTCGCTGACATCGGTGGCGACTATATCGACGCTTCGACCCTGCCTGCCGGATGGTCATACCTCTACTCCAATGCTGCTACAGGAGGCACTGAGGTGGAGCTGACGGCAAATACCCTTGTCGGAAATGCTGGTAACCTTGGTTTTGAAGGGGACTCGACACAGAATACCCCTGCGATTCTAGGTGCAATAACGGCGGTAGATGGAGAATTGGAGGTTTTTACTGATGGTTTCGAAGGGCATGCAGCAGTGGTTGGCACAGATTTGGTGCTACACCCGGGTAATACCGCTCCTACGTCGTTTGTCATCGCTCGCTATACGTTCAGCGCGGCAGATATGTTGTATGGCACAACCGCTGACATTTCGGGTGCCTTTAGGGATCTTGGGGGGGGCACCACTGGCGTCGCTGAGCTTTCTATTATTGCGAGCGTGTATCACAACTCAACCGTGCTTTTTTCAGCAACAGGCTCGGCGGGACGTTTGTTTCAAGCAGACGGAACTTTCAATATCGGCGATGTGACAGTCGCGGAAGGGGATTCGATCAGTTTTGTGGTCGATCGTAATGGTCACTATGCTGGTGACGAAACCGCACTATCTGGCAAGGTTTCGATTCCCGAGCCGTCCAGCTATGCGTTGCTACTGGGCAGCCTCGGTATGGTGATGGTTTTTGCGCGTCGCCGCCGGGCTTAACTAGCCCAAACCAAATAATCGTTTAAGTTAAATTCCCGGCGACCGCAGAATTAGTGCTGCCGTTCAGGGATTTTTTTGCCCCACATCATATTCTAATGTCCCATCGAATGAATTTACGTATTCTGCTCCTCTTGTCCCAGTTTCTGGTTGTCGGATTTTTGCATGCCGTCGAACCCGTCACGATTGAATCGCTCTTGAATGGAATGGTCGATCGCTCGGAAAGGGCGCGTTTTCCAGATCCCTCATTTAAGTTAATTAATTATAGTAGCTATAATCGTGCCTCCGTTAGCCCGGATGAGTATACTGGGTGGTTTACGAATGTTGATCATAGCGGCAAATACCTCTATGATGAGGATGTTAATGGCGATGGCACTGATGAGTATGTGTTGTTGGACCATCAGTCGCCGGGTGCAATCGTGCGCTCTTGGATGCCTTGGAGGTATCAAACCAGAGTCGGTGCCAGTGTGATTATCCGGGTTTATCTGGATGGTTCGGACACTCCGGCGATTGAAGGCGATCAATTTGATTTATTTGATGGCACTGGAATGGTTCCTTACCCGCTTGCACATCCGTCGCTTCGTTCGGCCGTATCTTTCTTTCCGATTACTTATGCCCAGAGCTGTAAGATTACGGTGAGCGCCAGTCCTTTCTTTTACATCTTTACCTGTCGTGAATATCCTGAGGACGCAGAGGTCGAGTCCTTTACGATGTCTGACTACGAGGCGTCTGCTTCGTTGATCAGCTCTGTGGGCAGTCTCTTATTGGACCCCGCCTCGAATTTGCCCGTGGGGACGAGTTCGTCGCAGACGACAACCATCGCGGCAGGTGCGGAAGCGACTTTGACTTTGCCTGCAGGTGGGCGAGCGGTTCATGAGTTTGAAGTGGAGATCGCATCTACCCTGTCTGAAGAGGTTCTCCGCTCACTCATCGTGAAGGCTGAGTTTGATGGCCTATCGACGATTTGGTGCCCACTGAGTGATTTCTTTGGGACGGGCGTGGGCTTGCATCCTTACGAAGGGTTTTATCGAAGTGTTCAAGAGGACGGAACTTTCACCTGTCGATGGGTGATGCCTTACCAGGCGGAAGGCAGCATTTCTCTAGAAAATATCTCTGGTGAGGCAGTCGAACTCACGATGTCAGCGATTACCGACACTTGGATCTGGGATGAGCGCTCGATGTATTTTTTCTCTGCGTGGCGTGCGCAGTATCCGCTGCCGACGAACCCGCGCTCTGATTGGAACTACGTGACTTTGACGGGTGGGCGTGGCGTCTATGTTGGAGACACTTTGACGCTCTGGAATCCGGTGGCAGCTTGGTGGGGCGAAGGTGACCATAAAATATGGGTGGATGGTGAGAGTTTTCCTTCGATGTTTGGGACAGGGACAGAAGATTATTATGGCTACTCTTGGGGAGGGGTCAGCACTGATTTTTATGAACACCCCTTTCATGCTCAGGTAGCCTGCAACGTTTACGATAAGCTGAACCGAAAGACGACCAGTGAAAGAGATACCTTTGGGTATAGCGTAGAGACGCGTAGTCGCGCACTGGATGGCATCGCTTTTAACAGCTCGCTACAACTGGACATGGAAGTGTGGCATGGAACGGATTGTAATATGGACTATGCAGTGGCGTCGCATTGGTATGCAGAACCCGCGGTCCAGAGTAATCGTATGCCTGATTCGGATTCGGCCGTCCGAATCGTTTGGGATGAAACGGCGGTGGATCCGATTCTGGATGTCTCACCCACGCAGTTGGATTTCGATTATGTTACGGTGGGAAGTTCGGCTAACCTCACTTTGTCGGTGCAGAATCGCGGGGGGGATACCCTGACTGGCACGGCCAGTGTTTCGGCACCGTTTGTGATTGTTTCGGGCGGGAGTTACTCACTGGCTCTTGAAGAGAGTCAGGACATTGTTGTGAGCTATAGTCCTACTGCTGTAGAAACTGATAGTGGCACACTCACGCTGACTGGCGGAGACGGAGCAACGATTCCAGTTTCGGGGCGTGGTTATGTCTCTGCTGTGGTGGCGATCGCTGACTTGAGGGCTGATTACCAGTCCGCAACCGCTGAGCAAACGACTGCAGATTTCAACGGTGGTGAAGGTCTTTCAGATATGTATGGCGAAGGACGCTGGAATTACTTTGAAAGTGATGCCACCGATGCAGATGATTATGCAGATGGCTCGATATTGGAGCTTTTGGAATTTGATTCCACAGTCGGCAATGGGGGGAACAGCGGCTATCGCGATCCAGAGGACAGCTCTTTTGCTCCCATTGTGGCAGGGGGAAAAGCGTTCAACGACTCAATCACGTTGGAGGCAAACAAGTTGGCAGTTCATCCCGGCTCACAAGCCGATGAAGCCAGCGCAGTCATACGCTGGACAGCGGGTGCAGGAGAAACCGGCGAACTACGAATTGACGGAGAGGTCGGGCGCGGGGCAACGAGCGTCAGCGGTGGGGATGGTCGCGAATTCTACATTTTCAAGACCGATGTGGCCGGCACATCGTCTAGTCTGTTACTAACGGAGATATTTGGTGAGGTGGATACGACGCCTGTTGCGTTTAGTATCGCGACGACTGTTGCCGAGGGAGAGCACATCGACTTTGTCGTCAATCGGGTAGAGAATTATAATGCAGATGAGATCCATCTGGCGGCGACGGTATATTTCGACGACTCGGATGCGGACGGGATGTCTGATGATTGGGAATCTCGTATGGCTGGCGATTTGACGACTCTGACGATTGACGGGGACAGCGATAGAGACGGCTCAATCGACCTGAACGAATTTAAGGCAGGCAGCGATCCGCTCGATGCCACTGAGCGATTTGAAATTTTCACGATTTCTATTATTCCTCTGGGGCCGAAGCTGACATGGTTCACTGCGGACGAGCACTCCTATACGATTGAGCGCAAAGACTCGCTGAATGAAGACAGTTGGACGCCCGTTGCGACCAGCCTCACTAAGGGAACTTGGATTGATCTGTCGACTGAGGCTCAACCGGACGCGCGTTTCTACCGTGTCCGCATCGAATGAGTTAAATCGCTATGCGATGACACAAACGTGTCATATGAAATGCCGCGAATTCCGGTATAGTGTTTATTGTATGTTTCTGCAGCCCCTGTTTCATCGAAACATATCTAGGGAATATTATCTCGAATAATACCCTATTTCAAACCGTGAAAACGGTATCATTGCCCCTCAACCCCAATACCCCAGTCCATGAAATATATAAGATCGTGCATGCTATGCACCTCTCTATTTGTTGGTATATACGCTCAGGCGAATACTTACGTGTCCACCAGCGGATCCGACTCGAATCCCGGAACGCTCGCCGCTCCGTTTGCCACCATCCAGCACGCAGTTAACCAGTCTGTTCCTGGTGACTCGGTTCTTATTCGTGGTGGTAGTTATCACGAAGCCGTAGATTTATCCGGCATCGCTGGCACCGCCGCGCGCCCAATAAAAATAACCAATTACCAGAGCGAGGAGGTCGTCTTAGACGGCCGGGTAGAAATCGAAACTGCATGGACTTTGGAAACAAGGAATAGCGTTAACCTCCCGGCAGGCAATGATACGCCCTCCGCAAATATTCCGGGGATCGGCAATGTCTACGTGACCACACTTCCCAATAGTGTCGGAGACATTACCCAGTTGTTCGTTGATGACGAAGTGATGACGCTGGCTCGCTTTCCCAACGCGCTCGCTTTTTCGGATGAGGTCTGGGGGAATGAAAAGTATCTTTTCAAGTCTGCCCCGACTCATGGAACCGCTGTCGACCAGCCACAAAGTGGTGCCGATAATGTAGCTGATTCTGGCGTTTCTTTTACTGGATGTGTGATGGTATCTGGATCCGCCAGAGTTATTACCGCACACGCAACTGGAGATGCAGAGTTTACGCACAATGCTCCGCTCCGCTTGGAGTCTGGCACCACCCCATATTTTTTAGAAGGAGGGTTAGATAACGCCGAACGTATTATGTTGGATATAGCGCAGGAATGGGCTTACGACGAATCCACCAACAAGCTCACTTTCTGGCCAAAGAATAACGCCAATCCAAATAACTTAAACGTTTACGGAAAGAATCAGATCTATGCCTTTACAGGAGATGCGACGACACAACACGTCAATTTTGATGGTCTGAATTTCTTTGCGACTACTGTCGATTTTAACTTTTCTGATAACATTACGATTCAAAACTGCGACTTTGATTACTACTCATCCACAGAACGTGCAGTAGCCTCCGAGGACCAAGCTAAAACGACAGATTTCACAGGAGGATCCACCGATTTCTGCAAAGGTATTAGGGTATATAACTGTGAGTTTAGATACGCCACTGACACGGGCTTGATCGCAAATTATATTGATGGCCTGACGATCGAAAACTGTCTGTTCCATAAAATCACTCATTATCAAATCAATGACCGAGATGAATACGGTAATCGGCGCGCCCTCCATGTAGTGGACACAAATAACGCGATGGATATTGTTTACCGCCGTAACACCGTTTCATACTCTTCAGCGCTACAATCGGTGCGTCTGCGTCGCTATGTGAATGCAGATGAGATTCATCCTTTTGTTGCAGAATATAACTTCCATACCGAATGCTGCCTACTTGGAGGAGACGCTTCTACCTTGTATTCACCTCTGGAACATGTGCAGGAGTCAGTTTCACGCTATAACTGGTTTATGGAGAACCAAAGACGGGACTTCCGTTGGGATGGGCTTAATGCAGGGGTCGTCGGCACTCTCGATGGCAACTTATACCGTAATGTTTCACACTCTATCAAATACAGCCATCGAGATCATGCCTACCGACTCAAAGGGGATGGCCATGAGGTTTACCATAACATCGCGGTCGGTGAATACTCGAATTTCAATGTAGCCCAAGATAAAGGAGGTAACCCAACTACCGTTTCACAAAACAATGCAGCCGATGTCTTGACCTCTATTGTGGAGCAATCTATCGAGCCTGACTATTTTGCAGCGGGTGGTGACTGGGATCTCAACGATAGCCAACGCGGAGAGAACGATTGGGGGCTGTCTGGAATCGATTCTTATAATTATTCTCCTTCATTTACAGACCATACTCGCAGCATGCATGACTTACTGCGCGATCCTGACAACTGGGATTTCCGCCCGCGGGCAGATGCGGTCGAACTGATCGATCAAGGCGTCCCCATCACATGCACCATCGATGGAGTTGAGGTAAATGTCACTGAGGGATATCTAGGTTCCGCTCCTGATATCGGAGCCTATGAGTATGGTGACAGTGCCTACTGGATTCCCGGCAGGCAAGAGGAGCAGGCTTCCATGCCAGTTCCTCGCACCGGAAGAGGGAGTGTTCCACTCGATACCGATCTGATGTATCTCATCGGACTAAATGGTGTCAGCGCGAATATTTACTTCGGCACAAATCCCAATTCACTGTCACTTCTGACCAGCAAGACTGATCCAGAAAATATCGTCACCTTGTCGGATCATACCACATTGAACAATAACACGACTTACTACTGGCGAGTCGACACTGTTATGCCCAGCAGAAGGGTTATCACTGGAGACGTTTGGTCCTTCAATACGCCATTTACTCCACTCGCAAATAAAGAGATTTTGCCGTGGACGAGTAACTCAATCCAGAACGGGTATTGGTCAGAAGATGCTGACGGCGAGTTGGTCTATAATAATAGTGGCTCACAATTCTACAAAAGAGCGATCGCGTATTCAAGCGCTGCCCAGCAGTCGGATACTGGTTTCAGACTAACTGCCTACTATAGAACCGCTTCGATCGGTGATGTGCTTGCCCATAATTTATCCTTTGGAATCATTAGCACCGACACGGATCTATCCACCTATTCAGGTTACAACCCGTTCAAGGTGGATACCAGTGTTTACAGTTTAGGGGTGAACCTGACTGAGAATGGTGGTAATGATGCGCAGGGACTCACCTTCACGGATGGATCGACGAGAACCACTTTAGATCGATCCGGCGATTACATCCAGTTCCCAGTGAATGAGTCCACGGAGGTGGTCATTGAGATCCTTCCTGGTGGCCACTGGAGTTACTCAATCAATGGAGTGACCGAAGCCTCGGGCGTCATTGAAGGCGGCTTTGATTTGACGAAGAGCTATCGTGTTGCGGTCTACGCTCAGGATGACAGTGGAGGTGAGAAATCTATACAGCATCTCTCGTTAGATAAAATCGCATCAGGCCTTATCGCGGACTGGTCGATGGATGAAAACTCCGGAGTGAACATAGCCGATGATTCTGGCAATAACTTTGACGCGTCTTCAGTCAATGGCACCAGAGTGGCCGGAATCGAGGGGAAAGCCATAGCATTCAATGGTAGCAGTTCCAGTGTCACGCTACCTACAGAGCCATTTTATTATCTCAATAATGAGGTTACAATGGCCTTCTGGGTCTACGGGGATACGACTCAAGCGAGAGCAGATACACTCTTCTATGCTCAAGATGACTCAGGCAATCGAGTGATGAACATTCACCTCCCTTGGAGTGATGGCAGCGTTTACTGGGATGCCGGGAATACTGGCTCAAACTATGACCGTATCAACAAGGTGGCTACTGCCTCGGAGTATAAAGATCAGTGGAATCACTGGGTCTTTACCAAGAATGCTGCGACCGGTGAGATGGCGATCTATTTAAACGGCTATCTCTGGCTAAGTGGCACAGGCAAGACACGGAATATGGTTGGTATTGCTTCGGCCCTACTAGGCAACGACCTGAAGAACAATGCTTACGCTGGAATTATTGACGAAGTGAAGCTTTACAACGTCGCATTGAGTGCCAGCGAAGTTTTGGATCTTTCCTACAGCTATAAGACCATCAATGGCACACCGAGAGCTTGGTTGGTCAGCTACGGGTTTGACCCTACCAACGCTGGTTCCGAGGAAGACGCGGATGGCGATGGCATTGCAAACTGGCAGGAATACCAAGACGGAACGGATCCGACAGTGAATGATAATCCTGTAAGCAATACGGGCGCAGGTATCAGAGTCACAGAATACTACCTGACTACCGGCGACTTTACCGGGACTAGCAAGACACTGGTTCTGGATCAGAATCTGGCTGATGACTACTTCATCCTTGTGCGTGGTTCACGTGATGGCGACGGAGGCTCTCTTCCTGACAATGACTTCGCTCGTGTGACAGGAGTGCCATGGGGTGCGAATCGATATGCAGGAGATATGGTCGGTAGCGGAAGCGGCGACCGGATCATACTCACTCGCTCTGTTGCGACCTATGACTGGGAAGGTGTCGTGACCGTG
Source organism: Lentimonas sp. CC4 (assembly GCF_902728235.1). Taxonomy (NCBI): domain Bacteria; kingdom Pseudomonadati; phylum Verrucomicrobiota; genus Lentimonas; species Lentimonas sp. CC4. The sequence goes on from NZ_CACVBO010000002.1 coordinate 472,746, forward strand.
GTCGAATGCACCAACCCGAGCAGCCCTGCTGGCTTTGACCTGGTTGATGTCGCTGCGGTTGATATTTCAGGCAACTCCGGATCCGAAGCCAGCATCGCTTGGAGCGACATTAACCAAGTTGTCCTCTTCGGGGGCTATCGTGGTGGCGGTGTGAGTTACACAGGCACGCCGAGCTCAGGATACGATAATGTGAGTGCGTATACTCGCTTCTATCCAAGTGGAAGTAACACGATTAGCTGGAATCGGAACAGCGCAGGTGAAACTTTGCTCGATGTCACAGCAACGACCTTCGTCGTTGAGTGGGGCTCTGAGTGGAATATTCAGCGCCGCAAAGTGACCGGAAGCAATGGAGGCAACGGAGCCAATGCGACTGGTGAATACACCACCGTCGCCATTAGTCCTGTATCTCGCGATAACACGTGGGTCTGGGGAACGGGCACTCGCTTGGACTCCGGTGTGGGCGATGGCGCAGAAGGCTGCCTTGTCACTCTGGGAGACGGCGTGAACCAGAATGCGACCGAGAGCACGGTCGCAGTGGGCTCCGAATATACGGATACCTATTGGTTCGATGTCTACACACTGACCCATCCCGACTTGAATGTGGATCACCGCTTCAAGGCCGACGGCGACTCCGGTAGTTCGGATCTGGCTGTGACAGTTGATTCGGCAGCATCTGGCACCCGCTTCGGTTGGGTTTACAATGGCTGTAATGGAACTGGAACTTCAGTCTCCCGTGCGAAGCTCTGGAGCCGTTACACGAATGACAATGAAGTCACCATCAGTCGTGGTAACTCCGGGCAAAACTTCCCAGCTTGGATTCAGGGCATCGATTTTTCGGATCTGAATAACTAAAGTTTCGAACTGGAACCCGCACCTCTCAAGGGTGCGGGTTTTTTTGTGCCTATTTACTATACTCACGCGCAGCATGATTTGTGAAAAGCGCCTTCATGCTATTTCGCTATCTTGCTGTAGGGGCTTTACTTGCGAAGACCGCGCAAAGGCCACACACATAGGAACTTGTAAAACTTTAGCTGCCTTCGCGGGTGCCGCCCTTCGACAAGCTCTGGGCCTTGAGCTTGTCGAAACGGCAAGCAGCACCCCTACGCTAGATTCTTCGATTTCACCAATCACAATTTATCATGCGCGGCAGTATAGCAACACACACATATAACGTATATGTGTCATAGTAGATCTGTGATCGATTTGGTATCCTGTCTTTTTTTGAACACCATCTTTTAAATATATGAAAATTATAGGAAAATCATCTGTAGCTCTATTTGCCATCACTCTTGCCTCCTCAGTGTCAGGACTTCTTGCTCAGGAGCCTGTGACCATCGAGTCTTTACTCCATGAAATGGTCGATCGCGACGCGGTGGCGCGTTTCCCTGAAACGGATTTCCGTCTCAAACAGCACAGTAGCTATAACCGCGCGTCTAAGACTCCCGATGAACCGAAGGGCTGGTTTGCCAACCAAGACTATAATCCTAAGAAACTGAAGACCGAGAACTTCATTCGTGTCGAAGAGAACAATGGCCGCAAAGAGTGGGTATTGATGGACCATCAGGCCCCTGGTGCGATTGTCCGGACTTGGATGCCTTGGCTCAATCAGATGAAGCCTGGCACAAATATAACCATGCGCATCTATCTCGATGGCGCCGAGGAGCCCGCGTTTGAAGGCAATATGCTGGGTCTGTTCGATGGCACCGGATTGATTCCGTATCCTTTTGCGCACCCGTCGCTACGCTCAGCAGTCAGTTTCTTTCCGATTCCTTACGCCAAGAGCTGTAAGGTCACCACGAGTCGCAAACCGTTTTTCTATCAGTTTACCTTTCGTGAATACGCGGAAGGCACTCCGATTGAGACCTTCACGTTGGCCGATTTCGATGCGGCCAAAGGGCTGACAGAGGCAACGGGCAAACAGCTACTGAATCCTACTGCCGTTGGCGCGGGTGATCCACTTCAGTTCAGCACCACACTTGCCGATCAAGCAGAGAAGTCGCTGCAACTGCCAGCGGGTGTGGCCGCAGTGCGCGAGCTCTCGGTTAAGTTGGGGGATTATTCCAATCCGAACATCACACGTTTGGTCGTGCTGAAGATGGAGTTTGATGGCAAGCCGACCGTCTGGTGTCCAATCGGTGATTTCTTTGGCTCAGGTATTGGTTTGAATCCTGTGCAAGGCTGGTATCGCACGGTGTCTGAAGACGGCACCATGAGTTGTCGGTGGGTCATGCCTTATCAAGAAGGCGGTAGAGTTTCGCTGCTCAATCTCAGCGGTGCTCCGGTGGATGCGGCGCTGCAAGTCAAAACGGGCGACTGGAAGTGGGATGCGGAGTCTATGTATTTCCACGCTGGGTGGCGCGGACAGTATCCGGTCCCCACACGTCCTTTCTCGGATTGGAACTATGTCACCCTCAAGGGCAAGGGTGTCTATGTCGGCGATACTTTGACCGTCATGAATCCAGTCGAAAGTTGGTGGGGCGAAGGCGATGAGAAGATCTGGGTCGATGGCGAGGACTTTCCCTCCATTTTCGGCACAGGCACTGAAGACTACTACGCGTATTCTTGGGGTGGTCGCAGCACGGACTTCTACGAACATCCGTTTCACGCTCAGCCATTTGCCAATCAGTATAATAAGTTAAACCGCAAGCCTGAGTCTGATGACTCTCGTAATACGATGGGTTTCAGTGTAGAGACCCGTAGTCGCGCGCTCGACACCATGCCTTTCGGTAGCTCACTCCAATTGGACATGGAAGTGTGGTCGGGGACAGATTGCGACATGGGCTACCAGGTCGGCGTTTATTGGTATGGCTTTGCGGAGACTTCATCCAATCGCCAACCAGAACCTGTTGAAGTGCTCAACGTGGCGCCGCTACCGGAAGCGATGCAGGGCAAGTAGTTTACTAGGAATGAATTTGTAATAGAATAGGCATACGCATGAGAAGGAATGCACCAAAGACCCTTTGTGTCGTATTGGGCGTAATCCTTCTCATATGTATGTCGTGGGTTGATCCCCAGAGGTGAGCTTGTCGCTCGTGCTCAAAAATATCGAAACGATGAAACAATCACTTATAACGATTCTAGCGACGTGCTGCGTTGTCCTGTCTTCCTTAGCAGCCGCAAGCCGACCCAATATTGTCTTCCTGATGACGGATGATCAGCGCTGGGACAATTTCGGTTGTTACGGCAGGCCTGAGTTCAGAACGGAGAACATTGATCGTTTGGCAGAGGAGGGCGTTATTTTTGATAATGCCTACTATGCGGTCGCGATTTGTCTTCCGAGTCGCGTAACGATGATGTCTGGGCGCTATCTATCGAATCACAAAGTTGGATTCTCGCATCCACATAATTACACGTTCTCCAAGTCAGATTTCAACAACACCTATCCCGCGCTGCTCAAAGCTGCGGGGTATCGCACTGGATTTGTGGGGAAGTTTGGTTTTCCGGTGACGGATGAAGCCTATGAGCGAAAGGGGATCGTTTCGGGCTATAATTTGCAAAAAGAACTCTCCCCATACTTTGATTTCTTTGCGGGGTCAGGTGTGCACTTCCGTGGTGGGTTCATGTCCTGGCCTAAAGATAAACAGATGGAAGCCATCTACAGTAAGCAACGACCGCTCAACGAGCGCACGCTAAAGACGGGCGATGCAATGATGCATTTCCTCGAGACTCAGCCCAAAGATCAGCCATTCTGTCTCTCGATTAGCTTCTTTGCGGTTAAGAATGATAAAGATACCGATATGTATCCACCCGATGTCGCAGAGTTCAGTGAGTATGATTTCAGCGTGCCTGAAAACTGGGTGGAAGGTCGTAATACGAAACTGCCCAAGGTGCTGGATAATTGGCGCGGCGTTTCTTTGCACAAACAACGCACATCGACGCCTGCGCTGTATCAGAAGTTGGTTCGACGCTTTGCCACACAAGGCTACAGTGTCGACCAGCAGGTCGGTCGACTGATTCGACAGCTCGCAAAAATGGGTGTGCTTGATAATACAGTGATCATCTACACCAGTGATAACGGGCGTTTCCATGGCTCACACGGTCTCTATGACAAAGCGATTCTCTACGATGAATCCGTGAAAGCTCCGTTCATCGTGTTTGACGGTCGAGTGGATCGAGCAGATCGGGGGCGTCGTGAGGCTGCTCTGATGTCGTCAGTCGATGTCGCGCCGACCATCGTCTCATATGCTGGGCTCGACATCCCTGATAGTATGCAGGGGCGGGACCTGACTCCAGTGATTCAGCAAACTCAAAATCCCGAGCAATGGCGCGAAGCAGTTTATATCGAAAGCCTATTCATCGGGAGTCTACACTCAAAAAAGGTGCCTGCAAATATTGCCGAAATCAATGAACGCGTCATCGCTGATAATAAGTCGTATCGCTCACACGGTGTGCGGACCGAGCGCTATAAATATTTCAGCTACTATGAGCATTCTCCTGTCATTGAAGAACTCTATGATATGGAGGCTGACCCATACGAGCAGAATAATCTCGTGACTAATCCAGAATATACTGCAGTCTTAAACAAACTGAGAAAAGAGACCCAAGAACGTCATGCCGCGATCAGCTCGCAAGACAGTGACGCTCTATAATTATGAAACTAATCACTAAAATAGTCTGTTCATTAGGCGCTTTTGCCGCTCTCTGTGCCTGTTCGCTTCATGCTCAAGAACCGGTTAGCATTCAGTCCTTACTAAAGGAAATGGTCGATCGCGACTCGGTCGCTCGTTTCCCAGAAACAAATTTTCGTTTAAAGCAGCACACCAGTTATAATCGAGCATCTGTTTCGCCTGACGATGAAAAAGGCTGGTTTGCGAATGGTGACTTTAATAAGGGGCCGAATGCTAAGAACTTCATCCGCATCGAAGAGAATCATGGACGCAAGGAATGGGTGATGATGGATCACCAGGGGGCCGGAGCGATTGTTCGTAGTTGGCAGCCGTTTCGCGGCACGCCAAAGAATCGAATTCTGAGGATCTATCTGGATGGCTCGGATGTGCCTGCAATTGAGGGCAACCCACATACCTTATTCAATGGAGAGGGGATGGTGCCGTATCCTTTGGCGCATCCATCGCTGCTGTCAGCGGTCAACTTTTTCCCGATTCCTTATGCAAAGAGCTGCAAGGTGACGATGTCCGAGCTCCCGTATTTCTTTATCTTTACCTTCCGTGAATACGAAGAAGGCACCAAAGTGAAGACCTTTACTATGGAAGACTTTGAGGCGGCAAAGGCGTTGACCGAGAAGACGGGACAATTGCTTTTAAATCCGACAGCTTCTGGTGCCGGTGCTCCGTTGAGCTTCAGTGCCACTTTGAACGATCAAGAAACCAAGTCGCTCGACCTGCCTACTGGGGAGGCTGCAGTGCGTGAGTTGTCGGTAAAGCTGGGCAGCTACGAGAATCCAAATGTGACACGTCAGGTGGTGCTCAAAATTGAGTTTGATGGCAAAGAAACAGTCTGGTGCCCCATCGGCGATTTCTTCGGTTCAGGTGTCGGGCTGAACCCCGTGCAAGGTTGGTATCGAACGGTGGCTGAAGATGGCACCATGAGCTGCCGCTGGGTAATGCCCTACCAGCAGGGAGGGAAGGTTACTTTGCAGAATCTTAGTGGTGCACCAGTGGAGGCCGAGCTCAGCGTTAAAACCGGCAAGTGGACATGGGATGAGCGCACGATGTATTTCAATGCAGGCTGGCGTGGACAGTATCCAGTGCCGACACGTCCGAAATCAGACTGGAATTACATCACCACGCAGGGGCGTGGTGTATATGTCGCCGATACCTTGACCATTATGAACCCGCAGCCAAGCTGGTGGGGGGAGGGCGATGCCAAGATCTGGGTGGACGGAGAAGACTTCCCTTCGCTCTTTGGCACCGGCACAGAAGATTACTACGCCTATTCATGGGGCGGAGTCAGCACGGATTTTTACGAGCACCCGTTTCATGCGCAGCCGTTTAGCTTTCGCTACAACAAATTGAACCGCAAGGAGCAGATGGCCGAGCGTGATACACGTGGCTTCAGCACGGAGAGCCGTAGTCGTGCCTTGGATACGATGCCATTTAGCAGTTCACTTCAGCTCGACATGGAAGTGTGGTCTGGAGCCGATTGTGATATGGGCTATCAAGTCGGCATGATGTGGTATGCTTTTGCGGAGACGACTTCGAATTGTAAGCCAGAACCGGAGGAGGTGCTCAACGTGCCTCCGTTACCAGATATGGGCGTCGTCGCGGAAAAGAAGGAAAAGAAGTCCGCTTCCGTCGGTGTCAAAACTCCAGTCGATTTTAAGAACGCAGTCGAAATTGAGCCCAATATGGTGATTTCTAAGTCAGGTAAGATTCAGCCTAAAGCACAGAACTTGAGAAGCTTTAAAGGTGAATGGAATGAATCGGATCATATACTGTTCAAAGGTGCGGAGATTGGCGACGTCGTCGAAATTCGAATCCCAGCAACCGGGACTGCGGCTCAGACACTCACGCTGTATGCTACACAATCACGTGACTTTGGAATGCTGCGTTTATATGTGAATGGCGAACTGACCGGTCCGGAAGTTGATTTCTATGCACCAGGTCCGGTTCCATCTGGAGGCATCGAACTGGGCGAGTTCGCACCTGTTGATGGCGCCTACATTTTGCGCGTTGAAGTGCTGGATGTTGGCTCGAAGAGCAAAGGAGCCTTATTTGGTCTCGATTGTATTACCTTTAGTAATGCACAACCCGCTGCCGCTCTGCCTGCGGGAACAGTTACCATTCAATCCCTCCTCAAGGAAATGGCGGATCGCGATGCTGTGGCAGAGTTTCCCTCTGTGGATTTTCGCTTAAAGCAGGCTAGCAGTTACAATCGCAAGTCGAAGACTCCAGAGGACGCAGAAGGTTGGTTCAATAATAAGGATTTCGGTAGTAAGACGGTCACTGAAGGGGTCTTCATTCGCGTTGAGGAAAATAGTGGCCGTAAGGAGTGGGTCTTGATGGATCATCAGGGGCCTGGTGCGATCGTGCGCAGCTGGCAACCGTTCCGGAAGCCACCCGAGAATGTGGTGATGCGGTTTTATCTAGATGGATCTGACACGCCAGTGTTGGAGGGAAATCCCTGCAACATGCTGAATGGTAAGGGACTGTTCCCATATCCCTTCGCTCACGATTCGCTGCTCTCCGCGGTTTCCTTCTACCCGATTCCGTATGCCAAGAGTTGCAAGGTAACGCTGTCGGAGTTGCCGTTTTTCTATCAGTTTACCTACCGGGAATATGCTGAAGGAACGCCTGTAAAAACCTTAACGATGACAGACTTTGAAGCAGCCAAGCCTTTGGTCGATGAGATCGGTCAGAAGCTTCTGAATCCTCAAGCTGAAGGCGCTGTCAATCTTCTCACGTTTTCGGCGACTTTAGCCACTAACCAAGAAAAGTCGATTGATCTACCCACAGGCACTGCCGCGGTGCGCGAGCTATCGGTCAAACTCGGGGATTATTCAGATCCGAATATCACACGACTGGTTGTGCTGAAGATCGAATTCGACGGGAAGGAAACCGTTTGGTGTCCGGTTGGAGATTTCTTTGGTTCAGGTGTCGGGCTCAATCCGTATCAAGGCTGGTATCGCACAGTAGCCGAGGATGGCAGCATGACGTGCCGTTGGGTGATGCCTTTCCAGCATGGTGGGAAAGTTTCGCTAGTGAATCTCGGTGCCGAGAAGGTGAACGCTGAAGTGACGGTGAAGACCGGAGCCTATGCTTGGAATGAGCGTTCGATGTATTTCCATGCCGGTTGGCGTGGGCAATATCCGGTAGCGACTCGGCCTTTTTCTGACTGGAATTATATAACGACCCAAGGCCGCGGCGTCTATGTCGGCGATACCCTGACCGTGATGAATCCGGTGGACAGATGGTGGGGCGAGGGAGATGAAAAGATCTTTGTAGACGGGGAGAGCTTTCCCTCAATTTTTGGCACGGGAACGGAAGACTACTACGCGTATTCTTGGGGCGGAGTCAGCACCGACTTCTATGACCATCCATTCCATGCGCAGCCATTCAGTCATAAATACAACAAGCACAACCGAAAACCAAAGGGGGCTCCTAAAAGCACCCGCGGTTTCAGTGTCGAGACCCGTAGTCGTTCACTGGATACGATGCCGTTTAGCAAGTCACTCCAACTGGACATGGAGGTGTGGTCCTGGGCTGAGTGCGACATGGGCTATCAGGTTGGGGTCTATTGGTATGGAGATGCGGAGACGACTTCCAATCTCCAGCCGGAACCTTCTGAAATTCTTAACGTGCCACCGCTGCCGGATATGAATACGCTGCCCAAGAAAAAGAAGCCTGGGCAGAAAGATCCTGATGAGGTTTAGTGAACCATGAGGGCATGAGGTTCAGTGAAATGAAAATTAGTATTATTCTAGCGACTTGCCTCCTTCTTGCCGGAACCGCACTTGCGGATCAAAAGCCTAACATCATCGTCATTATGGCGGATGATCTGGGCTATAACGATTTAGGCGTCTATGGCTGTAAGGACATCCCAACGCCGCATTTAGATAAACTCGCCAATGAGGGGGTGCGCTTTACCTCAGGCTATGTGACCTGGCCCATGTGTGGGCCGTCGCGTGCGGGTTTTTTAACGGGGAAACATCAATCCAAGTTTGGCTACTATAAGAATGTGTCGGCACCCTTCGATACGAGGCAGGGGCTGCCAAAGATGGAGACCATCGGCAGCTTGTTGCAAAAGCAGGGCTATGTGACCGGAGGCGTCGGCAAGTGGCACATGGGAACTGCGGATCATCAGCATCCCAACTCAATGGGCTTTGACGACTGGTTTGGCTTCCTCGGTGGTGGTCTGATGTATTTTCCACTCGACCATCCGTCTTACAAGGGACGCTTCACGCCGATTAAGCGACCGCTGCACATGAAGTATATGCAGCACACACTGCCGGTGATTCATAATCGTGAGCCCGTGGAGTGGGATCAGTATCTGACCCGCGAGCTGACCGATGCGGGCATGCGTTTCCTTGAGAAGAATCAAGAGCATCCGTTTTTCCTGTTTATGTCCTACAATGCACCGCACTTGGATTTGGAGGCGCCGGAAGAAACGATTGCTAAGTTTCCGGCGGACCAGATGACGGTGATTCCCGGCATAAAGCCGAAAGTGCGCTCCATCTACGGAGCCATGGTCTATGAAATGGATGAAGGCATCGGGCAGTTACTAGCTAAGGTCGACGAACTCGGGCTCAGCGAGAACACGGTGGTGTGGTTTCTCAGTGACAATGGCGGCATGAAGGCGACGAGTGACAACCGCCCCTTGAGAGGGAAGAAGGGCGCTTCCTACGAAGGCGGCATCCGCGTGCCGATGTTCGTTAAATGGCCAGGCAAAACACCTGTTGGCAAAGTGTTGGATGCACCGGTGACCTCTTTAGATATCACGGCGACTTCCATTGCCATGGCAGGTGGAGATCCCGCGAGAGAGGGGTTGGACGGCAAAGACATGCGCACTTACATGACGCAGCAGTCAACCCAGGCCCCGCACGACGTCTTGTATTGGAATACTGCGCGTAATGATCAAGCCTTGGCTGGCGTGATTCGGGAAGGCGATTTCAAACTCATCGTCGGCCCGAGGAAAGTAGAGCTATATAATCTCAAAGACGACATCGGCGAGACCAAGGATCTCGCGAAAGCGTATCCTGAGAAAGTTCAATCGATGAAAGCCCGCTGGATGGAATGGGATAAAGATAAGATGCCGCCTTTGTGGACAGGTGGAGAAAACATACAGCACGCCGAATATGATTGGCTGATTGGCAGCCCGCATTATAAAGCGAAATAGAATCTGAAAGCGATGAAACGAGCGGATCAATTTTCATTGGATGCAGCGGGTCAGTTCTTCGATCTACCTGAGAATCGCTACGAGCCGAAGCTAGTCGCAAAGAGCGATTTCACCGAAATTCATATGAATGACTATAAGATGCTTTCCGAAGCGATGAATTCACTGAACCACACTTTCAAAGGTGGCCTAAATGAAAAGGGCACTAAAAAAACAAAGAAAGATTCCAAATGAAACTATGTAATATTCTGACAACCAGTTTACTCCTCGTGCTTAGCGCATTCGCATCTGACAGGCCGAACGTAGTTCTCATTTTCGCTGATGACCTCGGCTACGGTGACTTGAGCTGCTATGGAGCGACGAAGCTAAAGACCCCGAATATCGATCAGCTGGCCGCAGATGGGCGACGCTTTACCGATGCGCACTCGGCGTCTGCAGTGTGCACGCCTTCGCGCTATGCGCTACTGACAGGCGACTATCCACTTCGGATCGGTTCGACTCGTCCCGTCTTCCTGAAAAGCGGGTTGGTGATCGATCCAGACAAACAGACCTTAGCGGATGTCATGAAAGACGCCGGCTATGCCACTGCGTGTATCGGTAAATGGCATCTTGGCTTTGGGGAGAAGACTCCCGATTGGAATGGAGATCTCAAGCCCGGACCGCTCGAAGTCGGCTTTGATTATTATTACGGGGTGCCGACGGTGAATAGCCATCCACCCTTCGTTTATGTCGAAAATCACCGTGTAGTCGGGCTTTTACCCGATGATCCGCTCGTCTATGGTAAGCAGGCGAAGACGCAAAAGATACATGAAAAGATGGGGCTCGATGATATCGGTGGCGCGGATGCCGCCCATGCACTTTACGACGACTATCAGGTGGGCACGCATCTCACCGAAAAAGCTGTAGATTGGATCAAGCAACAAAAGAAGGATCCCTTCTTTTTGTATTTTGCGGCCACCAACATTCATCACCCGTTCACACCGGCTCCCCGTTTTCAGGGGACCAGTGAGTGCGGCCTGTATGGCGACTTTGTTCACGAACTTGATTGGATCGTAGGCGAGATCGTGAAGACGCTCGAAGCACAGGGTGTCGCGGATAATACGCTGATCATTTTCACCAGCGACAACGGTGGCATGTTTAATGAAACGGGGCAGGATGCTTGGGATGCAGGCCATCGCTTGAATGGTGAATTACTCGGCTTTAAATTTGGTGGGTGGGAAGGTGGACACCGCGTGCCGTTCATCGCCAAGTGGCCTGAACAGATCGAGGCCGGTTCGGTGTCCTCGCAGTTGATTTGTAATGTCGATATGGTCGCGACGATGTCCGCGCTGACAGGTGTGGAGATTCAGAACGGTCAAGCGATTGATAGTGTAGATGCGCTGCCCGCACTGACTGGCGCGACCTCGGAAGCCATTCGCGAGGATCTAGTCCTAGCAGCCAGCAGGCCTGGTTTTCTTGTGATTCGTAAAGGCAAGTGGGTGTATATCGCAGGTCAAGGGAGCGGCGGTTTTGGTGGGAAAAAGCGCGGGCTGCACAACTTTGGAGGCCCTCCAGCCATTACCTATGCAGGCTATACGAACAGCGATATTGAAAAGGGTAGAGTCAAGCCAGGTTCGCCCCCCGCACAGCTTTACGATTTGGAAAACGACCTGCAGCAGACGACCAATCTTTATAACGACTATCCTGAAGTCGTCGAAGAAATGGAAGCGTTACTGAAGGTCTATCAACCTGCACTGAAGAAGAAAAAGAAAGCGAAGAAATAAAAATATTTTTAGCACAGTCGCTCTCTTGTGAACAGGAATGCTCCACATCCTTAAATGACCGCAGGAAACGGTCGGTTTTACCCACGGGTAAAGGGCTCAGGCTCAGGATGTTCGACGATCAGAGAGGTGTATCAGGCTCTGCTGTTTTTGGGGGACTAGGCTGTCGCATCTTCATGCGATAGCGCAGCTTCGCTGTTTATGTTAAAATGCTAGGAGCCGCTGCTGTTCACTGATCTTACATCATACTATGAAATACTGTTCAAAAATAATCACTCTGCTGGTAGTGCTTGCTGCCACTAGCCCGAGCCTGATCCAGGCAGAAAAGCCTAATGTCGTCCTGATATTCGCCGATGACCTCGGCTATGGCGATCTCAGTTGCTATGGCGCTACGAAAATTCATACGCCTAATATAGATAAGCTCGCTGCGGAAGGGCGTAAGTTTACAGACGCGCATTCGTCCTCGGCCGTCTGCACGCCCTCACGGTATGGTTTGTTGACCGGTGAGTATCCTTTGCGTGCGAACGGCGGACGAGGTGTTTGGGGGCCAGTTCCGAATACATCCAAACTGATTATTGATACCGACAAGCTAACCATTGCAGATGTTTTCAAAAACGACGGCTACTCGACGGCTGTTTTTGGTAAATGGCACTTGGGCTTTGGTGCAGGACGCACCGACTGGCAGAAGCCCTTACGGCCAGGGCCTCAGGACTTAGGTTTTGATTACTATTTTGGTATCCCCATCGTTAATAGCAATGGGCCTTATGTCTATATCGAGAACGATCAGATTGTCGGAGGTGATGCTGACGATCCATTGATCCCTTTAAATCGGAAAAATCCGAAGGGGGCGACGCCGATTACCCCGATTCCACCGGAAGCCGCCCAACGAAATAAGAATGCCTTCGCTGGGGCGGTCGAAGCGCACAAGCTCTATAACGATTATACGCTGGGAACCACTCTCACGGAAAAGGCCGTTGGCTGGATTGAGCAGAACCAGGATCAGCCTTTCTTCCTTTATTTCGCGACAACGAATATTCATCACCCCTTTACGCCAGCACCGCAATTTCAAGGCACCAGTCAGGCGGGGCTGTATGGCGACTTCGTGCACGAGCTCGACTGGATGGTGGGTGAGATTGTCAAATGCCTAGAAGCGCAGGGCGTCGCGGATAACACCCTCATCATTTTTACAAGCGACAATGGAGGCATGTTCAACGAGGGTGCCTTTCGAGCCTTGGAGCTGGGGCATGAGCCCAACGGCAAGCTGCTGGGGTCGAAATTTGATGCATGGGAAGGCGGGCATCGTGTTCCTTTTATCGCACGCTGGCCTGGAAATATTCCTGCAGGAACTGAGTCTGATCAGTTGCTGTGCAACGTCGATATGCTGGCTACCTTTGCTGCATTGACGGGGCAAACCCTCGAACCGAAGCAGCAGGCCGACAGTGTGGATATGCTCCCTGCCTTGTTAGGTTCTCCGCAAGAATCCTTACGAAAGGAATTGCTGCTCTCGCCGTATAAGCCGACTCACTTGGCAATTCGCAAAGGTAAATGGATGTATATCGGGACGCAAGGTGCCGGTGGGTTTGGAGGGAAAAGGCCCGGTAGTCATACCTTTGCAGGACCCGCGGCTGCCACCTATATCGGTCGTCAAAACAGTGATATTGAGGGTGGCAGAATCAAAGCAGATGCACCGCCAGCCCAGCTTTATGATCTCGAACACGACCTGCAGCAGACGACCAACCTGTATGACGACTATCCCGAAGTGGTTGAGGAGTTGGATGCGCTGTTAAATACGTATCGGCCTGCGAGCAAGAATTCTAGAAAGAAATAGAGGGCTTACGTATATAACAGTTATGCGTGAATGGGGCAGTCGGCCGCTTTTATGGGGCTGCCCGAGCGTTCTGCACTTCGAGCTGTTCGTAGAATCGGCGGACATCGGTGCCCGCTGTGTTGTTAGAGACATTCAGAATATTAGAAATCTCTTTTTGAGCATGGCCTTCGCCAAGTAGCGTCAAGAGTTGTAATGCTCGCTTCGATCGTGCCTTGGTGACTTTACTCATCCGAGTTGGGGGATGCACCGGCTGTGACTCCACGATTGATGCCTATCGCGAGAACGCGTGATTAATAACCGGCTTATTTTCTGTATAATTTCGCTTTTTGATACAATGAAATTCCTCAATAGCATCCTTCTTCTACTGTTAGCCGGCACGCTCTCTCAGGCTGATCCGGAAACCCTCGCTCCGCTGGAATCGGATGGCGCACCGCAGACATTTGAGGCACTCTGGTCTGGATTTAATCCGCGTGCCGAACCCTTGGATGTCGAAGTGCTACAGGAATGGGAAGAAGACGGTGTTGTGCTGAAGGTTGTGCGTTATCGAATTGGATTTTTCAAAGGGCGGAAAGCCATGATGGCGGGTGTTTACGGTTACCCCAAGGGAGGTGAGCACTTGCCCGCACTGTTGAACATTCACGGCGGCGGTCAATTTGCAGACTATCGTTCGGTGCTGACGAATGCCAAGCGTGGCTATGCGACGCTATCGATTGCGTGGGCTGGGCGAATCTCGGCGCCGAACTACAAGGTGAATTCTGATATTGTGAAGCTCTTTTGGGCGAACGATACCGAAAACCCAAAGTATCAGCTGACAACGGATTGGGGTGAGTGGGATGCGTATCATGCGCCTTGTCGCAATCCGAAAAACGGTTTTGCCAATACCAATGCTACTGACTGGACGCTCGATACGGTGGATTCTCCACGGAACAATCCTTGGTTTCTGGTCACACTGGGGGCTCGACGCGGGTTGACGTTCTTGGAGCGGCAGCCGCAAGTTGATGGCTCTCGTATGGGTGTTTATGGTCACTCGATGGGAGGCAAGCTGACCGTATTAACGACGGCGGCCGACAGTCGGGTCAAAGCATCGGCACCTTCGTGCGGCGGTGTGAGTAATCGGAATACGGATAATGCGTTGTATAATGCTACGGTTGCTGATGACGTTAGCTTGGAGCAAATTGATTGCCCGATATTGTTCCTCAGTCCTGCAAATGACTTCCATGGTCGTATCGATGATTTGCAAACCGCGCTCACGGAAATCAAAAGCAAGGATTGGCGTGTCGTCTGCGCTCCGCATGCAAATCATCAAGATACTGGCGAGTTCATGATCAGTGGACTACTCTGGATGGATCAACATCTGAAAGACGGATTTGCGTTGCCGCAAACCCCGGTAACGAAATTGGATCTTAAGACGCAGGATGGGGTGCCTTCGTTTGTCGTGAAGCCAGACAGCACGCGCACTGTGCTTTCGGTCGACGTCTATTATACACAGCAGGGCCAAATCGACGGGCTAAAGGATAACCGCAATAACACTAAGAATCGTTTTTGGCAGCATGCAGCTGTGTTCAACAAAGGAGAGACCTGGGGCGCAAAGTTACCACTCTACAGTATCGAGAAGCCATTGTGGGTTTACGCGAATGTCGCGTATGCGCTGGATGAGCCAGAATCGGGAGCTAGCTATTATTATGGTGTGTATACGACTGAAACGTTCGAGCTATCGTCGCCCACGGATTTAGTAACTCCGGAGCAGTTGCAACAGGCTGGGGTGAAAGCGACTTTAAAGACCTCTTCGATGATTGAAGCGTTCGAGCCGGGCTGGGAGAAAGAATGGTTTACCTACAGCCCTGCAGATTGGGGGCGCAAAACGCATAAGATTTATGATCAACCATGGCAGGCGCCGTCGTTGTCGGCGAGGCTCGCGATCGAAGTGCGTGCAGAGGAAGCCAATCAGCTAGTCATCAGTCTGGATAGCTATGCCGCAGTGGTGAATGTCCCTGCGGGGATGGAGTGGCAGTCTTTCGTTTTGCCAGCGGCTGACTTTAAGAACGCGGCTGATGTCCCCATGTCCGACTGGAGCGGGGCCAAAGAATTGCGCTTACAAGCGAGTGATCGTTTGAGCGAGAAAGTGGCTGGCGAGAATGTGCGCAAGACATTCGGAGGCGAATGGAGCGGGGCTAAGCCGGAATTTCGCAATCTCCGTTGGCTTGATTAGGTCACCGTCGCGTTGAGAATGATAGTTAAGGCGCCTGCGTGACGCGCAGATGAGTGCCATGTCGCGTAAACACTGGATAGGCAATGCCTCCTGTGATCTATACTCTTAGATTATTATTATTTTTAACATCAGCACACCTAGACACATTTGATATATGAAAAGAAAACTCCTCCTACTTGGACTGGTCTCATTGCTCTCAATACCAGCATTCGCGTCACCGAAGGTGACTTCTAGAGGGCCATTACTCAATGATCCCGCTCGTGAGCAGGAGTTTATCGACTGGGGGCTGGGTATGTTCGTCCACTGGTCGCACGATTCGCAACTTGGTTCGGTGATCAGTCACTCGATGGTGGGCGCTTCTGATGATTATCTGGATCGCTACATCAATGAGCTACCGAAGACCTTTAATCCACGTCGCTATGATCCGGACGAGTGGATGGAGATCGCGAAGCTTTCGGGAGTGAAATACATGGTCTTCACCACGAAGCATCACAATGGCTTTTGCATGTGGGACACGAAGACCACGGACTTTAGCATCATGAATACACCTTACGGTAAGGACATCGTGAAAGAGTATGTCGATGCCTGCCGCCGCCACGATATCAAGGTCGGTTTTTATTTCTCGCCTGAAGACTTCCACTTTCAGCACGAGATGGGATTAGAGGTGCGCCGCGTCGGTCGAACTGCCGAAGAAAAGCCTCCAATTGGGATTTACAACAAGAAGCAACTTGATGAGCTTTTCAGTAACTATGGTCCGATCGATGTGGTGTTTTTCGATGGCGGCGAAAAGGAGATGCTCACTCAATACATTCACACGCTACAGCCGGAGTGCCTTGTCACACGTGGTGAGATGGAGACCCCAGAGCAGAAACTACCGAAAGAGCCGATTCCTGGCCCGTGGGAGTCGTGCTTCACGCTCGGTAGTCAGTGGCAATATAAGCCGACCAATGAAGTCTATAAGACTGGCGATCGCCTGATCAAAATGTTGATCGAGACACGCGCCAAGGGAGGCAACTTGCTTTTAAATGTTGGGCCTGAGCCGAGTGGTATCATTCCTTTTGAGCAGGAGCGCGTCTTCCGTGAGCTGGCTCTGTGGATGTTTATCAACGGCGAAGCGATTCATGACGTCCGTCCTTGCCCAGTGACCGGCGAGGAGAATATTTATTACACTCAGTCGAAGGACGGGAAGTCAGTCTATGTCTTCCTCAATGAGTTCACCGATAAGAACAAGTGGAAGAAAGGGCACCGCAAAGAGTTTCTCTTAAAGGAGCTCAAGGCCGGCTCGGCTACGAAGATCTCCGTGCTTGGTCAGAACAGCAGAATTCTGGAATATCAGAAGACCGCTGATGTCGAGTCGCGTTTTGAACAAAAGGAGGACGGCTTGGAGATTTCGGTCATGAGAGCACAACGTATCTACAATAACGGCGCATGGCCCAACACAGTCGTCGTGAAGCTCGAGAACGTTGAGTTCGTGAATCAATAATCACGAAGCAGGAGACTGCGTCTTTTCAATTCCCGTATTTATTTAATCGATACATAATTATGGCATTACCCCATGTCCTGCGATCGGTCGCACTGGCGACTGCCTTTGGTTTGCTCTCAGCGAGCGCAACCGTAAACGCTGAGACGCTGCCTCCCTTGAAGGGTGGTGTGTCGCCACAAACGGTTGATGAAGCCTGGGGGGATTTCGATCCGCGAGCGGAGCCGCTCGATGTCGAAGTAATTAAAGAGTGGGTCGAAGAGGGCACGGTGCTACGAGCAGTGCGTTATCGGATCGGTGTGTTTAAAGGGCAGAAGGCTTGGATGGGAGGTCTCTATGCGTTTCCAGAGGGTGGTAAAGATCTACCCGCACTGGTGCAAATTCATGGCGGCGGGGGGATGGCCAGCAAGTCCGCTTGTATCGATAATGCCAAGCGCGGCTATGCCACCTTGTCGGTGAGCTGGCGCGCGGATGATCGCTATTTGGAGCGTGAAAATCTGCCTGCAGCCGCGCAGACGGATTGGGGCGCAGTTGAAGGACGGCAAGTTGCCGAGTCTCGTGGGATCGATCCGAACAATGATAAACGTTTCGATTCAGTGCCGTCGGCACGCAACAGCGGTTACTTCCTGCGGACGCTGGCGATGCGCCGTGGTCTCACCTTTCTCGAACAACAGCCGGAAGTCGATGGCAATGAATTAGGCCTAGATGGGCATTCGATGGGCGGAGTGATTACGCTACAAACGGCTGCGATGGATGATCGCGTGAAAGCGGCGGCTCCTTCGTGTGCGCCGCCATTACTCCACGATGGAAGTTTGCTCGCGCGGACGGCAAATCCTGCGGCTTACGCCGAGAAAATTAATTGCCCGATACTCTTCATGGCTCCGTCAAATGATTTTCACGGTATGGTGGAAGATGTGCAATGGGTGATCGATCAGGCGCCGAGCTCGCATGTCCGTATTGCTCGTTCAGTGCATTTGAATCATAAGCACGATCGTGAGACGCTCGCTTCGAAGGAGCTATGGTTTGATTCATTGTTGAAGGGGAACTTTGACTACCCCGAACAGCCGAAGATTCGTGTCACTTTAAAAGGGAAGAATGGCAAGCCTTTGGTTCAGGTGGCCGCAGACGATTCGCGTCCGATTGCATCGGTAGATATTTATTATACACGGGATGCGAAGCTGAATAATAATGCGACCAATCGCACACGTTTGTGGCACTATGTGCCCTCAACGAAGCGCGGCACGCTATATGATGCGGAGTTAAACTTGTTTGACCTCGATGAGCCGCTTTGGGTCTTTGCCAATGTGCACTATGCGCTCGAAGGAAATGACCGGGATCATGTCCTTACTCAGAAGGCAGATACCTTTATCGTGACGACACAGATGCCGATGTTGACTCCGGATGTCCTCCAGAGTGCTCAGCTTAAAATTAATCCCAAAACCACGACCGTGATCGAGTCCTTTGGTAAGGACTGGGAGAAGGAGTGGGTATTTAATCGCAGCTCCATTGAGACATGGAAGGTGAATGATCCGCGTGTGCCGATCCCAGAATATGGGAAGCTAGTGATTAAACTCACCAGTGAATTTAAAACCAATTTGAATGTGAAATTCGGAAAAACACACTCCGGTAATTTTCCGCTTCAAGGTGGCGGTGTGACGGAGACGATTACAGTGTATCCATTCGATTTGGTGGATAAAAACACCAAGGCTAGGCTGCTTCACTGGCAGGGCTTGAGTCGCCCGAGTCTGTCCATCGGAACAAATCACGGTGTGCCAGATCTACATAAGGTCTATTGGGAACCGATTGAGAAGGCTGAGTTCATGGCTAAGCGCCCCTTTCAACTCGGTGCGGCCGAGAAAACGGACGGTAAAGTTATGTTGACCTTCGGTTTAGCGGATCAGGTGGACGGGCGGCACGAACTCGACAACTCGTCCTTCCGCGTTCACGAATCGAATAAAGGGGTCGACGTTTCACAGGGCTTACAGGTGCACTCGCAGGGCGTGAGTGAAGTGACCTATTTTCTCAAAGGGGAATTTTCCAAGTTTGTGGCGACGTTGATTCCTTGTTATCAGGCATCCGTCGTATTCGAAGTGCATGGCGATGGTCAAAAGCTGTTCGAGTCTGAGGTCATCCATGGACAGACGCCGCCGCAGGACATCGAAGTCGATGTGAGCGGGGTTCAGATGCTGAAGCTTGTTGTGGCCGAAGGTGGAAACGGCTGGGGCGGCGACTCGGTGATGTGGGGCAGTGCTTATTGCAAATAGTTTTGAATTTCAGGGCCTCTCACGAATATGCGCGATAGGCGCGCCTTATTATCTCGGCTATACTGAGAAGATGAAACACCTAGCATGCACATTTATAACACTGTCTATGGCAGTCGCGACGACTGCAATCGCACAGGACACATGGATGGTCGATACTCAGGAGGATTGGCTCACAAATGCCGCTGCACACACCTCACTCGAATTTAAAGAGGGTATGGCGGTCCCGACCGCGAAAACAGCAACGTTCCGTAGTAAGTTGAAGGTATTTCCCAGTAAGCGATCCGCACAGTCTTTGCAAATTGACCAGTCGCCGGAATGGCTCAACTGGAACAAAACACCGAATATTGGCCCTGCAAACCTCCAAGATGCGCCCGTGATGCTCCGTGAGAGCCCAGGTAATTACTGGATGTTTGGACGATGGGGGAGTGGGCTGAGTAGTCGTAAGAAGCCTACACCCGAGTATTTGAACTTCGAGGCGCAAGATGCGACATTGGAGGGCTATGATATCCCACTTAAGACGACCCGATGGAAGCATCAATATGATGCGCCTGGCGGGCTGAAGAAGAGCCTTGGCGGCTATCATGCTTGGCATTCGAAGGATATGGTCAATTGGGTGCATTACGGACCAGTGTCTGATCGACGGGCGAAATGGATGACCACCGGTGAGTTCGTCGATGGTAAGGCATATCTCTACTATGACTTTCCAAATGACCAAGATCCGCACCTACTCATCGATTCGGATTTGACCGATGGTGAACCTGGCGAAGACATGGGCATGGCATTTAAAGATCCGTCGCATGGTTCCGATTGTGCGATCATCCGCGATCTCGATGGGCAGTTTCACCTGATCCTTGAGAACTGGGATCCAATTAATGCGAAGCAAAACGCATGGGATTCACCGCTTGCCAGCCATGCAGTCAGCCCGGATGGCATTCAGGACTTTAAGATGCTTGATCCGGCCGTCGATGAGCGCACGACACCAACCGGTAAGATCGGCACTTACAATCACCCGCACTGGGCGAGCGAAGATCCCGAGAACTATAAAACGAGTGTAGCCGAATACGAAATACATGAGCCAAAGCAGAGCGCGTATGGTGACTGGGCTGCAATTTCGGTCGGCGGCCAGTATTACCTGTTTGGTGATCATGATCCTGCGGATAGTCACTCAATGGATGTCGCGATGTTTACTGCGTCGAGTTTGGATGAGCAATTTACCTTTTTCGGTAGTGTCGGAGGAGGGCATCCCGACCCAGATATCATGTTTGCCGAGGGGCAGTTTTACTTGGCGACGCAGCAGAGCAAGGACTTCGTGAGTCCAGGCCCTTGGGTGGACGGGGTTGAAGTCCGTGTCGGAGTCGATACGAACAAAGATGGTTCGATCAACCAGTGGACCGATTGGCAGGTCGTCAAAGAATCCTACGATTATGTGCCTGGATTTTCTAAACAAGTCTCAAAGACTCCTGCAGCCCTTGATCTTTCGGGGTTACCCAGCGGCTATGGATTTCAATATGAAATTCGCATCTCCGATACGACGGAGAATATTTCTAAACCAATTTTGAATACAGTGACGCTCACCGTTTCGGATTCCTGATCGAGCGGTATCAATGATATTATTTTAACTACGATGACTACCATGCTAGAGAAATTTAAACCGAACTCTTTATTCACTAGGATGCTCGGCAGTGCCCTCGTGAGCATTGGCCTTTTATCGATTGCACAGGCTGATACACCGTATCGACGTGGCATGACTTCGATCACGCCGGCGGACAGCTGGCGGGAGGCATTACCAACTGGCAATGGCACGGTGGGCGCACTCGTCTATGGCTCCATTAGCGAGGATCGGGTGCTGTTTAACCATAACGAACTCTGGTATGGCGGGGTGGTGGATGAGGTGCCCGACCTGTCGGCAGAGTTGCCGGTGGTGCGTCAACTCATGCTGGATGGTAAGTATTTGGAGGCGAACAGCTATTACAGCAACAAGCTGCGTAGTTCTGGGTTTAAAGGGCGCAACGGCGCGTATCACCCGGCATTCGATCTATTGTTACAGACACATACGGATCGTATGTTCGAAGACTATTCGAGAACGGTTGATTTTGAGACGGGGGAGGTCGTGGTAAAATGGCGTGATGGCGAAACAAATTTCCAGCGCAGTCTCTTTGTTTCGATTCCCGACGACATATCGGTGATGTCGATGCGCAGTGATCAGAAGGGGACTGTCACAGGATCAGTGACCCTCGATATCCATGATTTGAAGGACTCAGTCGATCAAGGCGGCAAGCAGTTTGATCCTGGCTTCACCTACAAAACCTTCGCGCGCGACGGCTTTATTGAATTTCGCGCGGACGGCTCTGGTGGCGGTGAATTTGGCGGTGTCTTGCGTGCTGTAACCATTGATGGTTCTAATGTGGGCGAGATCACTGAATCGTCGGATGGGCAGAGCTTCACTTTCGAGGGCGCCAACGAAGTCGTATTCCTCGTAGCCTTGTTTGCCAATGAGCCTGCAGAGGTGGCAGTGCCGCGCCTCAAAAAAGCCTTGGCAGCGATCGATCCTGATTATTCGACTCTGCTGAAGCGCCACGCCGACTTGCATCGTAAGAAATTCAATACGATCGGCATGACGCTGAACATGTCGGGCGATCGTGGCACCGCAAATGAACGTCTGCTCTTGGATGCTTATGAGTATAGCGCATCGCCCGAGCTACTCGAAAAGCTCTTTGACTACGGTCGCTACCTCTTGATCTGCAGTAGCACCGCCGGTGGTTATCCTGCAGGCCTGCAAGGTATTTGGAACGGTGATACACGCCCACCATGGAGCGGTCTATACGGTATTAATGAGAATCTGCAAATGAGCTACTGGCAGGCACTTCCGGGCAATTTACCTGAGTCGATGATGGCCTTTTATGACTATTTTGATGCGCACATGGATGACTTTCGTTATAATGCGAAGCAACTCTGGGGCACTGAAGGTATTTATATCCCACCATTCATGTCGCCAGAGTCGGCAGTCATGCGTCAAACCGCGCCGCACGTTATCAACTGGACGGATGCCGCAGGTTGGTTGGCTTCCTTCTACTACGACTACTATCTCTTCACTGGTGATGAAGTCTTCCTGAAGGAGCGCGCGGTTCCTTTTATGAAAGAGGTCGCGCTGTTCTATGAAGGTTTCATTGTGAAAGATGACAACGGCAAGAACATGTTCTTCCCATCACAGTCCCCTGAGAATCAGCCAGCTGATAAGATGATCCTCGACCCCAAGACCGGACGTGTGACGAAGATCAAAGTGCAGATCAACTCGACGATTGCTGTGGCGATTTCCAAGGAAGTGCTGACACACTTGATCCAATCTTGTGAATTGCTTGGTATCGAGCAAGAGGGCGTCGTTCGCTGGAAGGCACTGTTGGCGGATATGCCTGACTATGAAATAAACGAAGACGGTGCACTGAAGGAATGGTTGCATCCAGATTTCAAGGATAACTACGAGCATCGTCACCAGTCGCACATCTATCCCTTGTTCCCCGGGAACGAAATCACCGAGGAATCGTCGCCTGAGCTGTATGAAGCGGCCCGCGTCGCAATTGAAAAGCGCCTGACCATCGGCCTGAAGTCACAGACCGGTTGGTCGCTGGCACACATGGCGAATGTCTATGCCCGTCTTGGTGATGGTGACAAAGCACTCGAAGCGTTAAACATTTTAACGCGTAGCTGCCTCGGTAAGAATTTCTTCACCTATCACAACGACTGGCGTGCGATGGGCGCGACCTTGCCGTTCTTTTGGGGTCGCACGGCGCCGTTCCAGATGGATGCGAACTTCGGTATTCCTGCTGCGATCACCGAAATGCTATGCGGATCGACGGCGGATATGTTGCGTGTGCTGCCTGCATTGCCGACATCGTGGGAGACGGGAGAATTTAAGGAGATCTTAACGCGTGTCGGTGTGAAGACCTCTGCGCAGTGGGACATGTCCAAGAAGACGGTCACGCTGCAGCTGGTAGCCGAAAGAGATACCGAGTTTCAGCTGAAGCTACCGATGGAAATTAAATCTTTGAAAAGTGATGCTAACAAAGCATTCACCAAATCAAAATACGGCAATCGCTACCGCAGCGTCAGCTTAAGCAAAGGTGACGTGATTACGACCAAGTTAGTTTTAAAATAATACGATGAAAAAATACTCAATATTCTGTGCGGCGCTCTTATCTGCGTTCGCGATGTTCTTCTTCACTGCTTGTCAATCGACACGATCCGTGAGCACTGACGTGACTGAGGTGGGCGCCGTCGGTGATGGCGTCACACTGAACACCAAAGCCTTGCAGGCTGCAATCGACGCATGCCCGAAGGGTGGGGTCGTCTTAGTCCCCGCAGGGCAATACGTAACAGGCACGCTCTGGCTAAAAAGCGATATGGAGCTACGCCTTGCCGAAGGTGCAGTGCTACTCGGTAGCACGAATATCGACGACTACTCACGCGACAACCAAGGCGCAATCGAGGCACCTGCGTTCGACGAATGTCTGATCTACGCTGAAAATGCGAAGAATGTCAGTATCACAGGTGGGGGCGTCATTGATGGACGCGGCACGAAGGAGCACTTTCCTATCGGCGATCGCAAAGCCTATAACGACCGCCCGATGTTGATTCGGTTCGTCGATTGTGACGGAGTGACCTTTGAGAATGTGAGCTTTATGAATGCTGCGTCGTGGTGCACACATCTGGTCAACTGCGATAATGTTGTGGCTCGCAATGTGACCATTGATAGTCAAGTGAATCGTAATAATGACGGCTTTGACTTGGATGGTTGTAAGAATGTATTGATCGAAGACTGCGACATTCGCACAGGAGATGATTCGATTTGCCCAAAGAGCACAACGGAGCGACTTTGTGAGAACATTGTGGTGCGTAATTGTCGCATCACCAGCCACACCTCCGCGTTCAAGTGCGGCACCTCATCGCGTGGCGGGTTTAAAAATCTACACGTGTATGACTGCGAGTTTTACGACGTAGGCATGGGCGCGATTAAGCTACAGATCGTTGATGGCGGCATGATGGAAGATGTCCTGATCGAGGACATTAAGATCACTGGCAGTGAAGGGCCTCTCTTTGTGCGTCTCGGCAGCCGTGGACGTGAATACGACAAACCAACCGAGCAGATTCAAGGTAAGGATGCAAAACCTGAAGGTGTGCCGACCGGTTCTATGAAGGGCATCACGATTCGCAATATTACCGCGGAAGTGGTGACTGAAGATCGCAAGCGTTCCGGAATTATGATTACCGGCGTTCCTGACCACTACATTGAGGATGTCCTGCTTGAAAATATCACGATTTCCTATCCCGGCGGTGGCACTGCGGAGGAAGCAAAAAATGTCGTGGATGAAGACATCGCCCGCTACCCGGAGCAGTTCTTCTTCGGGGTGCTGCCTTCATGGGGCGCTTACATTCGCCATGCGAAGAACGTCGAGTTTAAGAACGTCAACATGTATACTCGTGCTCCAGATGCACGTCAGCGCCTCGTGTTAGAGGATGTGGTCGATTTCAAAGAGTAGCGATTTTTCTGAGGTTTCGAATACACGATGCTCTGAGCTGGCTAAGAACCGGCCTGAAGCACGCTGGCCTTGAGACTCAAGGCCATGAAACGAATCAAAGTAGGGCCCTGTTCAACATCCGAGATGATGAACAGGGTCGTATTATTTATAGCAAAAACTGTAGTGAATCTCGCGCGGATCTTTGCGGATGTGGGTGCGTGCAGCGCTTTTTGACCAAAAGATAAAGTGTTCACGGGATGTTCAGTTGAGGAAATTAACTGTAAGCTTGGGAAAAATTGATGCCAAGTGCCTCAATCTTCCATTAATATCTCTGCTGAAATCGAGAAATACATTACGATGAATAAGACACAACTTTGCACCCTTGTTGCTGTGCTCGCCTCGTCACTTTTGACAGGTTACGCACACGCAAAAGACTTAGCCGATAGCCGCCCACCTGTGGTGAGCCTGAAAGAGTCGAAACCAAACATTATTTTGGTGATGACTGATGATCAGGGCATGGGTGACCTGGCGTGTCTTGGAAATCCAATTCTCGAGACGCCCAATATTGACAAATTCTATGAGGAATCCACGCGCTTCACCGACTTTCAGGTGAGCCCAGCCTGCGCACCGACACGTGCAGCCATTATGAGCGGTCGCCACGAGTTTCGTGTCGGAATCACGCATACGATCTTGATGCGCGAGCGCATGGCGCTCGATCTCTTTACCCTGCCACAGGCCTTGCAGTCAGCGGGCTATGCAACGGGTATTTTCGGCAAATGGCATTTGGGGGATGAGGAACCTTATCTTCCGCACAGTCGTGGATTCCAGGAGTCATTGATCCATGGCGCTGGCGGTATCGGTCAGGTGAGGTTTGGGGATTTTCCGCCAAATGGAGAAAATACCTATTATGACAGCGTGCTGTTGCACAATAATGAGATCGTCCAAACTAAGGGGTATTGCACGGATTTGTTTTTTGATGCTGGCCTGAGCTGGATCAAGCAGCAGATCACAGCGGAGCAACCTTATTTCGCCTACATCTCAACAAACGCGCCGCACACGCCAAATATAGCGCCAGAGAAATATACGAAGCGCTTTGAGGACATGGGCTGGGAGCTCAATCCTAAAAACGGCCCCGCTGGGCGTTTCGGTATGATTGAAAATATCGATGAGAATTTTGGCCGAATGATGGAAAAGCTGGAAGCGTGGGGCGCCTTGGACAATACGCTTATCATCTTCATGACGGACAACGGCATGAGTCACGTGGAGGGCCAGAAAAATGGTGAGATCACTCCGTTTTACACCGCCGGATTAAAGGGTAAGAAATGCACGCCGTATGAGGGTGGCACACATGTCCCCGCGTTTTGGTATTGGAAGGGCGTATTGGGCGAGGGCGTCGATATCGATGCCCTCACCGCTCATATTGATATGTATCAAACCTTCTGTGAATTGACTGGTGTGCAACTGCCGGAGCAAATGCAAGAACTCGACGGGCGCTCTTTGCTACCATTGTTAGAAAACCCTGAATCAGAGTGGGGCGACCGTGAACTCTTCGTGCATGTCGGTCGTTGGTCGGAGAATCAGCGCGTCGCCAAAGACGCAGAGAGCGCAAAATTTATCAATTGCGCGGTGCGCACTGATCGCTGGCGATTCGTGAATAATAAAGAGCTCTATGATATTTCTGTCGATCCCGGCGAGACCACAGATGTGTCGGCCAACTATCCTGAAGTGATCGACCAGATCCGCAAGAGTTACGATGCATGGTGGAAAAAAACCGTGCCCTTGATGGTCAATGAAGGACTGAGCACACCAGGAGCCAAAAAGAAGCATCCTTTAGCCGAGCGCTATAAGGAGCAGCTGAGTCAGGGCGACATCCCTGAGTGGAGCCCCGAGGAGTTTTGACCCGATGATGGTCACCTGCCACTTCGGCTCTGTTTTTCTTCATAGAACGACTTTTGTCTATCTTTGACGAAGCACCCAGAAATTTGAGGTGTCATTCCTGTGCTCTATGACAATATCGTAGTATCGACGACTCGATCATCATGGAAGATACGGAACTATTGATACAGGCGAAGCAGGGAGACTTGGATGCGTTTACCGAATTGGTAAAGCGCTACCAAGGCAACGTTCGGGCTGCGCTCGCGGTCAGGTTGACCAATAAACATGAAGCCGAAGACCTTGCGCAGGAGGCATTCATCATTGCGTTTCGCAAGTTGAATGAGTTCGACGTGGATAAAGCATTTGGCCCGTGGATTCGTTCGATCGCGTTTAATTTACTTCGAAACTATTGGCGCAAGCACAAGGCGACCTTGGTCGGCGGTGCTGCCGAGCTCGACATTCTGCTCAACGAGCAAATTGGCCTGGAATATTCCGTCGAAAACGAGCGAGATCAATTGCATGTCTTGAAGCGCTGTATTGCCAAATTAGAGACTCCGATGCGTGAGCTTTTGATTCAGCGCTATTATCAAGAGATGCCGATTGCTGAGATTAAGCAGTCGCTCAAGGTCAATCATTCCACGGTCACGATGCGGCTCTATCGCATGCGTGAACTCTTGCAGCAGTGCATGGCGAAAGACCCGGAAACTGCCTAGTGATGACTAAGGAACAACAACAGTTGATTGCCGCCTATCTCGACGGCGAGGAAGTCTCCGAAACCTTGATGGCGGAGTGCCGCAACGATCCTGAGGTGTTGAAGGCTTTGGCTGAATTGACCGCAGTCGAGCGCTTGCTTTGGCTCGCAGCATTGGACGAGAACGGCGCGGTCTTTGCCTCGGAGGTGCGTGAGCGCTTGAGCTCTAAGGGAGAGGTCGACTTTAGCCAAGCAGTGGGAGCGCGCTTGCTCAGTAGCAAGCGCAAGCGCCTGGCATGGCTGATGTCCTTGGCTGCTGCGGCGTGTGTGGTGTTTGCATTCGTGTTGTTTCAGGGGCTCCGCTCGGCGCCGGAATTGGGCCGTTTAACGGCGGCTAGGGATGCCGTGTGGGAGGATTCTGCGCCATTCAAAGAGGATCATTTGACTGCCGGTTCGATGTCATTGCTGGAGGGATACTCTGAAATCACAATGGTGAATGGTGTCACGTTGCTACTTGAAGCGCCGGTAGAGATCGATGTGGTGTCCGAAGACTTGATCCATTTGCGAGAAGGCCGTTTGGTCGCGCGTGTGCCGCAGCAAGCGATCGGTTTCACCGTGATCACGCCGACCTCAGAAGTGGTTGATCTGGGCACCGAATTTGGCATGTCGGTTGCCTCGAATGGATTGTCCGAGGTGCATGTTTTGGACGGTGAGGTGAAGGCGCGCCCATTAAATCAGAAAGCATTTTCGAATTTGTTGAAAGACGAGGGCATGGTCATCGATGAGAACCAGCAGACTTCGCTGATTCAGAGTAATCCAGAGCGCTTCCGCCGTGCCTTGCCCGGGCGATCAGCCGTGCAGCCGCAGTATTTGCATTGGAGTTTCGACGCGGGCTCGCAACAGGCTGAGTGCGGTGGCACCGGCATCGAGGGCAAGTTTTACCCCGGCGAGCTGAAGGCATTCAATGATGGTTCAGGGCCGGAATACCAGAACGGACAATTCGGTGAAGCCCTTTACTTCAACGGCGTCGATGCTTACGTCAAAACTGAGTTTCCCGGTATTGGTGGCAAGAGCCCTCGAACCATCGCGTTTTGGACTAAGGTTCCGAAAGACTTTTCGATTCGAAACGGCTATGGCATGCTTGGATGGGGCCTGATGCAGTCACGCTCCGCGTGGCAGATTTCCCCGAATCCAACCGAAAGAGAAGGACCACTCGGCAGGTTGAGAGTTGGCACGATGGACGCACCTGTTGTGGGCACGACTGATTTGCGTGATAACCGTTGGCATCACGTTGCGATTGTCATGTATGGCGGGGACGAAGCAGATGTCTCGACGCACGTCTTACTCTACGTGGACGGTCGATTAGAAAAAACATCCATCAAATCGGTCGCGCAAATCGAAACGGAAGTCGGTCATCAGAAATCTCGCCCTCTCATGTTCGGTAGGAATATGGCTTTTAAAACCGATAGCAGTCTCATACCAGATCGTTTTTTCAAAGGCTGGATCGACGAAGTCTTCGTCTTCGATACCGCTCTGGAACAAGAAAAAATCCAGCGATTGATGCAAGCGAATCGTCTGGATTAGTGCAGGATAAACTCAGGCATAGATGTCCAATACGACAGGTCGCCGTGTATTTTATACGAACTTTTCGGTGTCAGAATTAGAACAGAGAACAAGTTATTGTTATGTTACTACCAAATATAAAAACGACCCTGACTGCAATGCTCCTCGCGGGAGTCGTATCCAGCGCTGTTGCTGGATCTGAGCCGATTAATATTTCCGGGGTCTATCCTCACTTGGCGATGTATAACCAGCAGGGGGAGTGTGGCACCGGAGCCGTGGTGCCGTGGGCAGGTAAGTTGTGGGCGATTACCTACGCGCCACATTGGCCGTTTGGTTCCACTGATAAACTCTATGAAATTACTCCGGATTTAGAGCAAATCATCCGTCCCGAAAGCATCGGTGGCACGCCGGCCAACCGGATGATTCACAAGGAGTCGAACCAGCTCTTTATCGGCCCCTATGCCATCAGCGTGGAAGGCGACGTGCGTGTCATTTCCGTAAAAGACATGCCCGGACGACATACTGGAAACGCCCGACATCTGACCGATCCCGCAGGAAAGATTTACTACGCCACGATGGAGGAGGGACTCTATTCCGTCGATGTGGACACCTTGGAGGTCGAGGAATTAATTATGGACGGGAACTTGAAGCAACCCCTAGCAAAGGGTGTGGTTTCAAGGCTGCCTGGTTATCATGGTAAAGGCCTATATTCAGGGCAGGGGCGTGTGGTCTATTCGAACAACGGGCAAAAGAGCGCTGCGGCGAAGAAAGATCCAACCACACCATCAGGCGCGCTCGCTCAATGGTTCGGAGAGGGGGATTGGCAACTCGTGCGTCGTAATCAATTTACCGAGCTCACGGGGCCAAATGGCATCTACGGCAGCAACAATCCCGAGACCGATCCGATCTGGGGCATGGGCTGGGATATGCGTTCCGTGCTGATCGGCTTATTGGAAGACGGGGAGTGGAGCTACTACCGATTGCCAAAGGGGAGCCATTCTTATGACGGTGCGCACGGGTGGAATACCGAGTGGCCGCGTATTCGTGAAATCGGCGAAACAGATTTTCTCGCGACGATGCATGGCACCTTCTGGCGCTTTCCTGCAACTTTTTCGAAAGCCAACAGTGCCGGCATCGCGCCACGCTCGAACTATCTGAAAGTGATTGGCGACTTTGCCAAGTGGCAGGATAAGCTCGTGCTCGGTTGTGATGATTCGGCGAAAAACGAATTTTTAAATACACGATCGTTCAAGGCGAAACACGCGGCTCCCAAACAGTCTAATTCGAATTTCTGGTTTATCGAAGCAGAGCAGCTGGATGAATTTGGACCCGTCATTGGACGCGGTTCCGTCTGGCTACGCGACGATGTGCAAGCCAAGACTGCCAGCGATCCGTATCTATTCTCTGGCTACGACTATCGTCAGCTCACGCTGACACATTCGACCGATTTACCTGTAACTTTCACGCTAGAAGTGGACGAGAAGGGGACTGGTGAATGGACGGAACTGATGGATATCACGCTCGAATCCAAGGGCAGGGAAGTCGCCTTTTTTAACGAAGACGCAACGGGTGTATGGATTCGTATAGTTACTGACGTGGATGCCACTGACGTCACTGCCCATTTCCAATACCGTGATCGCGATACACGCAGCCTGAGCAATGATCCACTCTTCACTGGGATTGCGACGCCAGAGAAGCCTGCCGCTACAACTGGTCTGATGCGCAGTCTCTCCTATAAGACGCTCGGTCTCGCGACTGCGGACGGTGACTATTACGAGCTGAATTCAGAGATGGAGTTTGTTACAGTCGACGATGACGCGAAGGCGGCCCAGTTGATACAGGACACCATTCAGCCTGCAAACGCATATCGTGTGGATGCCGCGTCGACGATCGTTGTTGAAGGTGGCAAACGTTACCGTTTGCCGAAGAGTGATCGCTATCTATCTGAACAACGTAAGGCAGCCTCAACTCAGAATCTTGCCCTAGGTGCCAGCGTCACTCCCAGTTCAATTTTTAAGCCAAAATTTGCTGCTGCAAATGCAGTCGATGGCAATCGCTCGGAAGACTCACGCTGGGTCTCGGCAAACGAGGGCGACAAATGGATCGAGCTCGATTTGGGTGAGCCTAAGGAATTTCGCACTGTGCAGATTGTTAGCGGTTGGAAGCAGGACGCAGCCTATGTTGTGAAGCATCTGGCAGTTCAATCTAAGCAAGACGGTGATTGGAAAACAATTCCCGGTGCCGAGGTGAATAAAAACAATTCTGTCGATCTTGTTATCAACCTTCCGACATCAGTGACAGCTCAACACATTCGCCTGCTTTCCAACGACAAGGGGCATGTGCGCATTTATGAAGTGGCGTTAATGAATGCATCTTCCGGTGGGCAAAACGGCGTCTTGGGTGCGCCTCGCGTTTGCCGCGAAGTGGCAACGGAACGCGACTTGTTCAACTTGCACGGCACTTTTTACGAGCTACCTGCTCGCAATGCACAGGGCATGGCAAAGATTCGTCCGGTTGCGACTCACAACATGGCGATCTTCGACTACTGCTCGCATGCTGGACTGCTATTTTTCACTGGCATCGATGCAGACAGCTCCAGTGACCACATTTTCCGCAGCACCGACGGCAAGGCTGCGGTCTGGGCGGGCGTGGTCG
Organism: Lentimonas sp. CC4; assembly: GCF_902728235.1. Lineage (NCBI taxonomy): Bacteria > Pseudomonadati > Verrucomicrobiota > Lentimonas > Lentimonas sp. CC4. Next base: position 504,373 of record NZ_CACVBO010000002.1, read on the forward strand.
ACGATCTCTGGAAGCTTGGCAAGCCGCACGGTCAAGGTGGGCCGTGGAAGGATTCTGCCGTCAAAGCAGGCGTTCCTTCTGACCCATATCTCATGACGGCTTACGACCAGAAGCGCGTCGAGCTCTCCGCTACCGCTGATAGCAAGATCACCCTTGAAGTGGATATTGATGGCACGAACCTTTGGGTGCCGTATCAGAGCTTCGACCTCAAGACAGGTGAGACCATCTCGCATACATTCCCTGAAGGCTTCTCGGCCTACTGGGTGCGTGCGATCAGCGATCGCGATGCGACGGCTACGGCCTGGTTCGTTTATGAGTAGAGTCCTTTCAGCGCGTTACAGAATTGGAGATTTATAGGTAAACTCCACAAGTTCTTTGAATCCTGGGGCGATGTAACTCACTGTCGTTTGTTTATCGTGAGTGTCTGCCCTAAAACAATATAATGTTAATTTGATTATGCCTTTTAAAAAAAATGTTAGAGCGTGGAGCTGCATATTGGCGCTCTTTTGCGCAGTAATTACAGTCATCCATGCCAAGCCGAACATCATTGTCATTCTGACTGACGATATGGGCTACTCGGATCTCGGGTGCTACGGCAGCGAGATCGAGACACCGAACTTGGATCAGTTGGCAGCAGATGGCATTCGCTTTTCCAGCTTTTACAATACTAGCCGTTGCAGTCCAACACGCTCTAGTCTGATGACTGGTTTGTATTCGCATCAAGCAGGCATGGGGCTTTTAACTAGAGATGAAGGAGAACAGAATCCTGGATACAGAGGTCGCTTGATGGAGCGTTGTGTCACCATTGCGGAGGTGCTCGCACCAAAAGGATATCGATCAATTGTCACAGGCAAATGGCACTTGGGCGATAGGAAAGAATGGTGGCCACTGGCCCGTGGATTCGATCGCTTTTATGGTTGCCCGCAAGGTGGCGGTTTCTTCTTTCGCCCGTCTTCTTGGACTCAAACTCGTTCTATTGTCAGGGGGGATAAGGTCTTATACGATCAGGAGAAAGATCCCCCCGCGGGTTGGTATGCCACGGATGCGTTTACAGACGAAGGAATCGCTTATGTCAAAGAAGCCGTCGAAGAGGAGAAGCCTTTTTTCTGGTATCTGGCCTACAATGCACCGCACTATCCGCTGCAGGCTAAACCCGCAGACATCGCTAAGTATCGCGGTCGATATTTGAAGGGGTGGGATGTTATTCGGAAGGAGCGCTATGAGCGCCTCGTCGAGCTGAGCCTGATTGATGGTCACACGAAGCTTTCTCCCCGTGCCCCGAATGTTCCTGCTTGGGACAGCTTAACGGATGTAGAGAAAGACACTCAGGATCTACGCATGGCGATCTACGCGGCGATGATTGACTGCGTCGACCAAAACATTGGGAAAATTATCGCAGAATTGAAGGCGATGGATGTCTACGACAACACGTTGATATTCTTTCTTCACGATAATGGTGCCCAAGCTTACGATAACCGTGATAAAGGAAGGTCGCACCTCGGCAGCAATAGGACAGATGGCGTCCCGGGCACGGCCGAGTCAGAAGTCTACTATGGGACTTGCTGGGCGAATGTATCCGATGTGCCATTTCGTAAGCATAAAGGCTTGATCCACGAAGGTGGTATTTCCAGCCCTTTGATCGCGCATTGGCCTAAGGGGATCGATGCTTCAATGAAGGGACAGATTGCCAGAGAGCCGAGTCACCTGATCGATATCATGGCGAGTGTTGTCGAAATTTCGGGCGCGACTTATCCAGAGACATACAAGGCGCATTCGATTATCCCCTTAGAAGGAGAGAGCTTAGTGCCTGTTTTTCAGGGGCAGCCCCTTGAACGTGACGAGCCGATCTTCTTCGAGCACATTGGCAACCGTGGAGTGCGTCAGGGCGAGTGGAAGTTGGTCGCAATGCGGGGCAAAAAATGGGAACTCTATAATATGGAAACGGATCGCACCGAACTGAATAATTTAGCTACAGAGATGCCGGAGAAAGTTGGAGCTATGTCCACACTTTATCGCGCATGGGCGGAGCGTGCCTTTGTGGAGAAGTCACGAAAGAGGTAGTATGGTATTTTATCCAAGGCCAATCAGGAACTCAGTCACCACGAAACCATGACCTCAGTAACTATTTGATCGAAGTTAACTTATGAAATATTCTACATTAATGATTCAATCTCTGAGTAGAGCACTTAAAAGCGTATGCGAATAGCTGCTATATCATTCTTAGCTTCACTAGGTATCTTGGCTTCGCTTGAGGTGATCGCGAAACCTAGCGAGAGCTTCAATTATACTGAAAATGCCAAGATTCAGCCCTTGGATGAAGCTCCAGCTGAGTCGCTTTCGCTTTGGTATAACGCGCCTTCAAAGAATTGGGAAGAGGCGTTACCCTTGGGGAATGGCCGTCTCGGAGCCATGGTCTTTGGTGGGGCCTCGGAAGAGCGCATTTTCCTCAATGAGGATACGATCTGGGCGGGGCCACCGATACCGGAAATGAAAGAGAGTGCGGCTGAGACGATAAAAGAGGTTCGCCAATTACTCTTTGCAGGGAAATACGCTGAGGCTCAGGCGTTGCAACAAAAGATTCTACCTGAACGTGTCTTCCCCCGCAGCTATCAACCGATGGGAACATTGGTGTTGGATTTTGGCACCATCCAAGAGGCCACACAGTATCGTCGTAGCCTGAATCTGGATACAGCTGTTGCGACAACACGCTACTTGATGGACGGAGTCACCTATACCCGAGAGGTGTTTTCCAGTGCTCCTGACGATGTGATCGTGGTTCATCTTCAAGCCGACAAGCCGGGTGCGATTACTTTCAGTGCGAGTGTCGACCGCCCTGGGGATTTCACAGTCGAAGGCATCGGTAATGATTGCCTGTTGGCGACAGGGCAGGCATCGCATGGCGACAAGCATTTGGGCGTGAAGTTTGCCAGTATTCTTCAGGTGAATACAGAAGGAGGGAAAAGCTCCGTTAAAGATGGGAAGCTTTCGGTAAAAGGTGCGGATGCGGCGACCATCCATATTGCGGCTTCTACCGACTATAACAGGAATGATGTTGGGACCCCCCTAACACATGACCGTGTCGCCACTTGTAAGTCGATGATTACGCGTGCGCTACAAAAAACCTACAAGCAATTAAAGGCAGGCAACAGCGAAGCGCACCAAGCGCTCTTCCGCAGGGTGAGTCTAAAACTCGGAGAGCCTTCTAATCGGACTACCTTAGCGCGGCTGCAGGGCTACAGAAAGGGGGAGGTCGATCCTGATCTGGAGGCACTCTATTTTCAGTATGGTCGTTATCTCTTAATCGCATCGTCACGCCCTGGCACCATGCCGGCAAACTTGCAGGGTATTTGGAGCAAGCAAATGGAGGCTCCTTGGAATGCCGATTATCACATCAACATCAATATGCAGATGAATTATTGGCCAGCCGAAGTGACAAATCTCTCTGAGCTTCACCTTCCATTTATGGATTACATTGAACGCCTCGTTCCGTCCGGACAAAAGACGGCGCGCGAATTTTACGGCAATCGTGGTTTTGTCGCGGGCGTCGCTTCCGATGCTTGGCATCATACGCTGCCCTATGGGAAAGCACAATATGGTCAATGGGTCATGGGCGGTGCATGGTGCACGCAGCATTTCATGGAGCATTACCGCTTTACCGGAGATCAGGCCTTCCTCAAGGAACGGGCTTACCCGATCCTGAAGGAGGCGGCATTGTTCTTTTTTGACTGGCTGGTTGAAGATCCAAAAACGGGCAAGCTGGTTTCGGGGCCCAGCACCTCTCCCGAGAATGCCTTCTTCATCCCCGGGACCAGAAAGCCGAGTAATTTGACGATGGGCCCGGCCATGGATCAGCAAATCATTTGGGATGTCTTCACTAATATCCTAGAATCTGCTGAGGTCCTTGGAATCGATGATGCCTTCACTCAAGAAGTGGAAATGAAGTTAAATCAGCTAGCTTTGCCGCAAATTGGCTCCGATGGTCGTTTGATGGAATGGACGGAAGAATTCAGAGAGCGGCAGCCGGGGCACCGTCATATTTCCCACCTGTTCGGCCTCCATCCAGGGCGCCAATATAATGAGAAGGACACACCCGAAATTATGGCGGCAGCTCGTAAGAGCATTGATGCACGTCTGGCGAAAGGCGGCGGTCATACCGGCTGGAGTCGGGCATGGATCATTAACTTCTGGGCCCGCTTTAAGGATGCAGATAAGGCGCACGAAAATATCGCCATGCTGCTTAAAAAATCGACCCATAATAACCTCTTCGATACGCATCCACCGTTTCAAATTGATGGTAATTTCGGCGGCACTGCCGGCATGGCAGAGATGTTGATCCAGTCACACACCGACACGATCAATCTACTGCCTGCATTACCGGAAGCTTGGGCCAATGGTTCGGTCACAGGGCTCTGCGCCCGAGGAGGGTTTGAAGTAGATATGACGTGGGAGAAGGGTGTGCTGACGGCGGCTAAACTGCGCTCAAAGCTCGGAAATACTGGTGTCATCCGCTATGGTGATCATTCCGTAACACTGGAAACTAAGCCGGAAGGGAGCTATGAGTTGCTGGGACTTTTCGGGAAGAATTGATATGGCAGGTAAGGTCTAAGTGAAATACAATATAGGCGCATTCCAGCAAGATTTAGAAAGTAAACGTAGTATAATATGAAAAATCTGAAAAAAAATATATTAATCCAGCCAAATAGAATAAGAGTAGGTGTTGTCGCCTTATTAATTGCTGCTTGTGCTTATTCAATCTCCTCAGCTCATGCAGATTCGCCAAAGGAAAACACTACTTCCAGTGCACCCTGTGCAAACGCAAAATTTGTCCCACATGAGCTGTGGAGCGATACCGACGGCAATCACATCAACGCGCATGGCGGTGGCATTTTGTTTCATGAGGGCACCTACTACTGGTTTGGTGAATATAAGATTCCGGGTAAGATTGAGATCAACCGCGCGGGCTTTGACGTCACTAAAGCACCGAGTGGTGGTGTGAGTTGTTATAGCAGCACCGATCTAATGAATTGGAAGAATGAAGGAGTCGTCATGCCGGTCGATTACGAGGATCCGGATTCAGACATCGCCTATGGCTGTGTGCTCGAACGGCCTAAGGTGATTTATAACGAACTCACCGATAAATTTGTGATGTGGTTCCACCTCGAATTAAAAGGGCAGCGCTACAGTTCTGCACGCACCGCGGTGGCGGTGGGAGACTCACCGACTGGCCCGTTTACTTTTATTCGTTCATTGCGCCCCCACGCGGGCATTTGGCCCTCTAATAAAGACGATTTCGAGAAAAATCCACGGGCAGATAGAGCGCTTAAGCGTGACTTTGCAAACGGCCAAATGGCGCGCGACATGACGCTCTATGTGGATGACGATGGTAAGGCCTATCATATCGCTTCGTCTGAGGAAAATATGACTTTGCACATCTCCGAGCTCAGTCCGGATTTTCTTTCGTTCACAGATCGCTATGTGCGCGCGCTCCCCGGTCGTAGTAATGAAGCGCCTGCTATCTGTAAGCACGATGGTCGCTACTGGCTACTAGCGTCAGGTCTCACCGGTTGGGATCCCAATGCGGCGCGCTCAGCGGTGGCTGACACGATCCTCGGTCCATGGGAGCCGCTCCGTAACCCTACCGTCGGCGTGAATCCAAACAACAATCTCGGCCCCGAGAAAACCTTTGGCGCTCAGAGCACGTTTATCGTGCCTGTCCAAGGCAAGCCTGGTGCCTTCATTGCCATGTTTGATATCTGGCGCCCGAAAAACCCGATTGATGGGCGATATATCTGGCTGCCGATTGAATTCGAGGGCGACAGCTACAAGATCGAATGGATGGACGAATGGGACCTCTCCTTTTTTGATTAGTGCCACGACTGCTCCAACAAGGAGGAACTGAAGTGACAAATTTCAAGTAAGATCAGGCATAACATCTTTATAATCTCCACTATGACTTTAACCTAAACTAAATGAGAAATATTCAGAATACTTACTCTAGTCGTTTGTGGGTTTATCTACGGCATCTTCTTTTGATTAGTGTAATCGGTTTCGCTGCGACAGCCGCAGCTAAAGAACAGGAAACAATTAAACCCGGACAGGAGTGGTCGGATGCAGCCGGCAATCGAATCAACGCCCACGGCGGCTGCGTAATCTTCTACCAAGGTCTCTACTATTGGTATGGCGAGCACAAGATAAAGGGGCTTTCCGAGCGCCAACATGCGGATGGTGGGGTTCACTGTTATGCATCAACAGATCTCGTGGATTGGCACGATATGGGTATGATGATTCGTCTCGATCGTCCTGAGACTGAAGACCTCACGCATGAGTGCAACTCCGACCGCCCAAAGGTGATTTACAATGAGACGACCCGCGAGTTCGTGATGTTTTTCAAGCTCTACTTACGTGGCATGGGTTCTCGGGGCGGCTTTGTCGGTGTCGCCACTTCGCCTAGCCCAACCGGGCCATTCATTTATAGTCACAAGTTCCTCGGAGGTGACTCACCTCAAGGCACCGGTGACTTCGCTATGTTTAAAGATGAGGATGACAGCCTCTACCACCTCACTGTCCGCAAACCAGACAAGGCCTTCGTGATCTCTAAGATGCGCGAGGATTATTTGCTTCCTGAAAGTGATTACTTCGTTGTTGAAGGCGTGACCAAACACACCGAAGCCCCAGCTCTCTTCAAACACGATGGCGAATATATTATGTTGGCATCCGGCTCCACTGGGTGGAACCCGAACGCAGCGCGAGCGTTTTCAGCCAAGTCGCTTCAGGGACCCTGGACTGCACACGGAAATCCTGTTTCAGGCATCAACCCAAACAACGGGCTTGGTGCTAACTTAACCTTCGGTGGGCAATCAAATTTCATTCTCAAAGTGGAAGGCAGGCAAGATGCCTATATCGCGATGTTCGATATCAACAAGCCTGACCACCCCTACGATAGTGGCTACATCTGGTTGCCGATTCAATTCGAGGGAGACAGCTACAAGATCGAGTGGATGGATGAATGGGATCTCTCCTTTTTTGATTAGGTTGTGAGCTAAAAATACCTCAAACTAATCACAGTTTTTAAACATATGCTTACGAGATTAGGACTGAGCTTGTTTTTCATCTACGTGGCGACTTTTTGCCACGCGGACCCTCTGACCATGATCGCGGACAATGTTCTTGAAGACACACTGCTTGAATTGCCCGAAGGAGATCACGTGCCTGAACCCTCACGCTATAATGCGTGGATGTATCAGAATGCGATCATCATGGATGGGATGCGAGCACTTGGCGATGTGCTCGATAACGAACATTACAAAGCTTATAAAGACCAGAGCATCGATGTATTCGCGCAGCTCCAATCCATGAAGTTGGGAAATAGAAAGAGTGTGTTTTCAAAGATGAATCGACACTATAAAAATCCCAAGGAAATGTGGCATTGTGGGATGATCGCAGCGCTAGCTGAGCGACATCAAACAAACCCCACTCAGGAGTTCGAGCGAGGCATGAAAACCTTCGATACCTTCCTAGAAAAGGCCCCAAAATTTGACAATGGAGCACTGGTAAGAGATAAGCGGCGTAGTCAGTTAGGCTTAGGTCTCCAAATCGATGACCTCTACATGATCACCCCTTACTGGTGCCGAAAGGCAGCACTCCTGAATGACCCAACTTGGATCGACCGCGCGATTGATGAGGCGCTTATCTACTTCGATTATCTCTGGGATGAGGAGAGCCAGTTGATGTATTGCCTGTGGCTTGAGGACACTCAGAAGCCTTATGGGCACTTTTGGGGGCGGGGTAGCGGCTGGTATATTATGGCTGTAGTCGATATGCTTCCTTTTATCCCCGAGGATCATCCCCAGCGGGCAGAATTACTCAAAGACTACCGTAGCTTTATCGAAGGCATTATAGCCCATCAGGATAAGGACGGCCTGTGGCATCAAGTGATTGATCGTCCTGACAGTTACTCAGAAGCGTCGTGCTCTGGAATGTTTACCTACTGTATACTCAAAGGTGTCAACGAAGGTTGGCTGGATCCGTCGTTTCTGGAAGCGGGTAAAAAGGGATGGAAGGGGCTCCAGACCAAGGTCAACGACCAGTATGAAATCATCGATGTCTGTATGGCAACCGACATGAGTGATGACCTTAATTACTACTTGAAGCGTCCAAGAATAATCCATGACCAACACGGGATCGGCCCCTTTTTACTTGCGGGTGCAGAGTATCTCAAGGCAGCCGGCCAAGCTCCCTCCCAATAATATTTCTCATCTAGCAGCCGATTCAACTCGAAGAAAATAGCTACACGACCGAGTGGGTGGATGAGTGGGCTTGGTCAGTTTTTGACTAGTCCTTTTGTCAGTTATTCTTAGTTGTAAGGTAAGACTACTCTGGCAGTAAAAACAGCGCACCAACTATCTTTATGAAATGCCTCTGGATCTTTCTTATTTTTGTTAACATCCCCTTTGCTGCCGAGCAACGACCTAACATCGTCCTAATTTATGCGGATGACCTTGGCATTGGACTGTTGGGTGCCTATGGACAGCAGCTGATTGAAACACCAAACATCGATCGCTTGGCGGACGAAGGGATGCAGTTTAATAACTATTATGGTGGCTTACTGTGTGCGCCTGCACGCTGGGCGCTTCTGACAGGTCTGCACGATGGGCGGCTAGGTGGATGGGGGCAGAATGGTGCTGGATTGTTAATTGAAATGGATGAGCAACAGGTGCCTGAAAGCGAGTATATGCGGCGCTTTGCTGCCTATGTCGAAAAAAGTGCCACGCCGATTCCAGAGAATGAAGTCTTCCTCGCTCAGGTCGCGCAAAAGGCGGGTTACGCAACCGCTCAGTTCGGCAAGTTGGATGTCGGGTTTCTCACGAATCATGAACGAGTCAAGCGATTCGGTTGGGATTATTATGAAGGGATGTTTAGCCACACCCGCTGCCATGGTTTCTATCCACCTTACATTTGGCGCAATGGAAAGAAAGTGCCTTTAGCTGGGAATACGCGGCCTGATTGTGGAAAAATGTCGGAGAAAGGAAATGAGCCGGTGGGCGCTGGAGGAGACACCTATTCTCAAAACGTATTCATCGATGGGGTGTTGAACTTTATCCGTGAGAATAAGGACCGCCCATTCTTTCTCTATCACCCGACGCAGTTGCCTCATGGCCCCGTTGCGATCCCTGAGCTACACCCTGATTTCGCAGACCATCCGACGCTTTCACCGGCGGAGAAGAAGTATGCTTCGATGGTCAAGATGCTCGACGACCATGTGGGCTTAATCATGGATGCGCTGAAAGCGCAGGGGATCGATGATCATACGGTCGTTTTCTTTACCTCCGATAACGGGCATGAGCTGTATTATGGTCCTAAAGGCCATAAATTTAAAAAGTTGGCAAATGGGCAAAATGCGAATCTGACAGACAGCAAGTGGCGCACCTCGAATGGCGGCGATGTGTTTGACGGTGGAGGTGGTCGTGCAGGAGCTAAGCGATCTCCGTATCAAGGAGGCATCCAATGCCCAATGATCGTTCGCTGGCCAGGGCAAATTGCGCCGGGTCTTAAAACCGATTTATTGAGCACACACTATGATTTTATGGCGACGATGGCTGACCTAGTTGGAGGCGATCTGCCCCATGGGAAAGATAGTATCTCCTATTTGCCAACGCTCTTGTCGTATCCGCAGAAGGAATTGCACGACACTATCATTGTGAACAATCGTTTCAGGAACATGGGGCGCACAGCACTTGTGACACAAAGCGGTTGGAAGCTAGTGGAAGTGGAACGTGAGAAGAACCACTTCCAGCTTTACAACCTGAAAACTGATAATGAGGAGCGTCATGATCTTGCAGAGGATTATCCCGAACGGGTTGAACAGCTTAAGCAGGTGCTCCTAACCGAACTGGAGTCAGAGCGGCCCGATTTAGCTCAGTAGGTCGGGTTGATTTAGGTGCGGCGGATTCGTTTTCACGCTTAGAATATACACAAAATCGCTGAATATTTGCAATCATAAGTAGAATCGGATCTGTTAGTCTATTAAGTCAATGAGACTTATTTTTATGAGTAAATAGTTGGTCTACGCTTGCCTTGCAAAGCTGTGACTCATTCGAAAGTGGTGGATCACGGACGATTCGTCAGCACGCAATTTTCAACGATCTTTAGAGCACATGATAAATGATTAAAGCAGAATAAACATGAATATCAAAAACCTTTTAGCTCCTTGCCTCTCCATTGTCGTTACTGCGATCTGGGCCGTCGAACAACCGAATGTTGTCATCATTTATGGTGACGATGTCGGCTATGGTGATGTTGGCGTGTATGGCTCGGAAATGATTCCGACTCCGAATATCGATCAACTTGCTGGAGAAGGATTGGTTTTTACGGACGGACACTGCGCTGCGGCCACCTGCACGCCCTCGCGTTACTCGATGCTTACAGGCATTCATGGCTTTCGTGACAATGTTAGCATCCTGCCGCCAAATGCTCCACTGAGTATTTCCACGGAAATCCTAACCTTGCCGAAGCTCTTTAAGCAGGCGGGGTATGCGACAGGGGTCGTGGGTAAATGGCACCTTGGTATCGGGCAGAAGGGCGTGAAGACGGATTGGAACGGAGCAGTGAAACCTGGCCCGATGGAAATCGGTTTCGACTCTTCCTTTTTACTGCCTTCAACTAACGACCGTGTGCCGTGCGTGTATCTGGATGGGCATTACGTAGTCAATTTAGATCCGTCCGATCCGCTCTATGTCGGAAAGTCGCCAGGAGAAGTGAATCGTCCGGGGAGCACCCAGTATCCAGATGCGAAAAAGAACAAGGCTGCGATGACTTACTATCAAAGCACGCACGGTCACAACCACAGCGTCATTAACGGTATCGGGCGTATCGGCTACATGGCGGGCGGTAAGGCGGCGCTTTGGGACGATGAAACGATGGCCGATGTGTTTGTGCAGCAAGCTAAGGAGTATATCGCAGCCCATAAGGATGAGCCCTTCTTTCTCTATTTTGCATCGCAGGATATTCACGTGCCGCGCGCACCACATCCTCGTTTTCAGGGTAAGACTGAACTAGGCTATCGTGGTGATGCGATGGTGCAGTTTGATTGGTCGACTGGCGAAATTTTGAAGGCGCTGGAGACGTATGGTCTGACTGATAATACGATCGTGATTTTTTCTAGTGATAACGGACCAGTCTACGATGATGGCTATGATGACGGAACCACGGTGAAAAAATCGGGTAAAGAGGTGGATGGCGGACACGATGGTTCGGGGATGTATCGCGGCGGGAAATATCAGATTTATGAAGGTGGCACCCGCGTGCCGTTTATCGTGCGCTGGCCTGCGAAAATTATGCCGGGCACCTCTGATGCGTTAGTAAATCAGATTGATTTCATTGCATCGTTCGCTGCGCTGCTCAACTTGGAGGTTCCTGCCGACGAGGCGCGTGACAGTCGCAACAGTCTGGCCGCATTTCTCGGCAATGATTCTGAGGGCCTTCCGTTTGCTATTCAAGAAGCGGGTAGAACCCGTGCCTTACGGGTAGGGCAATGGAAATACATTGCGGACCGGAAAGTGTCTCGGAGGAAATTGTATAATCTGGCGGAGGATCCTTCGGAGCAGAATAATCTCATTACTGCGCATCCTGAAAAAGCGGCTACGATGGACGCTCAGTTGAAACAGCTGATGGCGTCAGATGGCGTAAGGGATAGTCAACGTTAACGATTAGAAGATTAACCGAAGTGCAAATGGAAATACATTTGGTTGCCGATCCAATTCAAGGAAAACAGTTGCACAATCGATTGGATGGATGAGTGGGATTGGTCAGTTTTTGACTAGTCCTTTTGTCAGTTATACTTAGTGGTATACTCACGCGCAGCATGATTTGTGAAAAGCGCCTTCATGCTATTTCGCTATCTTGCTGTAGGGGCTTTCCTTTGTCTGAGACCATGAGCTTGTCGAATTGGCGAAGACCGCGCAAAGGCCACACACATAGGAAGTTGTAAAACTTTAGCTGCCTTCGCGGGTGCCGCCCTTCGACAAGCTCTGGGCCTTGATCCTGTCGAAACGGCAAGCAGCACCCCTACGCTAGATGCTTCAATTTCACCAATCACAATTTATCATGCGCGGCAGTATATGCCAAGATTACACACGTAACAAAAGCACTCTGTAATATACGTGGAGGCCACTCGATAGATGAGCGGAAGCGAAATCTATTGAGTGCGCCGTCTGGATATACCTGTGGGCTGGTCAATCGGGTTCGGCGCTACGGAGTGATTGAGGTTTATTTTAGTGGGACTTTTTAGATTCGTTCAGAGTGGTTAGTATGTGGATTCATTCGATTCAATTATTCCCAGAGGCCAGCGGACTGGACGGAGCGCGAAAGAGCGTAGATGGCGAACCGCCCCGAAGGGGTGATGAACTGGGTGCCCGCTGGGCAAGAGAAGAACAAACCGCTTATTTTGCTTCGCCATCTCCGGACTTCGGCGAGCTCAGTCGAGTCGCAGACCTCCGTCGCTTATGGACGCTTATTTTAAAGATTCAATTTCTGTGACACGTCGTGCTGGATAAGCGTAAATTAGCGACAATAAGCGGTTAGGAAATCAGGGTTCCTTTTTTTGTATATCATCCTTTAAAGAGTAGTTAGAAGTCAGAAGGAAGGAGTTAGAAGCTGAGCATCAGTGTTTTATGGCGTCTTAGACGCTCGCCAAATGGCTTCGTCCTTCGGTTGCACCCAAGGGCATAATAAAGTGTCGCTGCGCTCGGTAGGGGTGTTTGGTGTGGGCGAGCTGAATTAGGTTATGCTAAAAGCTTACTAATTTATTAACAGTTAATTAAATATACGATGAGAAATATAATTTTGTCCTTGTTCGCCGTTGCATGCACAGCTTCATCTGTGCTTGCTGCTCCTTATGATCTCATTGCTTCGGCTCAAATCGATGCAGGTTTCGATGACGTAGCGCTTTCTGTTGTCTGGGGTGGGCTCACCAGTGATCGTGTTTCAGGGTGGAGCAATCCAAACGGTAGAATTACTCCAGTGGCAGGATGCCAGTTTTGTAAGCGCGGTTAACCGCTGCTGGGGCATTGGCTACGTTGAGCTTTTCGTAGATACGTTTAATGAAGGTGGCAACGGTGTGAGGGGTCACTCCGAGTCGGTTCGCGATTTCTTTTTTGAGGAGACCTTCGCTTAGTAGGACAAGCGTTTTGATCTCTCGATCAGAGAGCGAAATTTTAACAGGTTCTTTTGGCAGCGCTGTTTTCATCATATTTAGTATGAACTTCGCGACGCTTGGGTCGAGCGGTGCGTCGCCAGCCATGACGTCGCGAACAGCTGTTGAGATTACCTGTGGCTTAGCTCCTTTGAGCAAGTAGCCTGCCGCTCCAGCAGAGATCGCGGCGAGCACATCGGCTTCCTGATTGGATTGGGAGAGGATTATTGTCTTTACGTCAGGCGCGTATTGTTGAAGCCAAGGTAGGGCTTTTAGACCGCTCATGCCGGGGAGATTCAAATCCAGCAGCACGAGGTCGGGCTGTTCTGCTCTTGGGAGTGATTGGAGGTGGCGCAGGGCTTGTTCTGCGGTGCCGAACTGATCTGCGACTTGCATATCTGTCTCTCGGTTCAGAGCGAGCGTAAGGGACTCGCGGTATTCTGGGTGGTCTTCCACTAGCATGATTTGTATCGGCTGTTTCATAGTTTTGTTCTCCTCCAAGGACGGCGACGCGGGCGTAGTATTAAGGTGATTGTGGTGCCGCCAGCAGGCGTGCGTTGGGCTGTGGCTTTCCCGCCGATTAGGTGCGCTCGGCGCTTGAGTGCTGCTGGAGCCTCGTTCCCGATTGAATCGCTGATGCCGATTCCATTATCGCTGATGGTGAGGCGGATTTCTCTGGCAGTGGCCTCTAAGTGAGTGCGCACTTGGGTCGCACCTGAGTGGCGTATAATGTTGATCAGGCTTTCTTTGTAGAATAGGAACAGGTCGGCTCGGATGAGCGGTTTGAGTTGGTTGAGTGAATCGGCACCTTCGACCGTTAAGTCGTATTTAATGTTGGTTGCGATGCGTTCCGTCGCTCGTCGCATATCGTCGACTAGTCCGACGTGGAATTGGTCTGCTGCAAGCATGTTACTAAAATAGCGTATCGAGGTAGCGGTGCGCTCAGTCACCTTGGAGATCCGGTCGCTGAGCATATCCCGCTCTTCTTGGGAGTCGGTGTCTCTGGAAATTTCATTGAGCATATCGATGGTATGAATGTTGGCACCCAGTTCATCGTGTAGATCGGCCGCAAAACGCTCTTTCACTTGCATGATTTTCCTGATCTGCAGCATGCGATCGATCAGGATCGTAAATCCAATGCCGACTGCCAGTAGTGCTGCTAGCCAGCTGACCCATTTTAGCTGAGTTTTTTGAAGCGCATAGCGTCGGTTTAACTCATCGGCAATGATCGGTCGTTCAACTTCTAAGTCATGGCGTAGGGCCAGTTCGTTGATCCACGCACGGATCGGCAGGATATATCCATACGTATTGAGGCCGTCGGTTAAGCTCACTAGAGATCGGCCAGTATTGCTTACACTCAAGTTGGATTGGATCGGTTTGCCGAGTGCGACGTTCTGGTCCTCCGAAAAGAGTTCAATCTCGGCAAAGCCCACCAGCTCGTTGTCGGAATTGTCCCGACTGTTGTGGTAAGGTGTGATCACTCGCAGTCGCACGTAACGGCAGGCTGTCTTGGGGAAATTTCGCATGATTACGGGGCCGGACTCAAATGCGGAGTTGATTCGATATTCGACGAGAGGCGAGGCATCCGAATAGTCGGGCAGATTACCTCCTTCAAGAATCATGTGTCGGGGAATGCCAAAATCGCTAGGATGGGACTGGGGGCTGTTTTCGTTCAGGTCGACCGCATGCAGATGAATTCGGTTGAGTGGGTAAGTTTCGCCCAAATCAAGCGAGAGGACTGGGGCGGTGTCCGGTTCGACTTGGCCGATATAGGCATTGCTATGAAGGCCTCGACCAGAATGCATGACATAGGGGACAAAGCCATCGACCAGATAGTTGCTTGCTCGTGAGATAGAGGTAAAGCTGTTGGATGGGCTTTGAACGGTTTGTCGCAAAGCGACGTTCTCCTCGCCGCTAAAAATCATGACTTCCGACAGTTCCAGTTTGTATTTACCATCAAAGGCAGCCGGAGAAAGTAGGGAGGTCTCGATCCGCACCCAGGTCGCCTTGACATCGCATGGGACGATCAGCGGTGCGCTACGTGGCAAGAGGTGATCCGTTGCATCAAAAGATGCGATCACGCTGCCAGTGCTGTCTTCGTGGGTGCCTGCCAGAATTTGGAATTGTAGTGGGAAGCAGTCGGCTCGATGGCCAGTGACTGCGTCATGCCAGATCGTCGGAACCAGCACAATTTGATCAATCGCAGCTTCACTTTCTAGATCGATTTGCACCCACTCGGTCTGCTCCGGCGTCAGATGCCTGAAGGATCGATAACCGATGGATCCCATGCCAGCACGCAGGCTGAACCGTGCCAGTTGTCCGAGTTCGGTGTCAATATGCTCCAATCTCTGTTCTAGCTGATTCACTGACCATTCGCTAATCGGCGCTGCCGTCGACACCGACGTAGCAGATGCGATGCTGGTCATCAGGAGCGCGCTGTAAATAAACAGGAGGGCAGTGAGGTGCATTGAGGATTTCGGGGGAGTGGGACGATGTCGCCGTGATGGTCGACCTGTGTGAGTCAGTGCAGTTCTTTGTTTCTGTGCAAGAGGAAATGGGGGGCAGGTGGGAGGTCGGGTTCCCCATTAAACACCGTTTGTCCCTCCAATGAGGGACAGACAGATAGTGGCGCTGTTAGTAATGTCATGACGTCGAATCAGCCTCCCTTCAGGAGCAACCATAAAGAATGAAAATGAAAAAAATAAGAAATGTGATTAGCCTCTGTAGTGTTCTATTATCGGTAACTGTAAATGCTGCGCCTGCCCCGGTGACAGTATCTGTCACCACCAGTCAGCCTGGGCATGTCATCTCACCGACCTCCATTGGTGTGAGTTATGAAATCGAGCTGCTGGAGCCGGAAAACGGTGAGCTTCCTTATTTTCGTCCTGATAACAAGCCGCTCGTTGCCATGTTCAAAACACTGGGTATCAAAAACCTACGTCTCGGCGGCAACACCCTCGATTACACCAAGAAGACTGGTGCGAATGAAGAGCAAATTGCCAGCGTTTTCGAATTTGCCAAGGCCGCTGGGGCAGAGGTCATCTATTCTGTTCGTCTGAAGGACACGAATCAAAAAGGAGAGCCGGAAGCCCCCAATTTTAACATCGATTATGCCGCTAAGGCAGCCAGGTTTATCCGCGCAGAATACCCTGATGTGCTAGACAGTTTTGCGATCGGCAATGAGCCCTACTATTATAAAGACTGGGATATCTATTCAGCCAAATGGAAAGCCATTCGTGACGCAATTGTTGCGGAATATCCCGAAGCAGTCTTTTCCGGCCCAGATCATAATCCCAACGAAGAGTTGGACAACAACATGGTCCGTGAATTCAGCAACGGCACCGGTCCACTGGTTAAAATAGCTCGACACTTTTATCCTTTCGGCTGCGCGTATGAAAATCCCCGCAGAGCCAAAGGGGAAGAGCTCATTCCAAAGAACGAAGTCGAATCGCGTGAACTCATGTTATCCTCTTCATTGCACACGAAATACGGAAATGTTTATAAGAGAATTACCCAGGCTCAAGCGCTCTCCGATGCTGACGTCTCGTATCGATTAACCGAGAGTAACAGCTTTTCGATGAGTGGACTAAAAGATGTCAGTGACAGTTACGCCTCGGCATTATGGGGCTTAGACTATCTCTGTTGGTGGGCTGCGCATGAGTCCGAGGGGATTGATTTCCACACTGGTGATAAAACCAGCGGAGCTGGCATGTGCAAATACGCGGTCTTTGTTACCAGTGGTAACGGTTACGAGGCACGTCCGCTGGCTTACGGAATGAAAATGTTTGATATTGGCGGCCATGGAAAGATGTTGCCGATCGAAAATTCTGCCAAAGATCTGGCTGTTTACGCAACTTTGAATGATGATCTCGTGGCCGTGACCCTTATCAATAAAGAGCATGGCGACGAGGCCGAAGAACAGCTGGTAAAGATCAAGCTGGATACCGCGGTGGATGCTGCTACGGCGGAAATTATCTTTTTGAGAGGACGCAACAATGATATTGCAGGTGGTTCAGCAGATGTGACCTTAGGTGGAGTGCAGATCAACGAGGATGGGACTTGGGATGGGGAATGGTCCCCACTGTCCGAATTCGGAGTCATCCAGGGTGATGAGCTCGAGGTCAAAATGCCTCCTGCCAGTGCGGCCGTCGTTCGAGTCGCGATTCGCTGATTCAGCCGCATTTTTTGTTTAGTGCAGCGTGTCCTAGCGTGATATTGATTTAGTTCTACGGCCCCGTTGCCCGGAAGTCTGCGCAGCCCTTCCGAGGCGCAAAATATGCCTCGCTGGAGGGCAGCCATGACACCCAAGAGAGAAAAAATAGTTAGCGCTCATTCTCTTGCTCTCAATTAAATGCGATTTGTCCCTCTAATGAGGGACAGACGGATGGTGGAATTGTTAGTAGTATCACTGCGTCAACTCAACCTCCTTAAGGAGCACATATAAAAATCAACCAACCCAAAAGAACTATGAAAGTATCATTAAAGAATCAAAAGCTGGTAGGCTTGCTCCTCTCGCTTGCAGCGTTTTCGTCAGCTCAAGCTGACATTATCGGAGTCCAAGCGGAATCAGGAACGTTTAGCGCCTCGGATTTCCTTACGGTAACCCAAGCAACCATTGATGGCTCTAACGCACCGCTCAATACGCAAACTCTGGGTGGAGGCAGTGCGATCATGGCAACTGGTGGTAACTCGTTTGCAGTGGACGCTACACGAAGCGCCGATTTTAGCGTTACGATTGCTGAGGCGGGAGATTATGTTCTATGGGCAAGATATATCATACCTGATTTACAAGACTTCGCAGGTTCGACACAGGATGCTGATGCTAACGACAGCTTTCAGTATACAGCTTTTGATGCTGTATCGACAGATAATGCGAACTTTAACACACTTACTGCCACAGGGACTCCTGATCTCGCCAACTATATACAGCTTGGGGGAACTCAGGCTTTAACAGTTGGTGCTCACACCTTTTCTGTGGCTCCCCGCGAAAATGGTTTTGTATTTGATGGTTTCGTTATTACAAATGAAGCGTTTAACGAAACTGCCTTTAATACCGCGCTAGCGGTGATTCCTGAGCCCGGCGCCTACGCGCTGCTTGGTGGTCTGTTGGCTCTCGGATCCGTAGCGATGCGCCGTCGCGCCTGAGCCTGTCGGAAGGGCCGCAGATAGGCTGTTTTTCATATATAGGGTTATATGATTCAGGGTAAAGGCCGCGCTGCAGAGCGCGGTCTTTTTTTAACTCACAAATGATAGTATTAACGGGCGGTCTGCTTAGGAATGTTCGCGCTGACTTTCTGCCATGCCTCAATTCGTGAAGACCCTTAGCTCTATTCTATTAATTCAAATTGTCTAAAAATGAAACTAAGTATTTTACCTCTCGCGCTTTGCAGCCTTGTGCTGCTTTCGAGTCTTGCAGCGGCCGCTAGCCATCCCCGACCCACGCAGCCCAATGTGGTGTTGTTGCTGACCGATGATTTAGGTTGGCAAGATGTGAAGTGCTACGACATCGATGAGCCCTCGCCGATGGAGACGCCGAATATCGATGCCTTGGCGCAAAAAGGGGTGATGTTTTGGCAAGGGTATTCACCCGCGCCGACCTGTGCGCCGTCACGCTGTGCGATCATGAGCGGGAATCATCCGGCTCGTGCACAAAAGACGCATGTCGTTGGTGGAGGTCCGCCGACGGCCTACAATAAAACCGCCCATCGAATGATGGCGCCGTGGTATAGTGGACGTATGCCAGAGGGCGAGATGACACTCGCTAGAGCCTTGCAACAAAACGGCTATGTCACTGGGCATTGCGGCAAGTGGCACATGGCCATCGACCACAGCTCATATCCCCAGCCTAAAGATCAGGGCTTCGATTATACCCGCCACAATTTAGGCACGACGAGGCGTATGCCGAATCGTTTAGAAGGCTTCGCGACTCGTGAAGCAGGCGACCCCTATCAGCTGGATGAGAACGGATATCCCTATCACCAGAATAGCGAGGACGCCATCAACTTCGTTAAAGAATACAAGGATCAAGCGTTCTTCCTTTATTATGCGACTTGGTTGGTGCACACACCTATTCACACGCGTAGCCAAGAGCTACTCGATAAATATTGTAAAAAGCTCGGTGTCGAATTGCCGGAGAACCCGAAGGAGTGGAAGGGCGAGGGACAGACGAATCCATTTTATTGTGCGATGGTCGAAGAGCTCGATTACTATGTCGGTCGTTTGCTGAACTATTTGAATACAACTGAAGATCCGCGTTGGCCGGGACACATGTTGATCGAGAACACTTATCTCATTTTCACGTCCGATAATGGTGGTATGGAGCAACATCCCGGTGAGATCATTACGGATAACTATCCGCTCGATCGAGGCAAGATCTCTGCGATGGAAGGGGGCACACGTGTGCCATTCATTATCACTGGCCCTGGTATTGAAGCAGACGTTCAGTCGGATGTCATGGTGAACGGTCTCGACTTTTATCCGACGATTCTCGCGCTCACTGGTTCGAATAAACCTGCGGATAAGCATCTGGATGGGTGTGACCTCAGCCCCTTGTTGCTGAAGAATCCAACAGATGCATCACTGGTGCGCGAAGCAGATGGCCGGGTGCGTGATACCATGATGTGGCACTTCCCGAATAGTATCGCGTTGGAAAGCACCCTTCGCATTGGTGACTACAAGCTAATCCGTAACTATGATCATGTGGGCAATCCGAATTCGCCCGAGCTTGAGTTGTTCCGTCTCTATGAGACACGAGACGGCAAGCAGCAGCGCGGGGACATTGAAGAAGCTCACAACTTAGCCGAGACGATGCCCGAAAAAGCACAGGATATGAATCAACGATTGACGGTGATTCTCGAAGAGATGAAGGCGAGCTATCCGTATTACAATCCGCACTTCAAACATGCACTGCCTAACAAAGAAGCGGTGTGCATTGTGTTAACTGCTGAGCAGAAGGGTGATTATGTCGGGTTCACTTATCAGGAGAATGGTGCCAAAGTCGTGCGTGCGAATTTAATTTATACTCTGAACGGTGGAGCGCCTGATGAGGAATGGTTTCGCACGCCGGCGACCTTGTTGCCCGGAAACAAGGTGTCTGCTCAAATTCCAGTGGGATCCACACATGTCTTTATCAATCTCATCGATGAGAATAACTTCCTCGTGAGCTATCCAGAAGTGGTCGACAAGTTGACCAAGAATAAAACGCGCGGGAACTATTCCGAAACCGCAATACCAGTGCGTTAATTTAGCTTATGAATTAAATAATACCCTCGAACCCCAATTACATGATGACTACTCTATCTCTTACTTCGCCTCGTTCCTCACATCTCCGCAGAGCCGCTGCGTTTACACTCATCGAATTACTGGTGGTGATTGCCATTATCGCCATTCTCGCAGGGATCCTGATACCCGCAGTCGGTAAGGTTCGTGAAAGTGCGAATCAGGCAAAGTGTGTGAGTAATTTGCGGCAGTTGGCCGTGGCTGCGAATATGTATGCAACGGGGCATTCTGGGAATTACCATGGACTGAATGCTGAAACTGAGGCCAATTCTCAAATACCATGGTTTGAGCAATTACGCCCCTATATTGATGATGAGAATTCTAAGCAATCCATTGAGCTGATCAATTGCCCCTCGGCTGAGCACTATTTAGAGGTAGATGGGAAAATGAAGACGACGCACGCTTATGGCTGGAACCCAACATTGATACCGGACACGCGAACTAAGGATGATGGGACCAAGCCCAGTCCCTATCGGACTATCAAGGTGCAGCGTCCGAGTGAAACGATTTTAGTGGCGGATGCTGGTCAACGCTATCCCAGCGGTTGGGGGTTTGGCTACTTTGCGAGTAGTGGAGTCTATAACCCCGCGACAGCTGATACTGCATTGCCTCCTTCAAGTTTTACGAGCTATGGGGCATCCCTGGATAATCCAAGTTTCAGCACTCGACATAATGGCCGCGGCAATGCGGCATTTGTGGATGGGCATGTGGAATCCTTTGCCTTTGGTGAAATCAAAGAAAAACACGTTTACGTCGAAAATTAGGTTAAAGAGATACCGGTAAACGGCTTTTACTGCTTTTTTTTGATTTTAATAAATGAGTAAGCATAAATCAGAAGAGAAATCCTCAAAAATCACTGAAGTTAAATTAGCAAAGAAGAAATGACAAGATGAAGATGAAGTTATTAATAATTCTTTGTGCGATCACTGCACTGTCGGTGGTTCAGGCCAGAACGTATTTTGACAAGAGCAAAGATATATTAATTGCTCAATTTGACTCAAAGCCGGATACCGATGATATTCACGCGCAGGCGGCACTGGGCTGCATGTTGGCTCATCCTGATTTTTCCGGGGTAAATTATTATGGGGTTGCGGGGGCCTACGGAGTTCAGCTCGACACGTATGTGTTTATTGATTCCACCGATTTATTTAATATGGCTTTTGGGGCGGAGAATACGAAGTGGACTGATGCTCAATCAGATTGGGCTGGATCTGTTACTCGGATTAAAGATGAGGCAAAGGCTGTGCTAAATAACGGTGGAGCTGTGTGGGTTCAGGAAGCGGGACAATCCGATATCACCGCAGATTGGGTGGCGGCGCTGATCGCAGATGGAGTGCCTGCAGCGACAATTAAGAGCAAGGTGACGGTCGTTCAGCACAGCAATTGGAATCAATGGAACACGGATGCAACAGACCTAGCCTATGTGCAGGCGATGACGATGTATGTAAAGTTAGATGATGGAAATCAAGATCCGGTCACGACGAACGTTTATTGGACGCCAAACTTTACCTCGGAAGAGACGTCCTATTTGACCGATGTGAAGGCATCTGCGAATGAATCCTTTAAAGCCATGTGGGTCGAAGCCGAGCAATTGATTGATGCCTCCTCTTATAATAATCCTTCGATCAAGGTCGGAGGCGTTGATTTCTCCGATACGGTTGAAACTTGGTGGATATTTTACGATGAAGCCAATGTGATGGATCTCGATGCGTTCTGGGCACGCTATGTGGTTCCAGATGGCGATGGTGGAGTCACCCCAAGCGGTGATACATATTACAATGAAAGTGGCGGATTGGTGGTCATGGAGGTCGAGAATACGCCGTCTAATTTGGGCCAGTGGGAATTAAAAACGACGGCACTCGAAAATGACTATACGGGAGATGGTTACCTCGAATTTGTCGGGCCTAATACGTATAGTGTGCCAGCACCTGCGGAGCTGGAATACACCTTTAAAATAAACACGGCGGGGACATATTGGATCCATCTTCGTGGCGCGCGTGAAACGATTGATGATCGCACCGATGTCGCGAATGACTGCTATATTCGTGTCGAGGGAGATTATGAGGCGGGGCCCAACGCGGAATATGTGGAGTGGAGCAACGCGCCGCTGGATGTGTTGCAGGCGGATAATAAATTTTTTGTATACGCACCCAATGAGCTCGAGTTCACGTGGTCTTATGGAGCTAAACTCGAAGCAGCAGGTATGAAGCTTCGAGCCCTTTATACTTTTAAAGCGGGTGAAACCTATAAACTGGTCGTATCTGGTCGCTCACAGTATTTCCGGTTGGACCGCATTGTTTTCGGAAAAACATCTGTCGCAATAGCCGATGCGGAGGATACGACGCTGGCAGAATCAGAAGTTGTGGGGGCTGCGTCGGTTGAAGACACTACATATGTGGCCTTGGAAGATTTTCCGGTGACCGATGCGGGAGCTGTTCCTTATTATGAGGATACGGCCAATAGCTGTTTGGCTATTGATGCTTCCGTAGAGGCCAATCGCACCTTGTTTGCACGAGCAAGCCGCACATTCGGTGGCGTTAGCGGGGTTTACGATATTCGTATTACCACGCTGACCGAAGAGGACGGGGAATCGACTTATCGATTGCTGGTGAATGGTTCTGTGGTCGCGACCTACACAAATCCATATATAGGTCCTGGCTCGGCTCTGGATCGTAAAACCAACCTGCATACGTGGGAAAATATTTCGCTGCAGAATAGTGATACTATTGCGATTGACTCCAATACCGACACGAATGGGGAAATTGCTGAAGGCACGGGGACAGCGTGGTCGCGCGGTCGTTGGTCACAGATTGAACTGATGAACCCCGATGCGGATCCTGATAGTGGACCTACGCTTCTGGCGGAGTGGAAATTTGATGATGTAAGCGGTAGCACGGCTACCGATAGTGTTGGAAATTATGATGGAACCCTTTCCGGTGCAACTTGGGTTGCGGATGGTGTGAAAGGGAGTGCCTTGGATATGGGAGGCGTGGGTAATGTAACCATTCCTGCTGCTGCATTTTCAGAGATTAATCAGGCAATAACGATATCATTCTGGGCGTATGGAGCGACGAATCAGCCTGTTAATGATGTCGCGTTTCGTGCCGGAGGTGCGGTCAATATTCATTTGCCATATGGCAACTCAATTATCTATTGGGATGCTGGCTATAATGGCACCACCGCTGATCGAATTTCTAAAAAAGCGTCTGAAAATGAATATAAAGATCAATGGAATCACTGGGTCTTTACGAAGGATGCCGCCACCGGAATCATGGCAATCTACCTGAATGGAGCGCTCTGGCAAAGTGGAACGGGAAAAGTGGAGCCGATGGCAGGCGTCACATCCGCATCGATCGGTGGGGTGAATAACCTTTATTATCACGGGATGATGGATGAGGTCCGTCTGTATGATGGCGCATTGACCAGCAGTGCCGTTCAGCAATTATTCGAATCCTATGAGACGACAGGCTTCACTGCTTGGGCGGCAAGTCATGGCTTGGACGGAGATGATACCCAATCGGATTCTGATTCTGATGGGATCATTAATCTGATGGAATATGCGTTAGGTGGGGATCCTACGAATCATGATGCAGGGGGTATTTCACCAAAGCATTATTCCGTAGAAGAAGACGGGGCCACTTATTTCTATTTTGTTCATAATGAACGTATGGATGACCCGTCGCTTGTTTACCAGGTGGTCTCATCTAGCAAATTGGTTCCTGGAACTCTTTGGGAGACGAATAATATAGAAGTCGTGGAACCCTCTCCGGTAGTGAATGGCATCAAGACCGTGACAAGCCGCGTTGAGATGGCCTCAGAAAGCATGTTCCTCAAATTAAAAGTGAGTCAATAAAGCGCGGCCTGCGTTTTGCCGCACAAGTTTCGGCAGTCGCAGCAGGCGGTGCAGGTGCTGGAACACGAGCAAGGCGATTTGTCGAAGGCGGTGATGTTACGCTGCCGGGTGCGTTATTTTACCGACGGTGTGATTTTGGGGTCTGCCGAATTTGTGCGTGGCTTTGCCGCGAATTGGCAAGTAGAGCGGGGGCGAACGCACCCACCGAAGGTGGATGCACTTCGAGGAGGCGCACATTGGGGGGATATCGCTGTCATCCAAGCACTACGTAAGCAGGTCTTTGGCTGATGTCGCGGTGGCGCAGACCAGTAGGAGCCAAATTGGGACTGAAAAAGGGGGCGAGGGGTCGAACGCAAACTGTAAAGATCGCTAATTTTAAATCATTTGTTAATTTCCCAATGAAGTCTGTTCATTTCCCCCGAATTGGCATCATAGGATTTTTGTGAGATTTCCAGTATGCTGGAAGTAAAGTTAGACCGTGGTGTCATACGATTTGAGTGCACTATGATGTGGGACGGATTCACGTTAATGAACGCCCATTAACGGTTAAAGAATCAGAGCCCATGCGAACTGCCGCATCTAGGTTTATCAATCCATTTTCCGGGAATGTGTATCCGGTAGGGGTGTTTCGTGTGGGCGAGCTGAGAGCGTTGCATTTCAAAGAGGAGTAGCTCGATGGCGGTTTCGGCCATCTGCTCCATATTAATGTCGATGCCTTGTTGTTCGGGTTTGCGGACGTTGAAGATGGCGACTTCTGGAGGCAACTTCAGCTTACGGTTCCATGCTTCGACGTCATAGACACTACTGATGACGGCATCACAATCGTTTGCTTGAACCCACTTAAGGTAGGCGTTGCAACTGCTTTGACCGGTTTCGTTTTCCAATTCCAGAGGCATGCGTTGGCCTGGTTCACAGCCAGATTGTAGTTTTTCGATATGGTAAGCCGCGCGCCAAGCGTGACCCGTGCGTAGGCTTTGGTAGGTGGCGGATACCAGTCCGATACGCTGATGACCACGCTGGCTCAGTGTGGCCCAAGCCAGCCTCAAGTTTTCGTAGTAGTCGAATTGGATCGTGTGTAGCTCCGAATACATGTGCTCGGGGCCGAAGGTGACGACTTGAAACTGTTTGGTGGGAATTTCGATTTTTTCGGGGTTCTCAATCTGTGGAGGGGGAGCGATGAAGAGTCCGGTGATGCCACATGCTCGGAGCTTGCGTAAAACACTCGCGGTATGTTCACCGCCAGCGCCAAGCCAGTATTCTTTGACTGCGATGCCACGAGCTGACGCTGCATCCTGCAAATATTTTAACCATTCCCGATAAAACCAAGACTCTTGTAAGCCCGCCTCAGTCGGCCAGTTGTGGACGAGGGCGACTTGATTCCATCGCGTGGGAAATTTACCTGAACCGGTTCGAAGTTTGACCAGTGCCGATAAGCTGGGGTCAGGCTGATAGCCCAAGGCTTTTGCCTTCGCGTTGACCTTCTCTCGTGTGGCTTCGGATACTTTAAGGCTTCCGCGCAGGGCGAGGGATACCGCCTGCTTGCTCAGGCCGAGTGCCTCAGCAATGTCTTTTTGAGTGATCTGTTTCTGGGGCATAGTGTAGATAGAATGCCCTGTTGGTTTATAGGTAAAGTCAAAAGCGTGTTTGGCTATGCGATGAAGTTTCTCAAAAACTGTTTTCAGAAACTTCTAAATTCACCCCAACAGAAATTATATGAGCACACTTACTAAATCATTATTCATTGCAGTTAGCTTCCTCGGTGCTGGCACGCTCGCGCAAGCGGCCCCTACCATTGTCTTAAACGACGGCTTTGAGGCATCAGATGCAAGCTTGGATGCGAACGGCTGGACTGAAACAGGTGGCGCATGGAATTTGTCCACCTCTGGTTTTGGAAATCCTGACAACTATGCATGGTCCGGCAGCGGCGTGTCTGCCACCATTTCAAAAGACACCACTTACGTGATTCAGTCGGACGACCAGTTTGACCTGAGTTTTGACCTTCGCAGACTGGAAAATAATAACACACTCATTGGAACCCTTACAGCGTCGCTCTTTTACAATGCCGGTGCTGGAGATGTGGTATTGGGGTCAGCGCAGTATATTCGTGATGATTATTCGAACGTGTGGTCTGAAGACGTCACTGTGCCCACGATCGTCGGCACAGCTTCATCGGTCGGCGAAAACCTCCAAGTTAGTTTTAGCTTCTCGGGTGGTAATACGACGAACGCGCGGTTCGGTATTGATAACGTTAAGATTGAGGCGATCCCCGAGCCGGGCACCTACGCACTGCTTGCAGGTATGCTAGCATTGACGTCTGTGATGATTCGCCGACGCCGCGCTTAGAGTTTTATCTCCAAGGGCTTTTATTCTGAAGAATTTTTAGGGTTAATATAGGGTAAACGGGCTGTCTGGTTTTACCAGGCAGCCCGTTTTTTAAGGAACTTAAGGTTCCGCTCGCATTCCGTTATGATTGCCACACGGGGTATTGAATCCATAGAATCCATCGAACGACTGATCTCCTAAACCTCGACTACAAACGAATGAAAAAAATACCCCATTTAATGTTAGCCTTTACGTTGCTTGGAACCTCCAGTGCACTGGCGACTGATGTGAACCTCGCTAAGGGGGCTACGGCAATCGCTTCGAGCCATCAAGCAGACTATCACGCTGAAAAAGCGCTCGATCAGGTTGTAAGCGATGCCTCGCGTTGGTTAGCTGCTAAGGGCGACAAAACACCGTGGATTGAAATTACCTTCCCCGCGCCGGTTACGGTCGAAGCAGTGGATGTGTTGTCTGGATGGAAGTCGGATAGAAAGTCGGTGCTGGCGGATTTTGATCTCAGTCTTGAGATCGATGGAGCGTGGGTGACGGTCGAGGGGGGCAAGATTCGTAAGAATACAGAGAGCTCGCGTCGTGTGAATCTATCCGGGCAAGCGGTAACGAAGCTTCGCTTGGAAGTCCTGGACGGAGGCTTTGGGCGAGTGCGTGAAATCGCGGTGTATGACTCCAATGAAGCCGAGGGCGCTTTTGTCGAGAAGAGTCAGGCTCAGAAGACAACTGGCGACATCGCATTGGATTCGACGATCCACCAGATCGCGTTGAATCAAGTCGGGTATCAGACGGCTGCTAGTAAACGTTTCACCGCACCACTTTCAGGGGATGGTGTAGCGTTTGGCATCACTGCAGTGGGTCGCTCAGAGGTGCTCTATGAGGGGAAAATCCAAGCGCATATCGGCGATTTTAGCGACTTCCGTCCAGCGGATAGCGACACGCATTATGTGGTCACGGTAACAGGCGGCAAATTGAAGGCGCACGAGAGTGATCCGTTTTTGATTCGGGAAGCTATTTACGAAGAGCACTACTGGCAGTCGGCGGTCGATTTCCTCATCGACTCACGCAGTGTAGTTGGGACGTCTGCAACGGCCTATGGCGGTTGTCCGTGGCGCGATGGGGTTTACTACGATGCGATCATCCCCGCGTTGGCACTTTTTTACTCCGCGAATCCGGAATTGGTGAATGCGATGCCGCATCAGATTGATTGGCAGGCTGAGCAGACCCGCATGCTTGCGTCTGGCTTCAAGCTGGACCGAAAAGAACCGAGTGACGGAGGGGCGTTGCAGGCGACCAAAGACTACTACGGGATGGAGCCGCCGCTTGCCGGTGCATCGGATGTCGCCAAGCTAATTCACTGGGGAGCGGGCTATTATTTGAACCACCCTGTAACGCGGGATCCGAGTCGCGATCCACTGCCGGGGCAGATACATCCGCAGACAGTGGAGCAGGTCGCTTATGTGCTCTGGGCTTGGCCGCTCTTAAAAGATGAATTACCGCAATCGTTCTATGAGCAGTGCCGTGACTTCTGCTTTGCAAATTGGGACGGTTCGCTGGAGATAAGCGAGTGGTGGGATCCCGCCAGCTACAATACAGTGGAAGATGTGATGGGTCCGTCCACCCGGCCGGATAAGCGCCACCCGTTTAAAGGTCGTCATGCGCCGGGTCATTCCATCGTGCCAAACCTGATCATGCACGAAGTGGCCAAAAGTGAGGGGCGAGCCGATGCGGACAAATATTTAAACGCCGCCGTCAAGCAGGCCGAGTGGATCATCGAGAACCTCGATTGGAACGATCCACGCACGACCAAGGGGCATCGCATGAGCGAGCACCGCACCATCCCGAATCTGGTTTGGTTGCTCCAGAAATATCCAAAGCAAGCGCCTGCAGGATTGCAGGAAAAAATTACGGAATGGGCGCAAGTTGCTGTCAGTCGCTCGGATAATCTCTGGGACTTACGTCGCTATGACATGGGGGCTCACTGGACGATTCCTTCGATGAATGATTTAGGTAACTTGATCGCCTCACCTGCCATATTTCTCTCTGCTTCTTGGGTGGTGGAAGACCCCAAGCTCAAGTCTCGCCTTGAGCAGTTATCGACCGCATCGGTTGACAACATATTTGGTCGCAACCCACGCATCGCGGCGGCTCCCGCCCATCCCGAGAAGGGCTTCCCTGAAGTCGAACGTGGATGGCCGAAGCTTTTCCCAAATAATCGCTGCGCGCGTCTAGAGCGTTGCCGTGGCACGATCTCCAGTCTGCCTGGTTCGGAAATGTATCCGTTCAATCCTAAAGGGGCGTATCGTCACCCCGAAGGTTGGGTGAATTATGGCGCCGCTTGGTGTATCAGTTTGGGTTACCTTCGCTTTGATGCGTCACAGACCACTCCTGAACTTCTCAAGAAATAGATTATGGCGACTGCTGATTGGACTGTATTAATCGCATACCTACTGGGCACCGTATTACTCGGTGTGATGCTTGGGCGGCTGGTTAAGAATTCGTCCGATATGTTCAGTGCCGGTGGGCAGTCGCCTTGGTGGGCGAGTGGCTTGAGTGCGTTTATGACGATGTTCTCGGCCAACACTTTTGTGGTCTGGGGCAGCATCGCCTTCGACGTCGGTATGGTCGCGGTCATGATTAACCTCATGTATGGCGTCGCCGCTTTGCTGGTTGGTTTTTTTGTAGCAGGTCGTTGGAAGGCGATGGGCATCCGGACGCCTGCCGAATACGTGCGCTTACGCTTTGGGGCAGGTGCCTTGCATTTCTACACATGGGCGATGATGGTGCTGCGTGTCGTCGGCACGGCGGCGGCCCTCTATGCCTTGGCAAAAATCTTAGTGGCCTTGATGCCACTGGATCCGAGCAACCCGCTGTGTGATCCGGAAACAGGCAATTTGTCGCTTCGTTGGGCCATCCTGATCTTTGGATCCGTAGTCGTTCTGTATACGATGATCGGCGGGCTCTGGGCGGTGTTGATGACCGATGTGCTGCAGTTCATTATCCTCAATCTAGCCGTGTTATTCGTGGTGCCACTAGCACTGTCGCAGGTTGGTGGTTTGGGTGGCTTTATTGATGCAGCGCCTGAGGGGTTCTTCGATTTAGTGAAGGAAGAGAAATACACCGTGTTCTTCCTCGCTGGGTGGGCGGCAATTCACTTCTTCATGATTGGTGCGGAGTGGGCCTTCGTGCAACGTTTCCTCTGTGTGCCGACGAAGAAGGATGCCCGTAAGAGCACCTTCCTCTTTGGCGTGCTCTATTTGGTCAGCCCTCTCTTGTGGCTGCTGCCGCCGATGATTTATCGTGTATCGAATCCGGGCGCGGATGCCGAGCAAGCCTACATTCTCGCCTGTAAGTCGGTGCTGCCGATTGGCATGGTCGGACTCATGTTGGCCGCGATGTTCTCGGCGACTGCCAGTATGGTCAGCTCGCAGCTCAATGTCTTTTCCGGTGTCTTGACCAATGACATCTACAAGCCGCTGGCGAAGAAATGCACCCCTAAGTCACTGCTCTATGCCGGGCGTATTTTTACGATCATCCTGGGGGCCGTTTTGATCGTCATTGCGTTGGAGATCGAGAAGTTGGGGCAGGTTAAGAATTTAATCATAAGTATCACCGAGTTGATGGTGGTGCCGCTGCTCGCGCCATCTTTGTGGGGAGTCTTTAGCAAGCGAATTGGCGGGCGTGCCGTTTGGATCACTGGCTTGAGCGGATTCATACTCGGGGCGTTGGTGCGTTTCGGTTTTGGTGTCGATGGCTGGTTCAGCGGTATGGAGGCAATGGCCGCGCTCAATGATTGGGTCGCGGCGAATGCCAATTTCCTCAAGACCTTTGTTGGCGTGATTTTCCCAGTCAGTGTGCTGGCGATTGTTGAACTGTGTAGTCGTGGCGTCGATACGGGGTGGCAAGCCGTTGCTGACTTGTCATGTGCGCATGAAGCCGAGTCGCCAGAGGCGGCAGCACATTCCAATCCGGTCGCAGCAAAGGTCGTGGCTTGGTGCCTCGTAGTCTGCGGGCTGATGATGTTTTCACTCATTTTTGTGAACGAAAAAGACCACGGCATCCTTGCTGGGTTTGGTGTGGTGTTGTTCGTGATCGCCGGGACTATTTTCTTCGCTGTGCGCAAGGCGCGTGAGACCGTGTAATTTTAGAGATAAATTCATATGATAATTGAAAAACCAAGTTCAGGCCGCGCGCTGAAAGAAATTCAATATGATGTCGACTTCGTCGTTGTTGGCGGCGGGTTGGCGGGCACTTGTGCCGCGATCTCTGCTGCACGCGAAGGCCTCAAAGTCGTGCTGGTGCAGGATCGACCGATTCTTGGCGGTAATGCTTCGAGCGAAGTGCGCCTGTGGGCTTTGGGGGCGACTTCGCACTTAGGTAATAACAATCGCTGGTCGCGTGAAGGTGGCTTGGTCAACGAGATCCTTGAAGAGAACCTGTATCGTAACCGACAGGGGAATCCCTTAATCTTTGACACCATTCTGCTGGAGAAATGCCACGAAGCATCAAACCTCACGCTGCTGCTCAATACTGCTGCCTACGAGGTGGAGAAAAGTGATCCGGACACCATCTCGGCGGTGATTGCCTTTTGTGCGCAGAACTCAACCCGCTACGTTCTGAAAGCACCGCGGTTTTGTGATGCCTCCGGCGATGGGATTGTCGGTTTTATGGCGGGTGCGGCTTTCCGTATGGGAGCGGAAACCAAGGAAGAGTTCGGCGAGGGCTTTGCGCCCGATGAAAGCTACGGGGAGTTACTCGGGCACTCGATTTACTTCTACTCTAAAGATGTCGGCGAGCCAGTGAAATATAAGGCGCCGAGCTGGGCGCTGCGTGAGATTAAAGAGATTCCGCGTTACCGTCAGATCAAGACGAATATGCAGGGCTGCAATTTCTGGTGGTTTGAATACGGCGGACGTATGGATACCGTGCATCAGACCGAAGACATTAAGTGGGAGCTCTGGAAGGTGGTCTACGGTGTGTGGGATTACATCAAAAACTCTGGTGAGTTTCCGGAAGCCGAAAACCTGACCCTCGAGTGGGTGGGGCATATTCCTGGCAAGCGTGAGAGCCGCCGCTTTGAGGGCGATGTGATGATCAAGCAGCAGGATGTCGTTGAGCAGACTTATTTTGAAGATTGTATTTCTCACGGTGGTTGGGCGTTAGATTTACATCCAGCCGATGGCGTGTATTCGGATAAGTCTGGTTGCACGCAGTGGCACTCGAAAGGTGTTTATAGCTTGCCGCTGCGGGCGCACTATAGCCGTAACATCAATAACCTCTTTCTCGCGGGACGTATCATCAGTGCGACGCACGTCGCCTTTGGTTCGACGCGTGTCATGTTGACCTGCGCCGCAGGTGGGGTGGGTGTCGGCACCGCAGCAGCGGTTTGTCAGGCGCACGACTGCTTGCCGCGCGATGTCAGTTGCGGCGAGGAATTACGTGAGTTGCAGACGCGGCTAGATCGTGCTGGGCAATATCTTCCAGGTATTGAAATTTCGGATACAAAAGATCTCGCAGCACAGGCCAGCTTAAGTGCGAGCTCGACGCTTGAGCTCAGCCGACTGGAAGGCGGGGAGAGTTGGAAGTGTCTCGATTTTGCGACTGCGATGCTGTTGCCCTTAGCGGCGGGAGACTGCCCGGATTTCAGTTTTGAAGTAGACGCGAGCGAAGCGACCACGCTGGAGTTTGCTTTGATGCGGTCGTCTGATGCAAAGCATTTTACCCCAGACGTCTGTCTCGCCGAGCAATCTATAGCGCTTGTAGCGGGTGTGCAGACAGTTTCGCTGACTTTCCCTGTTTCGATCGATCGAGCGGGCTATCACTTCATTAAACTAGAGCAGAATGCTAAGGTTGCGGTGCGTGAGAGTGAGCAGCGTCTGACGGGTGTGCTCTCGGTTTCGGCGGAGTATAACATCAAAGTCGCCACATCCAGTGTGCAAAACCCGCCGGAGGGTATTGGGATCGATCGCTTTGAGTTCTGGTTGCCGCAGCGCCGTCCGGAAGGGCGGAATCTAGCTATGACTGTTGAGCCAGCCTTGCAAGGCTTTGATGTCTATCAGGTCGCGTCAGGTTTTGCGCGCCCAACGGATGCGGTCAATGCCTGGGTGGCTGATTTCGATGATGCCGAGCCGACGCTGAGCGCCGACTGGGAGCAGCCTGTGCAGGTTGCTCGCGTGGTTCTAGAGTTCGATCCGGATTGGGATCACCCCATGGAGTCGGTCTTAATGACGCACTCCGAAGAAGTGGTGCCTTTTACGGTCAGAGATTTCGACCTATTGGATGCCGACGGAAAGTTGTTGGCCGAAGTGCGCGATCACCATGGAGCACGTTATGACTTGTGCTTGAGTGAAGCGATTACGACTTCCGGTCTGCGTCTGAAAATGTATGCCACACACGGTGCGCTTGCATCGGTCTTTAGAATGCGAGTGTTTTGAGGCTGGAGCATTGGAGTCCTCTAACTGCGGTCGAAATGGCTTCGCCAGTCCGCTACAACGGGTGTGTTACTGTTGAGTGTAGCGGAATCCGCGAAGCGGTTTCGGCTCTGTGCGTAGGGCAGAGGTTACTGCGGTCGAAATGGCTTCGCCAGTCCGCTACAATGGGTGTGTTACTGTTGAGTGTAGCGGAACCTGCGAAGCGGTTTCGGCTCTGTGCGTAGGGTTGAGGTTACTGCGGTCGAAATGGCTTCGCCAGTCCGCTACAACGGGTGTATTGCTGTTGAGTGTAGCGGAACCCGCGAAGCGGTTTCGGATCTGTGCGTAGGGTAGAGGTTGATGTGGTCGAAATGGCTTCGCCAGTCCGCTACAATGGGTGTGTTACTGTTGAGTGTAGCGGAATCCGCGAAGCGGTTTCGGCTCTGTGCGTAGGGTCGAGGTTGATGTGGTCGAAATGGCTTCGCCAGTCCGCTACAATGGGTGTGTTACTGTTGAGTGTAGCGGAATCCGCGAAGCGGTTTCGGCTCTGTGCGTAGGGTCGAGGTTGATGTGGTCGAAATGGCTTCGCCAGTCCGCTACAACGGGTGTATTGCTGTTGAGTGTAGCGGAACCTGCGAAGCGGTTTCGGCTCTGTGCGTAGGGCTGAGGTTACTGCGGTCGAAATGGCTTCGCCAGTCCGCTACAATGGGTGTGTTACTGTTGAGTGTAGCGGAACCTGCGAAGCGGTTTCGGCTCTGTGCGTAGGGTAGAGGTTGATGTGGTCGAAATGGCTTCGCCAGTCCGCTACAATGGGTGTGTTACTGTTGAGTGTAGCGGAACCTGCGAAGCGGTTTCGGCTCTGTGCGTAGGGTAGAGGTTGATGTGGTCGAAATGGCTTCGCCAGTCCGCTACAACGGATGTATTGCTGTTGAGTGTAGCGGAACCCGCGAAGCGGTTTCGGCTCTGTGCGTAGGGCTGAGGTTACTGCGGTCGAAATGCTTCGCCAGTTCGCTACAACGGGTGTGTTACTACTTCGTGCTCAACTGTGAGTCGTTCAAAACGTGTTCTTCCATCAGCTCACCGCTCTCGCGAATAAGGCGGAAGGTGACGGTTGGCTCATCTAGCTCCGTGTTGAAAACGAATTCGCCGAAGGCAACGGTATCGTGCCCGTTGTAGCCGAACAGTTGTTCCTCGCAGCCTTTGACGATGCCGCTGGGGCCTGGGACACCGCCGAGTGTGCCGCATTCAAATTCATAGAATTTAAAGCCAGAGGGACGGGGAATCGTAAACCCACGTGCGCCATGGCGGTCACCACTGATGAGTAACACGCCATTGATCGCTTCGTCTTCGATGAATTGAAAGATCTCTTCGCGGGCTTCGGTGTCCCAGGTGCCCCAAGAGTCTTTGCCATCGGTCACATAATCGCTCCACATCGTCCCGCTGGATAAAATTTTATAGGGGGCTGTGGATGCTTTGAGACGCTGCTTCAACCACTCTTGCTGAGTCTTACCTAGGTAGGAGGTATATTCGCCACGTCGTTCGTTTTCACGGTAGGAGCGAGTGTCGAGCATGAAGATTTCAACGGGTCCGATACGGGTGTTAAAGTAAATACCATCGGGGCCGTCCTCACGTATGGGATTGTTCCAGTTCTGATGCCAAACTTTGCGGACGGCTTTGCGATCGGATTCAGTGAATCGATTGCCGACGATGCCGCTGACATCATTATTATAATAGTCATGGTCATCCCAAGTGGCATAGACGGGCACGTTGGCCGCAAAGACACTCCATGGCTGCGAGACGTCACGTAGTAAATAATCTGCTCGGTGCATGTTCATATCGCGTTTGCGATCGTCGACTGTGTTGTCGCCAATAATGAGTAAAGCGAGGGGCTCACGCTTGAGCATTTGCTGAAGCAGCTGTGGATTGTGCACCCCGATTTTATGGAAGTCGGATCCGAAGACGATGCGTGTGATGCCTTTGTCGTAGGCTCGTAGGGCAGTCGTAAAGGAACCTTTTGCGAGCTCTTTTTCATCGGATTTGACCACGTAATCGTAGCAGTTGTCTGGAAAGAGTCCGTCGAGTGTGATGCGTAGTTCCACGCCCTCCTGCACCGATTCGGCAGTGAATTGCTGCGTGTATTTACTCTTGCGATTAGTGACATCGATTTCAATGGGACCATTGGTCGCTGGTCGTAGCCATACGACGACGCTTTCAGCTGTGATATCTCCTAAGATCGGCCCGCCCATGAGGTCGATGTCATTTTTCTGAGCAGCCTTGAGCACCTCGGGCAATGTGAAAGTGCCGTTTTTGTCGGCTTCGAGAGCGGCTCGACTTTCTAGGTAAAACTGACGAATGTTTTCAGGTGGAGCACCAAAGCTATCCAGTAGGAGTGTATCAATCTCAAGGCTGCCCATGTGTGCCTGCTTTAGAGTGACTTTGTGCTCGCACTGACGCAGTAGGATTTCTTTCACCGCGTCGCCACAGCAGTCATACGCATTGAGGCTTAAGGAGCATACTAAGATGGGCAGAAGGAATGTGCAGAGTGGTCGTTTTAACGTCATGGATGTGGTGTTCATTACTTTTGAAGTATCGCATCTCTAGGTGTGGCTTGATATCGAGTAAATACGTGACGCTTTTCACAAATGATGAGAAGGGCGACTAGGTGTCGCGTAAACACGCGATAGTATTAGATACCTTAAATTAGGTAGTATGCGCTCAGAAGAAAATCGAGTGCTACTGACTCCCAAACTGCCGATGAAAAATTCGGGTAAATGAGAATTGGGCATCACAGCGCACGGCTCTCACTTCTATTACCCTCACCCCAACCCCCAAAAAGATATGATCAAGGCACTTCACTCAGTGATTGTGGCCAGTTTTCTAGCACGCATTGCGACCGCTTTCCCTCAATATGTGCATGCCGCGCCTAGACGCGTTGGCGAATGGAATAAAAGCCGATGCTATGTTCGTGCCGATCACGCCTTGATGCCGATCGCCCATTATGTGCGAGTTGTTCGGTCATCGGTGGCTGGGTGGGTTTACCCAAGATATAATATCAACAAGCAGTTAGACTGTATAACCAAAACAAGTAAGGAATACTATGAAAATTAAAAATATTGGTAGAAAAATTATGACCGCGGCGTGTCTTGCCATTGCTACCACATCGTTTCAGGCTCAGGCAGAACCGGGTTATGCGGGTGAATGGGAAAGGACTCGGCTTTATGGCCATGCGTATGACAGTGGTGACTTTACCGATGAGCAGTATGATTGGATCCGGGATCACTTTGAATACTTCACCATCGAGAAGACACACATGCGTGCAATTTATGGGAATCCATCTCATGAGCTAACCAGTCGCATTGCAGCAGCTCGCATGGTCGAGGCCAATCCACTGTGCAAACCGCTCATGATCTATAGTATTGGTGGTGACTATCCTGATCTCTTCGAATCCGAAGCTCAGGCACTGATCGATCATCCTGACTATTTCCTATACAATGACGACGGCGATACGATTAGTCTGAACCTTAGTAATCCTGATGAGAATGACTGGTATATCGACACGGTAAACTGGAACTGCGAGAACAGTGACCTCCATGGAATCTTCGTGGATGGTTTCAGCGGAACTTATTTAACTTATCCAGACAATGTTCGATATATGCTGGAAGGGATGGAAGGGACTAGCTTTCGTCTGCTGAACGGAATCGATATGGCTCCTGGCGGAATGGTCATACGCGACTACCCCGATTTGTTTGATATTTCAGATGGTGTCTTCATTGATAACTTTTTCCGTAAACGCTGCGTGAGTGCCAATTCTGCAGTCGTATTGCTCGACGCCCTGATTACAGCTCCGAACGATTATATGATGGTCTGCTGGGGCTCTTATGATGGCAATACAGATGCTTATGGTGGCTGGCCTGCAACTCACGAGTTCACGCATGCAGCTTACCTCATCGTAGCCAATGACAACACCTATTACCGCTGGGTGGGTGAAGGAAGCAACTGGGGCGCTGATTCAATGATGAGCTGGGATGATGATTTCGACAAGGAAATGGGCGAACCCTTAGACCAGGCTGTGAAAGACGGCTATGTGTATACACGCGTGTTTGAGCACTGCACCGTGACCTTGGATGTTGAAAATAAAACCTCTTCAATCGTTTGGGGACAGAATAATGGCACCAGCGGTCCTCCCATCGGTAAAGATATCTGGTTGAAAGCAGAAATTAATGGGAAATACGTATGCGCGGATCAATCGATTAATAGCTATGCACCGCTATATGCCAACCGTGCCGCATACGGTGGTTGGGAAAGGTTCACCGTGATAAATGCCGGAAATGGGTATATCGCACTGAAAGCTAACGTGAACGGGATGTATGTTTCCGCGGATCTAGCAGACGCAAATGTTCAATTGCAACCTCGTTACCAAGCGACTTCGATCGGCTCATGGGAGAAATTCACATGGGTTGAAAACAGCGACGGAACCATTTCGCTGAAAGTTCGCAGGAATGGGAATTATGTCAGTGCCGATAGCAACGTTGATGCAGCTCGCCCATTGTGTGGGAACAAGACTGCAATCGGTGCCTGGGAGAAGTTTACCTGGGGAGAATATTAGGCACGGCTAGCAGCATCACAGGGCTGGATAGTATCTGACTGTCCAGCCCTATAAGCTTCGCCATACACTTTAAAAATATAACAGAAAGCAGTAGATGGATAAACGAATACGTAAATGTGCGATGGGGCTTGGGCTTGTTGTAGCTCTCAATGCGAGTGCAGCAACAGATCTCGAAACGATTGCAGGCATCGGTGACTTAACTAATGCACCCAGTATGTATACCACCGACACAGGTAATGGCAAAGCAACGATGACTGCCGGAGAAGTTCAATCGGTATATATTGATGGGGTCGATTATGGGGGAAACGACACCCGTTTTTATGCATACATTGGTATTCCTGAAGGAGCGGATGCGAACAATCCCGTTCCAGGTGTTGTGCTGGTCCATGGTGGCGGAGGAACCGCATTGCAAGAATATGTAGACACGTGGGTCGGCTATGGATACGCGGCGATTATGATTGCTACCGAAGGTCAGACTGACGCGATTGCAACGGCTGAGCAGATTGCAGCTGGGCAGAATGTCGGCGATTACTATAAACACAATGCAGCCGGGCCGGCGCGTGCTGGAATTTACGGAGACACGGATCTTGAGCCGATCACGGATCAGTGGATGTATCATGCGGCTTCATGCACAGTGCTGGCTAACTCCCTGATGCGTTCACTCGCATCGGTCGATCAAAATCAAGTCGGAGTAGTTGGTGTGTCGTGGGGCGGCATTATTACTTCAACGGTCATTGGTATTGATGATCGTTTTGCCTTCGCTGTCCCAGTGTATGGAAGCGGGCATCTTTATGATGTGGATAACCACTATGGGAAAAATCTCTATGACGATGAGAACTATATAACGATGTGGGATCCCATGGTGCGCATGGACCAGGCAACCATGCCAACCATGTGGTTCTCTTGGCCGACCGATAATATTTTCCCGCTGGACGCACAGGCCAAGACCTATGCAGCCTCGCCAGCAACACGTATGGTTTCGTCAGTCCCTGGTCTGGGGCATGGCATGGGAGCGTTCGATACACCTGAGGTCATTGCATTTGCCAATAGTGCACTGAGCGGAAGACCTTGGTGTATTCAGGAAAGTCTGACCGCATCTGGTCGCGCTGTCTCAGTGACCTTTACTTCCACGAAATCGCTGGCTTCAGCCTCGCTTGTTTCGACCATCGATACCGGTTTTGCGGGAGACCGCACATGGACTGAGAAAGCCATTATACCTGTTGATAATGGGGATGGAACTTACACGGTAAACGCTAACTATCCGTTAAATACAACAGCCTGGTTTGTGAATGTGCTCGATAATGCCGGCGTGGTTGCCTCTTCGGATTATCAGGATCTGGTAAACCCGATTGATTACACGCCGATCGATGATGGCACTACTAGCTCGCCGATAGGGAAAAACATCTGGTTGAAAGCAGAAATTAATGGAAAATATGTGTGCGCGGATCAGTCAATTAATAGTTATGCACCGCTGAATGCCGACCGTGCCGCCTATGGCGATTGGGAGAAGTTCACGGTGGAAGATGCTGGCAATGGATATGTTGCACTGAAGTCCAACGTGAATGGGATGTATGTTTCGGCTGATAAAACAGATGCAAATGTTCAATTGCAGCCTCGTTATCAATCGACATCGATCGGCCCCTGGGAGAAGTTTACATGGGTTGAAAACAGTGACGGAACCCTTTCGCTGAAGGCTCGTGCGAATGGAAAGTATGTCAGTGCTGATCACAACGTCGATACAGCTCGTCCATTATGTGCGAACAGAGATTCAATCGGTGCATGGGAAAAGTTTACTTGGGGAGAATATTAAACACAGCCAGCAGCCGATCAGCTGATCGGCTGCTTTAATAGATAAATATGAAAACAAAAAACAGTTGGGTGATCGCCATTGCAGCAAGCATGTTTACCGCGGGAATCATTGTGGGGCGCATTACGCTGCCAGTTTCGGACGACAGGGAATCGACTAATGAAGGCCTTGCAGCCTCGGAGCAAAGTCTAACCGGAACATCACATGGAGCTGAAGGCGTCCTTTCTCCGCGATCATCGGTTCCTGTGGGTGTAACGGCATTAGGCACATCACTGTTTGATGCGGTTCCTGTTGGGGATTTTGAAAGGATGGCCCGCACGGCAGCGGCATCGTCGAGTGCCGTGGACAATCAATCATTGTTGCGTGTTCTGATTTCAGAATGGGCGAAAAAAGACCCACTTTCCGCTGTTATGTATGCTCAAGAGGTGAATCGCACCGACCTAGTCTATGAGAGCTTACATCAGATGGCACAACAGAACCCTGATGAAGCATTCAGCTGGATAGAACGCAACAAGAGCGTCGATGGAGATAGTCGTTATTTAACCATGGCCGTTTTTCAGGGCATAGCTCAAGCGGATCCGGTTGACGCTGTTGCCCGTGTAGAACAGATGCCTATCGGATCCCAGCGTGATGAATTGTTGTCCATCACCGTTAATCAATGGGCACAGCAGGATGTTTATGCGGCATTTGACTGGCTTGAGACGGCCGAAATGACCCCGCAATTTCCTTATTTATACAACCAGATGATGGGGAGCTATATTGAACAGGATCCCTTTCAGGCAGCCGCTTTAATTTCCGATATGGAACCCTGCGAAAATAAACGCAACTTTGTCTCTCAGGTTGCCTGCAAGATCGCGGAACGGGATGTTGATTACGCATTGGAATGGGTGCAGGCACTGGATGGCGAAGATAAAACGTATGCGTTACAAGGTGTTATGGATCGATGGTCTTCAACGAATGCAACGGCTGCATTAGGTTATATTATGAATCATCAGGAAGCACCGGATTATCAGAGTTTGTTCACAACCGTTGCCATGAACATGGCGCACAAGGATCCTGAAGCTTTGGCAGGTGCATTCGAAACGATGGACGAATGGGGGCAGATCACTGCAGGTGAACAACTGGCCGCGGCTTATAGCCTGAATGATCCGAATCGCGGCATTGAATGGCTCAAATCGCTCAAACCTGGAGCAATTCAGGATGCGGCGTTGGGTAAAGCTCTGGAGACATACAAAAACAGCAATGTTCCTCTGGCATTTACCCTTTCGGAAACCATCTCTAGCGAATCGTTGCGCAAAGAGCAGATTCGTCAGGTAATGAGCGTCTGGGTTCCAGTAGATCAGCTAGCTGCAGAACAAGCTCTGCAGGCGTCAGCGGCGTTGTCGTCCACTGAAAAAGAGGCGCTACTGAATGAAGTTTACTCCAGTCTGAAATTAAACGATTACCTACTACCAGCAAAACTGTAGCAGCTGGTGGCGATAGTTTCCAACGTGAGAAGTAGTAGTGCAAAATTGAATCCGCCATCTTATTTAGAATGTCGAATTACGGAAAGAGGACTTATATGAAGAATGTGTTATGTGCATTGTATGCGTGTTTGCTTACGGCGATGTATGCAAACGCTGAGCTGGTAGTGACTACAGAGAAGGGGCTTGGGACTGGCACCGCAGATTTTGATCTTAGCGTATCACCCAGTGCGGTTGATCTGGCTGACTCGAGTCAAACTACGTTTAGTAGCATGAGTGCTGCCGTCGGCAATAATCACCCCATTGAGCGACTCAACGATGGTGTTGCTGGAGCCGCTCCTGATGGTGGGACTCAGGTTGTTCTTGTTCCTGCTACGGGTGCGACGTTCACGGTCAATTTCGATATCAGTGTGAACTCTGCGGGTTATGATATTACTGGTATCAACAGTTTTTCCGGATGGGATACTCAATCTGACGGACGTTCCAATCAGGGCTATGACGTCACGGTTAACTTTGTAAACGGAGGCTCTCAGTTGATCAGCAGCGGGACTTATACGACAATTCCAGCGAGCACGTGGACTGGAGTCTACATCTCGGACGACGATACGGGGGTTCTTGCCAGCGGTGTGCAGTCGATTACATTTAGCAATTTTGATGAGGCGCAGGACGATGGAGTCGTGGCTTATCATGAATTTGATGTGTTTGGCACGGCGACCGAGATCACTTCTTCTCCGCCGATTTCCCCCTCGGGGCAGCCCAACGTCATC
Source organism: Lentimonas sp. CC4 (assembly GCF_902728235.1). Lineage (NCBI taxonomy): Bacteria > Pseudomonadati > Verrucomicrobiota > Lentimonas > Lentimonas sp. CC4. The sequence goes on from NZ_CACVBO010000002.1 coordinate 546,077, forward strand.
ATGATCTATTACGATGATATGGGCTACAGCGATATGGGTGCATATGATACAACACTCACATCGTTGACGCCTAACCTTGATACACTTGCAAGTGAGGGCATGATGTTCACTGCTGGGCATTCGGCGGACGGGGTGTGCACGCCGTCGCGCTATGCGCTGATGACAGGCCGCTATTGCTGGCGAACATGGAAAAAAACAGGCGTGATTGGCGGCTATAGTGCTCCAATCATTCAGGAGGATCGCTTTACCTTCGCCAAAATGTTCCAGTCCTTAGGATATAGCACAGCAATGGTGGGTAAATGGCACATCGGGATGCAATTTTATAGTCCATCAGGGACTCCGGTGGATGAGGACAGTAATGCCGATGTGCTGGACGATGACGATACCACAACGTCGGGCGACACCATCGACTTTTCTCAGAAGCTTACAGATACGCCGCATCATCAGGGGTTTGATTATTATTTCGGAACCTCAGCTTCGCTTGATATGCCACCATATACATGGATTGAGGACGATACTGTGCTCTACCAGGGGGGATTTGTGGATGGTGATACCGGGATGGTTGATTTTAGTCAGGCAGTTCCTGCGACAAATGCCGTCATGATGGAAGGCACTGTTGCTGGGGTTCGTAACGGTGTCTATGATCCGACGTTTGTCATCTCCGATTACTTGGAGGTTCAGGCGGCCAAAGTCGCTGAAATTATCAGGGCACGTGCTTTGGATGGGGAGCCCTTTTTTATCTATGTTCCCATGCCAGCCCCACATAAACCATGGGCGGTCAGTTCGGACTTTGCTGGCAGCACTTCATTCACATATGGCGATTATCTTGCCCAAACCGACCATTATACGGGTGTGATTTTGGATGCGCTCGCCGACCCTGATGGTAATCCGGGAACAGACGATAGTCTGGCCTCCAACACGGTTGTCTTTATTTCCAGTGACAATGGACCCGAGAAAGCAGCACAGACGGCGAGTCTAAATGCGGGTCTGGATGGGAATGGGCCGTTTCGCGGTGTGAAGCGGGATAATTGGGAGGGCGGAACGCGAGTTCCTTTCATCGTCCGATGGCCTGGAGTGGTGGCACCTGGTAGCACCACTGACCATGCCTGCTGGCAGGGGGATTTCTTCGCCACGATGGCGGCGTATCTGGGTTATGATTTTGCAGAAGATGAAGCGCCAGATGCCGAAAGCTTCTTGCCTATTTTGTATGGAAATTCCATGCCAGAGACTCGTCGTGAAGGTTTTATTCAGCACTCGATGAACGGGCAATTAGCGATAGTGGATAAGACAGGAGAGTGGAAGCTACTCGATGGCACTGGTAGTGGGGGATACACCGCCACTTATGATGCAGACAATGTGCTAGTTAGTGGTATTGGGGGGACAGTGTTTGGGACGCCTCGGCAGTTATTTAATCTAGCTGATGATCCCGGTGAGCGCACCAATTTATTAACTGTGGCTTCACCTACACAGGAATCACTGGACAAGGAATCGGAGCTGTATGCGCTGCTTAATGAGATTAGAGGAGACACCAGCTATGGCACGGACGGCGACAGCAATGTGCCAGAACCTGACAACGATCTCGACGGTATGGGGAATGCGTTCGAGAACACCTATGCCGGACTGGATCGAAACGATCCTTCGGACAGCGCTTTAGACTTCGAGCCAGATGGATTGACCAACTTGGAGGAATTTCAATACGGATCCAATCCCTTGGATGCCGATAGCGATGGTGACCGTTTGGAAGACGCGGTTGAGGTGTATACATACGGCACTCAGGCAGGCAATGCTCATTCAGACTCGGACACACTTGAGGATGGTGACGAGGTCTTAATTTGGAACACGGACCCACTGGTTGCAGACACTGATGGGGACGGGTTGGATGACGACGATGAACTCGCCGCCTTTTCCGATCCGCGTAATGCCGCATCAAGGGCAAGTGTTCCAGCGGATTCCGTGGTGGAGATTGACCCGAATTATGTGCAACTAGTCGGAGTGAATGGAACGGAGGACGATCCAGCTGTCGAGGGCGGGGTATCTAGTGGATGGGCGGAGGCAGGAAACCTGTTTGCGCGTGAGCGGGGCTCCAGTAATCAGCAGTGGCGCACCCGCCTGTTTATTGCCTTTGATCTAGGCGGTATCACACTCGATGACTTTACGGAGGCACGCTTAAGGGTGCATCAGGTGAACCGCTTGAATACCGAGTATAGTTCGGATTTGTCCCTGGCTCGCGTGACTGAGGCATGGGGGACGACGGCAGGAGTGTATCCAGAGTTTGATGACACTGGAGTGGCTGACTCCTTTGTTTTTGGTAATAATAGCGATTTTGGCACTGCGGCCGACGCCAGTGGATTTTACAGCGGAACAGTGGGTGTGTCAGGAGATGATAGCGGGTTTGATGTGACTGATATAGTGCGTGGCTGGTTGGACGGTTCTTACTCAAACCATGGCTTGCGTATTGCCTTGGAGGGGCGGGAATTCGCAGCCGCAGCGTTTTCAGAGTCCGATGACCTAGCAACGATCGGAGTGAACGAAGCATTACAGTTGATCATTACAACAACGCCGCCAGCTCAGAGCTTAGACGGAGACAGTGATGGTTTGTTGGATGCGTATGAACTAGAGGTTTTTGGAAATTTAAATCTAGACGGGGCGGATGACGGAGATCGCGACGAAGTCAGTGCTTTGATTGAACAGGCACTGGGAAGTGATCCCACCACAGGTGCATCACAACCCATTCTTGGGCTGGTCACCACGAATGCGGAAGAGATTGAGTTCGCCTATCACCGCTATAATCAAGCGGGCTTGGGTGTCGAGGTGCTAGTTTCCGAGGATTTGACGGAATGGTTCAATTATACTCGTTATTATCAGATTGCGGACCCTGCACCTGCCAGTGAACTTGGCGCCGAATACGACAAGATATTACTGGAGCCTGTTGTAACATTACCTGAACGCTTATTTTATAAGATCAATGTTCACGTGCCTGCGGCTGAGTGAGCAGGCGTCGCGTAAATTCGAGACCTTCACCGACATTGAGCAGTTCGAGGGCACCTGCCACAGAGCTTCAAACTGGAAACCGCTGAGACTGACCAAGGGTTTTGAGCGCCACCGCGCGGATTACTTCTAACTACTCTTTTTAGGCTCAAAGAGTATGGTTGCTCGAAGAAGCTTTGGATTAAAAGCCTCAATCGCAATGCCCTGCGCATACTGACCGCCATGGATGTGCCAACGATCTATGAGGAGTCGCTCAAATTAGAAATCACTGGGTGCGTGATCACTGTATGCGAGAGGACGATACCAGATAAAAAACTACAATCTAAATTGCGCTTTAGCAGGTCTACGAGTCTGCCTGATCAGCATCAAATCAATCCTTTACCCCGACCAGTCATGCCTTCATTACAGGAGAGATGCCAAAGGGAGCCAAGCATCGCGTTTCAAGCAATCGTCAAGATACGAGCTAAATGAAGTTACCTTGCACAACCTAGAAGGAGTTTCGATGTGATGGCAAAAGACCGACAGTCATCTACTTTTATTCTTCCACCTTCAATCGGCCGAAGAGTTTCCCATCCACAGCTTCCTCAGCTCCGAGGGTGATCATGACTTCTTCAAGCTCATCCACCTCTTCGCCCACGCTGACTGATGGGTCTAGTGTGTCTCCCGTTAGTAAAAGATCATCCCAGCGGTCTAGATCGACACTATATTGGAAAGTCTGCGTGGTGTGCTCCGTAGACTTTGACCAACGGACAAATTTGAATACATAGTCGCCTTCCGTCTTTTTAAATTCAGGCAGTATGCTATCGTCAAAGACGGATGGATCACCGTTCAGAACATATTCCAGAAGCGTTGGTGTGGAATCATAGTCTGGATCACCATCAAGCGAGCTATCTTCTAGTGACGTGAACTGACTGAGCCACGCAGTGACGCTGTCGTAGCTGTCGTAGAGCGCATTCACTTCAGTATCCGTCAGCTCTGTATTATACAATCTGACTTCATCGATCAACCCGTCATAGGAACCATCGACGATCGCGCTGCCGAGGTAGGCCTGCGTCACGCCATCCATGGTCAGATATTCTTCCGTAGCACTATGCCACAAAATGCCATTGTGATAAATCTTCATCGATCCGCTAATCGCGTTTTTAGTAAAGGTCCAGTGGTTCCAGCCCTCCTTGAACTGATCTGCCGTAGCGGTCTTAGAAATACGATCGAAGCTGGAGTCACTGTTACCCGCATCCCAGTAAACATTTGAATTCGACCACGGCAGGTGAATGCTGAGCACTCGATTACCCGAGGCATCTGCTGCGCTAAATATGGTATCTTGGCGCGGTTGCTCCGAACTTCCATAGACCCACATCGAGAGTGTGATCTCATTCTGAATAAACGCGAAAGGCCTCGTTGGAAGGGTGATTCTAGAGCTGATGCCATCAAAATCTAAGGCCTGGCCTTCCAAACCTACCACCCAATTCTCATCTTCGACGGTCGCATCATATCCGAGGCCAGAGGAGTCAGGCACATCGGTTCCACTGGATTCATCCATCGTCCACTCAGCCAATAGACCCAACGGGAAATCCACGGTGAATCCGTAAACCTCGACTTCGGCGAGACTCAATGCCTCGCTGCCCTGTAGCTGAATGATGACATACTGGCCGATGGCTGAACTCGCATCCAGCGTCACCGAAGGATCCGGGTAATCTGCTTGATACGATGTCCAGACCACTTCCTCGCTACTGTCTAGAATCGTTACATCGTAATTACTGAGACGGTCTGAATTAGAATCTGTGCGTCCCCATATATTAATCTCAGAAATCTTGCATGGCTCTCTCAGGTCGACGCGCCACCATGCTTGATCCTCCTCTAACGTATGCGTCACAGATCCGTTTAGCCATTCACCATCGGTATTGCCGTCAATGGCCAGCTCGGCTTCTGCATCATAATTTGTTGACGACTGCGACACGATTCCACTTAAAGCTAAATTGATAGGATCCACTGTCTCGCCTGAGAATGAGAACCAATCTAATTCCAATTGGCTTGCAGCAGTGTCGGTATACGTAAGTGAAAGATTGAAGACGCCGTCAAGAGGATCAATTTCGACTGAGATCGTTTGCCAGACCTGTGAGCCGCTGGCCTGTGTGAGGGGCGCAGTGCCTAATAGGTCGCCACTTTCTGTCCGAATCTCAATGCTTCCCGTGCTGCTGGTCGCGGCGACTTTCATTCGAAGGGTGTCTGTTAGCAGAGTGCCTAAATCAATATTAGTAAATACCAGCTCATCGCCCGGATCAAAGATGACATGCAGGCCATCATCATTACTGTTTTCACGCTTTTCGACGTTCTCCGTTTTTGTGTAATTCTCAGCTTCGATTGTGGTCAATCCATTGTATTGACCAATGCCTAATGTGGTTTGAATCACCTGTCTGATAGTTCCGTCATCATTGTAATGGAGATAGTCGGCCACGACACTACGCCTAGTATTAGTGCCTCCTGGCAAATCGATATTATGATAGAACAGATACCATTGTCCTTGGTGCTCCATGATCGAGTGGTGATTCGTGACGCCAGATACATCGCCATTGACGATCCCTTGGTAGGTGAAGGGGCCCATCGGATCGGTTGCTGTCGCATAGGCAATTAAATGCTCATTCGTGTCAGGAAGGTAACCTCCAGTAGAATAGCTTAGATAATACGTCCCGTTTAGTTTATGCATCCAAGCGGCTTCATAAAAGTAATCAGTCCCTTCTAATTCCACAATGTCTCCGTCGAACTGCTTCATGGTTGAATCCATTTTGGCTACATTGCAGGTATGTCCACCCCAATACATATATACCTGTCCGTCATCATCTGTAAATACGCACGGGTCGATCTCGAAACTGCTTTCGATCGCTTCATCTTCGGGCACAAACGGCCCAGCGGGTGAAGTGCTGGTGGCGACTCCGATATGTTTATCTCCGCTTGAATCGACTGCGGGGAAATAGAAATAATAGGTGCCATCCTTGTAGGCGCAGTCGGGCGCCCACATTTTGCTGCTCGCCCACGGCACATCAGTGACATCCAGCACTTTGCCGTGGTCTGTCCAGTTCACCAGATCTTCCGATGATAAAACATGATAGTCCGTCATGTTGTAGCCACTGGAATCATCCTTATCATGCGAGGGATAAACATAGATACGTCCCTCATACGAATGTGCCGACGGGTCTGCCGTAAACATGTGCGAGACTAAAGGGTTACCATCTTCGATGGCGTGCACATTGAGTCCAAAGAGCAACCCGATAGAGAGCAGGGCTGATTGTGTGCATTTTTGAGTCAATGAGGGGATTTGAAAATGGGGGGATTTTTTTTTCATGCGAGGTTTCAAGCGATGCCGGAAGAACTCACGGACATTCGCCATGACGCGAAAGCCCGGAACTGACCGGATGGAGGGGCGAGGAAATCAAAAAAAGGCCTGCAGAGTCTCCTAAACACTCTGCAGGCCTGCTACATTTTAATGGAGGGGGAAGCCCCAATTGGCCTTATGCCTTGCGGCGTCGAACCATTACAGATGTGAGTGCTAAGCAACCAGCCAACAGCGCATATGCAGAAGGCTCAGGAATTTGCGTAAGCACGCTCATGGATAAGTCGCCTCCGAGGACGCCGCCGCCATCAGTAAATCCGCCGCCAGTCAATACCAGCTGCTCAGTGGCATCGGCAACAAAGGTGCCAATGACATACTGCCCTGGAGAGGACATAGTGGCTGTGACGCTATCAGCGTTCGTCCATTCCCATGTTCTTGCATCATCACTGCCTCCAGGTGCTGGATAGCGAGCATCTGACATGAAGAGCTGGATCTGGTAAGTTTCACCTTGAGTCAGGCCGGTATAGGTCAAGGTTCCGTTATTGTAGGAATATTGAGACGTGTTGTAAGCAAAGCTCTGGAGCCCTGCCAAAAGATCCGCAGAAGTGAAAGTTGTAGCAGCTGAACCGCTAACAGTGACGCCCGTGAGATCAGATCCAGCGGTCGCGCCTGTAAAGTATGTGATTTTACTTGATTGAGTATAACTGGAAATGATTGTTCCTGTGCCTGAGATGATAACGCTGGTATCAACTGTCGCACCGAGATCGAATGCCGAGCCCCAAGTAACTTCGACGGCATTAGCTGCCGTGGTAAGCGCGAGGAAGCAGCAAGCTGCACTGATTGTTTGGATGCTAGTTTTTTTCATTTTGTATCAAGGGGGGTTAATTTTTGGAGATCTCTGTTAGGCTATATACTTCACAGAGTGATAAAGGGAACTCTATCGATTGAGGATACTATATAAGTGCTTCTTTGATTGATATCGCGCATTTGCGCGATTTAGCAAAATCGCTACGCATTTACGTGATTTAGCGTTAGAGATGACTTGCGACGTCGCGTGATTACAGCGCAGAGCGCGAAGCAACCTGCGAACAGCACAGACTTTGAAAATTCGGGTATCCATCTCACTTGCAGGGCATTCACTTGCCACGCTAAGGGGTCGCCACTGGAGGTGACGGCGATCACTTGATCTGTGGCATCTGCAATAAAGGTGCCGATGACATATTGCCCTGCATTTCCAGTCTGTCCTTTCGCTTTAAATTCAAGCGTCGTGGATCCGACTTCGATCGTTGATGTGGCCGTGCCGCGCGGGTCATTGGCCCAGAGTTGCACTTGATATTTTTCAGCAACTTTCAAATCGCCTAAGATGAGCTCGACTCTTCCTGGAGTGACGAACACGCCACTGTCCAATAGGTTTTGGTAGTCCGCCGAAAGCGTCTCGAATGTTCCTCCAGGTGCTTTGAATGCGGCAGGGGCGTCCGAGTCCATTGTATAGCTCAATGCCGTTTCGTAGGTTTTGGAGTTTCTTATGTTTGATGTAGACCCGCCCCCTTTGAATGTTACGCCATTCACTGAGATATTTTTAGCAGCTCTGTCAAAGCTAGCAGCGACAACGCTACTTCCGTCCGTAGAGATGTCGGTATCCCCAGCAATATCAAATGCCGGACCCCAGGTGATCGTGGCCGCATGGGCTCCTGTGGTCAGGCTGAGTAGACAGAGCGCTGCACGGACTGTGTTAATGCTATTTTTATTCATTTGGATGAGGTGTGTGGTCGGGGGGAGGGGGCAGTTGATTAATTGCTACGATGCTCAGCTTCACGCTTCACTCTATTGATAAAGTGCTGAAATTCACCTCATGTTCTCCGCATTGTATCTGTTTTGTTTGATCGTTCCTATAGCGGGTTTACGCGATGAGGACTGTATGCGATGGTATGACACAAGGACATAGCTAACAGTTAACACAAGGACATCGGTGACACTAAAATGGCAGTTATGCCATGGACAGAAACCGATGTAATGACTCAAAAAAAGAACGCTTTATTATGCTGTCCCAAACGGGTCGCTTCACGATCACCGACCTGTGTGCTGATTTTGGAATCAGCCGCAAGACGGACATAAATACCTGAAACGCTATCAGGCCTATGGTCGCCATGGTCTAAATGATCATAGTCGTCGGCCCAAGGATTGTCGGTGCACAACCAGCTCAGCAGTCGAGAAGCTAATCTTAAAAGAGCGCAAGCAACATCCGACCTGGGGGCCGAAGAAGATCCATGATCGGCTTTTGAAAGTTCATGGCTTAGAGGATCGACCGCATATTAACACGATTAATAATATCCTGAGTCGTCGCGGGTTGACCAAGAAGCGTAAGCGTAAAGCAGGAGTGCATCGAGTTCTATCAGAGGATCTGACACAGCCGACGCGCCCCAATGAAGTGTGGACGTTCGACTTCAAGGGATGGTTCATGCTCGGCAATGATGTGCGTTGTGAGCCACTGACTGTGTGTGATCGATTTAGCCACTATTACATCGGCTGAAAGGGGCAGCCAAACCAACAGTTCAAGCTCACGCTCAGGAGCTGTAAGAAGCTCATGCGCCACTATGGTTTGCCTGAGATAATCCGAGTGGATCACGGGACACCCTTTGCTTCAAATGCCTGGGGAGGCCTTTTACCGCTGAGCGTATGGTGGATTGAGCAAGGGATTCGAGTTGAGTTGACTCGCCCCGGCTGTCCACAAGACAACGGCTCTCATGAGCGCTCCCACCGCGATATGAAGGCCGAAGTGTGCAGCCCAGCCTCTCCCAATATGAAGGCGCAGCAGAAGCGTTTTGATCGTTGGCGTCATGAGTATCATCATGACCGCCCACGTGAGTCTTTAGGCATGCTTCGGCCTGCCGAAGTTTACCGTCCGAGCTCCAGACGCTTAGGTGAACAGGACAAAATGCGCTATCCTCAGGGCTATCAGGTTAAGCGTGTAAGGGACTCCGGGCACATATCCCACTGCGGTTCAAATTTTTATCTGAGCGAGATCTATGCAGGCTGTAATGTCGGACTTTTTGAGAACCTATTTGGTATCACTGAGCTGCATTATGCGAACCTGCACCTTGGGGATTTGGAGTTTAATAACAAAGACAGCTGGCGGCCTAAGTCTGTAGTCATCAAGCCTGACAAAGAACCAAGAGCAGCAAGGCCGATATGAAAAACATAAAACATAGATCCTTCCCTGCTGAGTCCTTCACAAACCTTGACTCTAACACTAACCACTCAATAGTCTTCAGAAGTGTAACCGATGTCCTTGTGTAAAGTGTTACCGATGTCTGTGTTGTTCCAGGTGCACTGTTTGTCAGCTTCGAAGGCGGCACGCCCGTCTAAGTAAAACTGACGAATGTTTTCAGGTGGGCTTTCCGTAACTATCGAGTAGGAGTGTATCAATCTCCAGGCTGACCTTATGCTCGCACTTGCTCAGCAGGATTTCTTTCACCGCGTCGCCGCAGTAATCATATGCATGTAGGTTTAGCGCGCTGACTAAAATCGGTAACAGTCACGCATCTTCTCAAATTGCTGGTGATGGCGTTTACAGTGCCAGTGCCAGCGTTCCAGATGAGGAAATTACCGTATATGATCATAGTTATGTCGGAAATCATCTATTCTTCGACGATTGGTTTGTCTCATCCATTGCTCCGGAGATGCGGCTTGGTCTAAAACGGAGGCTCGCGACATTAAGACCGTGTATGAGGAATTCATTTCAGGTGAGACAGCGCTGCCTAATCGCGCCTACAAGCCCGCTGTGGTATTGACTGAGGTTGAAGCAGTTGCTCAATCCGACTCGCTTTTCTCCGACCCTAATGCCGATGCGTGGCATGATGTTGCCTCGGAGATCGAGGTAGAGGGTATGTTCAACATAAACTCGACTTCAGTGAGTGCATGGACCGCGTTACTAAGAAATATGTATGACGAGGATGTGCCGGAACTTTCTATTTCCGAAGATAGCTGGGACATCAATCTTACGAGTGGTGATGGGCAGCCTGTGAGTCGCACGACCATAGCGGGGCCGAGCAATGCGTCTGGGAACTATGCAAATATTTTGGCGACGCATAAGCGACTGAGTGATGTGCAAATTGAGGCGCTGGCAGGGGCCATTGTCGAACAGGTCAAACAGAGGGGGCCTTTTCTTTCATTGTCTGAATTTATAAATCGCCGATTAGTTGCGGACAAGCCCGAGTTGGCAAAGTCAGGTGCCATTGAAGCGGCACTTGAAAGTTTATCTGAATTGGGAGACGAAGAACAAAATCTGTATCGCGAGATTCAAGGGATTTTTGGTGAAACTACGAACACAGCTGCCATCTTCCCTGAAGCAGCCGAGGGTAATGTCGCCTACGGATTTCCCGGTTGGATTCGCCAAGCGGATATTTTACGTCCTATCGCTCCTGTTATCTCTGCTCGCGATGATACCTTTGTCATTCGAGCTTATGGTGAAAGCAAAGATCTCATTAGTGGCGACACGGTTGCGGGAGCTTGGTGCGAGGCAGTGGTGCAGCGACGTGCGGATTATGTGGATCCTATCGATGTTGCAACTGTTCTGCCGGGAGACGCTACTCTGACCTCGGAGATCAATAAGCGCTTCGGCAGGCGCTTTTCAATCGTTTCTTTCCGATGGTTATCGCCTGACGAAGTTTAGACACAGATAGTTTTTTTATGATTTGTAATTCTTCCAGGTTCAATCTCAAGGTAGCTTTTTTCGGCGCACTTTCGATCTTCGCCATTGTTTCGGCGCATGCCGATCGTGTTGCACGTATCTTGTATTATGGTGCCCCGAAGTCGGCGCCTAAGACATCGTTTGTTTATACCGCGCAGGGGGAGGATTACAACCGCCGCGATCCTCAGGAAGTGGTATTAGAAAGGCACAACTTTTCGAAGTCATTTGACCTCGCTGATGGGGAGATTCGACTTGGCTTTTTGCCGCAACGGCTACCGAAGCGGGCTGTATTTCCGGATGCGGCGCCGAGTCTTTCGATTCCAGCAAGCTGGAGTAAGGTGTTGATTTTAGTATTTGAGGATCCGAACAATCCAATCATGCCGATCCGCGTTCAAGCGCTTGACGCTAGTGATACTGTATTTGGTCCGGGCGAGTTGTTGTTTATCAATTACTCAGAAGCCTCGATATTTGGCATGGTTGGAGACAAGAAACTAATACTAAAACCCCAAACCACAGTTTTGCTGTCGGAACCTGCTAAGGAAAAAGGCTCCTATCGCGTGAAGCTTGATTCAGTTAAGGACACGATTGAGACTAGGCAGTGGTTATTGCGTCAGTCTTGGCGGCATGAGCCCGAGGTGCGACGTGTCGTTTTTGTATTCCCCTTACCTGAGCCACGCGTCGCAAAGTTATACACTGCGCCGATCAGGAATTTCTGATATCAGATCAATGGCTGATTTTACAAGCAGCCGCTGGAAAAGTCGAAGAACCTATACCTACCTTTACTCTGGTTCGTCCGGGGTGGGAATAGAGCTAGCCCCCTTAATTTGATTTAGGCCACGGATCACTTTATATCTGCCTTTGAAAAAGCTCACATAGTCCTTGATCTCCTTTTCCTGTTTGTCGTTTTTTTGAGCGTCGGCTGCTAGAAAGAGGATGACGTTCATTGTGGGCGCTTGACCGCCTTGATCTTCGTAGAGTTCCTTGATTACATCTTTGAAGTAGCGTTCTACTTGGCGCTGCTCGATATAGTAGTGTGGTGCATATCCTGGGTGGGGGATCGTGTTTTTTAGTCCCATTGCGCCTAGCATTCCACCATCAATGATTTTCGGGGGTAGGCCATTCTTAGCACGCTGTTTGTTGAGGGCATCTAGCTTATTTTTTGCTTTTTTCTTTAATTCGTTCTCTTCGGCTTTGTGTAATTTGAGGGCTTCTTGATACTTTGGGTCAGATGTCTTTTTACGCCATGCCTCCTCTTCTTTTGGTGTCCATGGGCGGCGTAGAGAGTCGAATCCTCCGTGACGTCCAGTGATCAGAAAGACGGCATCGATTGACTGTTCTAGGAATATTTGAGTGACGTAGGCGTTTTCATTGGGGCTGTAATGTCGGCTGCCCATGATGGCCTGATGCACTGGATGTTCTGGTAACGTTTCGATCTTAGGGCGAACGCGACTGGGCAGACCTAGTTTTTGAGCGTCGGCATTGATCGGGCTGACCCATTTTTGTAATTCTTGCGTGACTTCCGCACCGGCTGAAATCGGTCTCGGTTTGAAGAAATAGAGCTGTCCATTGTCGTAGAAGGCGACGTTGAAAAGGGTCCCCGCTGACAGATTAGACACCATATTGGTAATCTCCTGTTTGATGATTCGGTAACTGTGGAGTCCTCCTTTACTGTCTTCTAGCATGTGCCGGCCAGCATCGATCACAAAAAGCACGCGCTCTGCGCGTGATTTCAATCCGAAAACGTTAATATCGGACATGCCCATGCCAATAGAGCCTCGGGTGCCGCCGAGCAAACTACCTCCGCCGACTCCCCCTAATCCTGCGCTCACAGTAAAGGAGTCTCCCATGCTTGGTAGGTTCACATCGACATTTGGCACGGCGATGTTGCCGACTTGCTTCATCCGCAATTGCTGTAACGGTTGATTTTGCGGTGCAGCTTGTGGTTTGATCTGCACTTTAACCTCTTTCGGCGGTTCTTCTTCGGCGATTTTCGGCGGTTCTTCAAACTGAGCATCCTCAGGGATGATATACTTGTAAATTGTGATCGAACCGAGAACTAAAAATGCGATAAAATGCAAGCCGCCGCTAATCAGCAGCACTTTTAATAGCATCGGATTTAATTTTTTCTTCTTTGTAAGCGTTATACTCATGACGATTCGTTCAATTTTTCGATAGTGATTGGCCGGCTGTCGCTCAAAGGATTAGTCGAGTTCTAAAAACGGGACGGTCTTATTGAGATTCGGGTGCAGTTGAATCAAGGGGCGTGCCGCGGCGTTCTTCCAAGAGGCGTCGAGTGTTGGCCGCGCGTTCTGCGGTGATCGGGTAGAAGTAGAGTGCGCCGATCGCAAACAGCGCTGTTAATGTGGGAGCGCCTGCTAGGAATAGTCGCATGCGAGTGAAGGTCTCTGGAGTCTGCGCACCGCCGAGGTCGGGGTTGAATTGCGCAAATGCTAAGGCGAGACCCGTGCCTAGGTAGGCCAAAGAAACCACCATTTTCTCTAGCCAAGAAAAGACTGCGCCATACATGCCTTCGCGGCGTTGGTTGTGCTTGAGTTCGTCCTCATCGCAGATGTCGGCCATCATCGATGCGAGTAGGATTTTGACGGCCACCCACATGGGGCCACAGAGTAGCGGATCGATTAACAGAACGGGATCGATAATGACAGGCCCTAGATGAATCATGGTGTGACCCGGTTGGAAAATGAACCATTTGCCAATGCCGCCGATCACCATTAGCCCATAGACCATATAGAGTGCGCCTTTTTTGCCTAAGCGAACCGCCAGCCATGTAATGATGGGGATCGAGGCAAAGCCGACTACGGCGTAGCCGCTGGTGAGGATGCCTTTTTGAATGAGTCCAGCGGTCTTATCGCCATCGTTCATAAAATACACCAGCAGGTATTGGTCGATGCCCATCGCGAGGATGCCAGACAGTGTATTCAGCACGATAATCGTGATGAGGATGAGGAAGGCGGCACTTGAAAGAGAACCTTTGATACTGCTCCAAATCCCGACTTTTTCTTGCGACTGGGTGGTGCGTTTGAAGCGTTCACGCACTGCGATTCCGGGAAGGATACCGACGCCGGCCATCACAATAAGACCGATGAACCAGCCGATCGCGATCACGCCAGTCATGTTTAAATCGGTGGCGCCCGCGACGAGCGACACGCTCAGCACACCCGCGATGGGGAGCATCCAACCGCCGCCGAATTCACCCATTTTATGGAAGAAGGCGCAAAAAGCCATGACTCGTGTGCGCTCGTTGTAGTCCGGCGTCATCTCATAGGTCAGTGCATTGTAGGGCACCGCAAAAACCGTGTAGCTGGTGAAAAACAACAACTGCAGGACGATGAAGTATGTGATCTTTAGCGGGTCGCTCCAAGTTTCCGGAACATGCCAGATCAGGGCAAAGAGAATGCCCATGGATAGGGCGCCTGCGACGATGAAGGGCTTGCGCCGACCAAAGCGTGAATGACAGTTGTCTGAGATGCGCCCCATAATCGGGTCGGTCAGGGCGTCCCAAAGGCGTGGCACCATTAAGGCAATGCCTACCCATGCGGCGCTCACGCCGAGCAGCATATTATAGACGGGGTAGGCGAGTATGCTGACGCCTCCGAAGCCAAAGAAGGCTGCTAGTGCACCTGCGCCAAGAGCCAGCTTTTCGCGCAAAGGAACATGGTCATTTGGAGTTGTTTGGGGCATGATGGATCAGTCAGTAATAATGAAAATAGGTAATGGGTATTTCTAAGGTGCTAGAGCAGGTAAAGAATTAAGATAAAAATAAAACAGTTTGACAATAGTAGATTTAATTAAATTTTAATATAGCAGTGTTACTCTTGGCCTGCGCTACTTCTTTAAACTTGTCTAAATGAAAACGCTATCGATCTCAACGCTGCTGCCATTTTTAGTTTTGTTTGTGTCCGCATGCGCGGGATCTTCGCCCAACATCGTATTTATGATGGCAGACGACTTGGGCATTGGTGATGTTGGGTTTTATCATAGAGAGCGAACAGGTGCTGAGCCAGTTATTCCGACACCCAATTTGGATCGCTTATATCAAGAGGGGATGCGCTTCGATACCGTGCATGCAGAGGCCTTATGTGCACCGACTCGCTACACGGTGATGACGGGTAATTACACCTTTCGTTGTCACCTGCCGTGGGGTGTTTGGGGTTCGGCCGAGAAATCTGCGATTCAGCCGGGGCAGAAGACGATTGGAATGATTATGCAAGAGGCCGGCTATCGGACTGCATTCTTTGGTAAATGGCACCTCGGCGGTCAATGGTATCGTCAGGGGACGGATGCGATCTATGACGGCCCCGCTTTCGGTGAAGAAGCTGATCAGATCGATGCGGCGCGGGGCATTGT
This sequence comes from Lentimonas sp. CC4, assembly GCF_902728235.1. NCBI lineage: Bacteria > Pseudomonadati > Verrucomicrobiota > Lentimonas > Lentimonas sp. CC4. Next base: position 561,451 of record NZ_CACVBO010000002.1, read on the forward strand.
CTCCGGCGGCCCTGGTCGCCTAGGATTTGACTATTCGCTGACCTTGCCTGGTGGCATTCAGGGACCTCCTTTTGCCTTTTTTGAGAATGACCAGTGGATGAAACTGGCGCCTGATTCCGAGATGAAGCCGCTCGATTGGAAAGCGATGCCCAAGGGCAGTAAGCTTGGGACCAAGGGAGCTGGTGCCAAGTTGGGAGACACCAATTATGACTCACGCCTTGCTGGGCCGATGCTGGTGCAGAGCGCAATTAATTTTATTGATCGCGAAAAAGGTAAGCCATTCTTTATGTATTTCTGTTCGCAAGCCGTGCACCATCCGCATTCACCGCCCGATACCTTTCGCGGAGAGCCTGTTAAAGGGCAGACGCACTCCGAGCATGGCGATATGATCGTCGAATTCGATCTGCAGGTTGGAGCCCTGGTGCAAAAATTGAAAGATGAAGGTCTTTGGGAGAACACACTCTTCATCGTGACCTCAGACAATGGCGGGCTGGCGTTGGAAGAGACGGATATCAATGGCCATCTTTCCAGTAACGGGCTACGTGCGGAGAAATCGAGCGCTTACGAAGGGGGGCATCGAGTGCCCTTTGTCGCAACATGGCCGGGGAAGATTGAGCCGGGCAGCCGTAGCGATCAGCGCGTCTTGGTGCTCGACTTAATGGCGACTCTTTATGACCTGACGGGGCGCTCGATTCCTGAGGATCAGGCGCGGGATTCCTTTAGCTATTTGCCTCTGCTGCTCGGTGAGGAAAATGCGCCTGACCGCGAAAGCGCGCTTATCACCAACGGACGTTTATACGAAGGCAAGCAGCTTGGGGCGCATAAGATTGAAGATGCGGTCTCGGTGTATGATGGACGTTGGAAGCTCGTCGGGCGCTGGGATAATCAAAGCCGTGCGCATAAGAAATGGTCGTTTATGAATGGAACCATCAGTGCAGTCGGCCTCTTTGATGTGGAGGCCAACCCTCTGGAGGATGAAGCGCACAACCTAATCCATAATCCAGAGCAGCAAGAGCGTATCGAGCGCATGACCAAGCTCTTCTACACCGCGCGCAACACCGAGGGTGAGGGGCGAACGACACCAACTGAATTTTAATATGAAAAAAGAAATCTACCTGTTCATCGTAGCGGCGATGGTCTTTGTCTCCTACACTTCTGCGGGGAAGCCTGCACCCATCGAACCAGCGGTTAGCTCTGATAAGGGAGCGCTTCCAAGCAAATTCCAATTGGAAGGGGACTGGCAGCAGGAAGATCGGCCGCATAAAGTCTTTAGTTTTTCTTCGGGCAATCAAGTGCTCACTCCCTCGGGTGCTGGCTTGAGGTGGGAAGAACGCGACGGTGAGTATTTCCTTTTCTGGAAGAGTGGACACCCAGCGAAGATTGAGCGCATTCGCGACAATACGATCCGGATTGGGAAACTGACCTACGTCCGGGGAGCCGCTGCCGAGTCAGCCCTGCCAGCAAGCATTGAAGCTTTGATTAGCGCAACCAGCTCGACCACGAACATTCTCTTTATTCACATGGAGGACATGGGCTGTGAGATTGCGCCCTATGGCGATTACACACAGGAGACTCCAGCGCTGAGTCGATTGGCCGATGAAGGCATGGTTTTTGAGCGGGTGAATGTCACCGCGCCGTCGTGTGCACCTTCGCGTGGCAGTCTCTTTACCGGTCTCTATCCGCACCAAAATGGGATGTGGGCTTTTGATCAGACGCATGGTTTTGAATATCGCGAAGGGGTGCCGACCTTTGTGCAGATGCTGAAGGCTGCGGGTTATGCCACCGGCATCTCCTACAAGACGGGTGTGTCGCCGCAGAGTGCTGTGCCATTTGATTACAAATACAATTATAATAGCAATGCCTTGGGCAAGGATCCCGGTAGGTTTCGAGTGTCTAACTGTATCGATGGTTTTGAGGATTTTTTGAAAAACCGGCTGCAGCCGGGACAGGTCTTCTACTTCCAAGCGCAGACCAATGACACGCACACGCCTTGGTCGCCCAGCTATGAACCCATTCGTGGCATGGAGTCGAAGCTCGGGTTGCATCCAGTGGATCCACAAAGTGTCCAAGCATTGCCGCATTGGGGAGATATCGAGATGACTGATAAAGCTCGCGAATATCTCGCCACCTATTACGGCGCCATCCAGCGCGTTGATTACTACGTCGAACAGGTGCTCGCCCTGCTGGAGAAGTATGGGCACTCCGAGGATACCTTGGTCATCTTCTCTTCGGATCATGGTCCGTCCGATTTACATCGAGGGAAGACCACTTCCTATGAGTATGGACTTCGTGTGCCGTTCATCGTTAAATGGCCGGGCGTGGTGGAGCCAGGCGTTCGATCCGAAGCATTGGTTTCGTTTGTCGATCTCATGCCGACTTTTCTCGACGTGGCTGAATTGCCCAAGCCAGCCTACTTGCCCGGGCATTCTATTGTTCCGGTTCTGACTGGCGAGCGCCCAGAGGGGGCACGTGAACTGCTATTTTCTGCCTACAACACGCACACGACTGGCTTGAAAAACTTTTGGCCAGCTCGCACCGTATCTGATGGGCGATTTAAGCTTATTTATAATTTATTAGGCGACGGTGAAACCACTCGCCCCGGTGATAACGATTCCAGCTTTGCGATTACGAAAATGATGGAAGCATCCAAGGAAGGGCGTTACTTGATTGAACGCTCGGCCACACCGCCAACTTTCGAGTTGTTCGACCTCCAGAAGGATGCGGGTGAGCTCTCGAATCTAGCTGGTAATCCCGAATACCAGCAAGTCGAGGCGCAGCTCAAGACTTCCTTGGCAAACTGGCGTAATAAGATCGTCATGGATCCGCTGGCCGATCCTGCCACTTTGAAGGAATTTGCCGAAGACTATTATCAACAAACTAAAGAGTGGGAAGCGAAGGCGAAGTCCATGGGCGGCGAGAAGGCCTTGAAGCAAGCAGGCTGGCGCTTGGATAAGTCTCGTTGGATTCCTGCTTGGGATCCGTCTCCTTATTTGCCTTGAAACCTAGTTGAGTTTACCGGCTTCGCGTATTTGCCAAACACATACAGACTGGGAAGCGCAACGCGCTCTTTGGTCACCTGTGCCCGGTTCCAAGTTACATGATCCCATTTGTGGATTCCTGTGGTGAGGTCTGAACCCCAGGTGATCACACCGAGCCCGCGTCCCTCAGGAATCGCCAGCATCAGCTGACAGACTTTCTCCAGATGTAGCGCCTGCCCCCGAGGGCTGATCTCCTCAACGAGCTCTGGGTCGAAGTCCTGAGTCTTATGCTTGCCTTTCCCGATGTAAGGCGCGCCGGTTTCGATGATTAAGATTTTCTTCTTCTGCTCAGTGGCCAGGCCATGCATGAGTTCAGCTTTCTGCTCCACCGTGGTCTTCATGTCGCCCCACTTGGGATACAGGGAAATGGCCGCCACTTGATAGTCGGTGTAACCCTTTTCGATGAGGCCAGTGAACATTGCCGCCCATGAGCGATCGCAGTGGACGCCGATATCTCCTTTGTAGCCCGCTTTGCGCAGACCTTTGGCACCCGCTTTGAGTGATGCTGCCAGGTTGGTCATGAAATCGCCTTCTGTGGTCTTCCAGCTGGCCCATCGATTGATGTGTCCATGTCCCGTGTTGATCTCATTACCGAGCAATAACAATACCGGCTTCACTGACCGGCGCCTCAGATCGTCGTAAGCCCACTGACTCTGGCGCTCCGTCGCCGTAAGCATAGAGGCAAAGTCTTTTTCTTCGTCTACATTGAGGTGGATGGTGCAGACAATCTGCATATTGAGCTTTCTGGCCACCTCAGCTTGGGCGTAGAATTCGGTTTGGTCTTCGCCAACCGTGTAGCCCAACCTTACCGTATTGGCACCTGCAGCGTGCGCCAGTGCAATGAAATTAGGATACTTTTTACCAGAGGGATCTGAGAAAGAAGTCTGGAGATTGCTATAGGGTGTGACGCCGGCAATGTCTAAATGTGCTTCCTGTGAATGCGAAGCAGAAGCGTGCCCTGTGGCGTGTGCACCGATCAGAGATAGGCATATAAGTATGAATTTTGCAGTCATTAATAATTTAGTTGAACGCTTTATTGACTTGAGTAGTGTTTATCTTTTAATAAAACAGTTTGACCCTCAAGCTGTGTGTAATGTCCCTAATCTGCAAGTGCAAAACCTTCCGCGCCCTCATTTCCAAATGATCACGCTCATGCCGCCTATGTCTCGCCATTTCCCCTTCCTCATTTTACTGACCTTATGCACGCTTGCGTCAGCAGTGATGGCTTCAGAGCGGCCTAATATTGTGCTGATCATGTGTGATGACATGGGGTTTTCGGATCTGGGATCTTACGGGGGAGAGATCGACACTCCGAATATTGACGCATTGGCGCAGGAGGGGGTTCGTTTTACGCAGTTTAAAAATACGGGTCGCTGTTGCCCGAGTCGTGCCGCACTAATGACAGGTCGTAATCAGCATTCAGTGGGCATGGGCTGGATGGCCGCAGTGGATGAGCATCGTCCTGGCTATCGCGGTCAGTTGTCTGCGGAGTTTCCGACCATTGCTGAAGTGCTGAAAGAAAATGGTTATGGAACCTACATCAGCGGTAAATGGCATCTGACGGTTGACGGAAATGTAACGAACCCGAACGCGGGCCCCAATGGGAGTTGGGCGTTTGATCGTGGATTTGATGAAAGCTACGGCGGATTGGTCGGCGGCGGATCCTATTACAAGGTGAAAGGTCTTGTGCGCAATAATGAGCGTATCACCACATTTCCAGAGGATTATTATTACACCGATGCGATCACACAGACTGCAGTTGAGTTTATCGATCGTCATGACACCGAAAATCCATTATTCCTGTATCTTGCGCACTACGCGCCGCATCGTCCGCTACAGGCTCCACAGGATCGAATCGACCAATGCATCGAACGGTATCAGGTGGGCTACGACGTTTTGCGACAATCCCGCTATGAGCGATTGGTCGAGCAAGGATTGCTTACTTCTGACCTAGATCAATCAATCCAGCATAAAGGTCTACCCGAGTGGAACTCTTTGAAGCCCGAGTTGCAACAGAAGTGGATCACAGAAATGGCGACCTATGCTGCCATGATTGAAATCATGGATGACGGTATCGGTGAGGTCGTGAATGCGTTGAAGCGCAAAGGGATTTACGACAATACGGTGCTGTTTTTCTTGAGCGACAACGGAGCCACCATGGAGGGCGGATCCGCTTCCTGGTTAGGTGCGTATTTGAGTAATACGCCCTTTTCTGGTTTTAAGGCGAAGACCTTTGAGGGGGGCATCAGCTCGCCCTTGATTGTTCATTTCCCTAGCCGGTTTGGTGAGCTCAACGGTGAGATACGCCACGACAGGGCACACATCATCGACCTCCTGCCCACCTGTCTGGATATTGCGGGTCTGGACTACCCAGAATCTTTCAATGAGAAGGCAATCACTCCACCGGACGGAGTCAGCCTGCTTCCTGCGATAACTGGGGAATCACTGCCACCGCGCGATCTCTTTTTTGAGCACCAAGGAAGCTGCGCAATTATCTCTGGAAAATGGAAGCTGGTGCGCGCTGATTTAGAACATTCGTGGAAGCTTTTTGATCTGCAAGCTGATCCGTATGAACAAAAGGATGTCGCAAAATCACATCCGGAAGTGGCGCAGCGCCTAGAGGGCAAGTGGCTTCATTGGGCAGGCGAGAGCGATGTGTTGCCGCTGGAGCCCACTGGGTGGTCAGACCGCGTGAGAAAGTATAAAAAACAATTTCCCGATCAAGATGGATTGGATTGAAAGATCGAATTTTTGGTGAGGAACAAAACTTAATTTAAAAGTGTGCAAAGGAAATCTATGATGAAAAAAATTAAAATCGGATGTCTGCTGGGTATTCAAATCCTGCTGCTTTCAGGGCTCAACGCGGCAGAAAAGAATCGGACTGAATTTAACGACGGCTGGAAGTTTGAACGGTTCGGTAAGTTGCCTGCGGGTGCCTATCGTGAAGAGCCGGATGCATCGACCACTGATTTTAATGATTCTGATTGGCGCTCGCTGAGCTTGCCGCATGACTATGGCATTGAAGGGCCTGCGGAGATTAATCTCAGGGGCAACACCGGCAAGATGCCCTGGGCAGGGGTTGGCTGGTATCGTAAACATTTTCACCTCGACGCGGCTCACGAGGGGCAACGTATCTTTCTGGATTTTGATGCGGCCATGTCCCGGTCGAAGGTTTACCTGAATGGTCAGCTCGTTGGCGGCCAGCATTACGGTTATTTCGCATTCCGCGTCGATTTGACGGATGCGTTGAACTATGGCGGTGAAAACGTCCTAGCGGTGCGCCTCTTTAATGACTATGACGACGCTCGTTGGTATCCGGGAGCAGGCCTCTACCGTAATGTGTATTTGGTGAAAACAGCTCCGTTGCATGTGGCGCAGTATGGTGTGTTTGTGACCACGCCCGAGGTCAGCGATGCGGCGGCGACTATCAATATCAAAACCGCAGTGACGAATCAGAGCGATCACACACAGGCCTTCATCGTCGAACATCAAATCGTTTCTAAAGAAAGTCCCGCAGCGGTCGTCGCGAAAATGACTTCCGCAAAACAAACACTCGCAGCGGGTGAAATACTGGATGTTGAAGGGGCAACCACTATTGATTCCCCAACTCGTTGGGATTTGGAGAATCCGCATCTGTATCATGTGATCACCAAGGTGAAGATCGGCGAAAATGTCGTCGATGAATACACTACAGACTTCGGCATTCGCACGATTGAGTTTATCGCAGACAAAGGATTTTTCCTGAATGGCGAAAGAGTTCAAATCAAGGGTGTCTGTATGCACCATGATCTCGGGCCACTCGGAGCGGCGGTTAATTACCGCGCGATCGAACGGCAGGTGGAAATTTTACAGGAGATGGGCTCCAATGCGATCCGCACCAGTCATAATCCGCCAGCACCTGAGTTGATTGAAATTTGCAATCGCCTGGGTGTGATGATTGTGAATGAGGCCTTTGACTACTGGGTCGAACCGAAGGGCAAAAACGACTACGGCGGCGATAATTTCCGCAAATATTACGAGGAGCTGCTACGGAATTTTGTGCGGCGTGATCGCAATGCTCCCAGCGTCATTATGTGGAGTGTTGGCAACGAAGTGAAAGAGCAGGGCTATGCGGATAGAGCCGTTCCACTCGTGCGGAATATGACGAAAGTCGTTAAAGAAGAAGATCCCACCCGTCCCAGCACCATCGGCTGTAATAACCAGTGGGCCGGGTTTAATGGAGTCCAGAAAGAGGTCGGCGTCTTTGGCTACAATTATAAGGCCAAAGAAGAAGCGAAGTATTACATCAAGTTTATGGAGAAGAATCCGGAGATTCCTCTCTATGGGAGTGAAACCGCTTCGGCCATCAGCTCACGCGATCAGTATTTCTTCCCAGTATCCGATGATAAAGGGGAGGGCATTGCCAACTTGCAGGTCAGTGACTACGTCTTGTCTGCCGTTCCATGGGGTTACATTCCCGACGTTGAGTTTGCAGTCCTCGATCGCTTTCCAGCTATTTCGGGCGAGTTTGTCTGGACGGGCTTTGATTATCTCGGCGAACCGACTCCGTTCAATCAGGATAAAACCAATTTGCTGAACTTTCACACTAAAGCCGAACGTGAGGCCTTTAATCAGAAAATGGCTGCTCTGGGTAACAAGACGCCGTCACGTAGCTCTTATTTTGGAATCATCGATCTCTGCGGATTTCCAAAAAACCGTTATTACATCTATCAAGCGCATTGGCGCCCGGACTATCCGATGGTGCATGTGCTGCCGCATTGGACTTGGCCAGGACGGGAAGGGGAGATTACTCCCGTGCACGTGTTCACTTCAGGTGATGAGGCAGAGTTGTTCCTCAATGGGAAATCACTTGGCCGAAAGAAAAAGGGCGAATATGAATACCGCCTACGCTGGGACGATGTGATCTATCAGCCAGGTGAACTGAGTGTCGTCGCCTACAAAGATGGTGAAAAATGGGCTGAGACTTCTAAGCAAACTGTCGGCGAACCTGCGGCTGTCCAGCTTGAGGCGGATCGTTCCATCCTAAGAGCTGATGGCCGTGATCTGGCCTTTGTCACCGTTTCACTCGCGGACGCTCAAGGGCGCTATGTGCCTAGCACGCAAAACCGTTTTGATCTTTCGATTGAAGGCTCGGGAGAGATCATCGCCGTTGGTAACGGTGATTCGACAAACTTGGAGTCCTTTCAATCTTTGAACTATCCCTTATTCAATGGCTTGGCACTCGTGGTGGTGAAGACCGATGCGAGTCATGCAGGGGACATCGTTTTGAAGGTCGAATCTGACGGTTTAAAGTCGGCATCGATTACCCTTAAATCGGAGAAGCAATAAACATGAGAAACTATCAACAATTCTTCGCACTCGCAGCGCTGTCATTGACGACCAGTGTTTTAGGGGCAGCGACGCAACAGCCAAACGTAGTCATCATTTACGGCGACGACGTGGGCTATGGCGACGTGGGAGTCTATGGTTCCAAACTGATTCCGACGCCGCACATTGACCAGTTGGCTGCGGAAGGATTGCGATTTACTGACGGGCACTGTGCGGCGGCGACCTGCACGCCCTCGCGCTTTTCTTTACTCACCGGTATTCACGGGTTCCGCAATGGCGTGCGTATCCTTTCACCCAAAGCACCTCTGTCGATACCCACCGATATTCTGACTCTGCCGAAACTTTTTCAGCAGGCGGGCTACGCGACTGGCGTGGTGGGCAAGTGGCACCTTGGATTGGGCACCGAAGGTGTAGACATTGACTGGAACGGCGAGGTCAAGCCAGGGCCGCTGGAAATCGGCTTCGATCATTCGTTCCTATTGCCCATCACTAACGACCGCGTTCCGTGTGTCTATCTGGAAGGTCACCATGTCGTGAATCTCGATCCGGCAGATCCGCTCTATGTCGGCACCTCTAAGAAGGCGGTGGAACGTCCAGGCAGCACTACGTATCCGGATGGTGTGACAAATCGCGCCGCGATGACTTACTACCCCAACACGCGTGGCCATAACAACTCTGTCATCAACGGCATTAGTCGCATCGGCTATATGGCGGGAGGAAAGGCAGCGCTGTGGGATGACGAAACGATGACGGACGAATTTGTGAAGCAGGCGGAAATCTTTATCGCCGATCACAAGGACGAGCCATTCTTTCTCTATTTCTCCTCGCAAGCGATCCATGTGCCTCGTGCCCCGAATCCACGCTTTCAAGGTGTGACTAGCCTGGGCTACCGTGGTGACTCCATGGTGGAGTTTGACTGGGCGACCGGCGCGATTCTTCAGATACTGGAAGACAACGGTCTCACTGAAAACACGATCGTAATTTTCTCCAGCGACAATGGTCCCGTTTATGACGATGGGTATAAGGATGGCACCACCGTGCACACCTCGCGCAAAGAGGTCGACCGAGGTCATGATGGTTCAGGTATTTGGCGTGGCGGTAAATATCGTATCTTTGAAGGTGGCACCCGCGTTCCGTTTATCATTCGCTGGCCTGCACGCATTGAGCCCGGGGTTTCTTCGGCACTGGTCAACCAGATTGACTTACTCGCATCCTTTGCCGAACTACTGGAGTTGCAGCTGCCTGATGACGAGGCGCGTGACAGCCGGAATATTCTGCCGGCCTTGCTTGGTGACGATCCGGTCGGACTTGAATATACGATTAAAGAGGCGTTTGGTTTGTCCTTGCGCCAAGGCGATTGGAAATACCTTGAGCCCCAGAAAAAAGATTGGGGAGCGAAAAAGGATGGGGCTGAGCTATACGATCTAAAAACCGATCCGTCCGAACAGAATAATATCATCGCCGCTCACCCAGAAAGAGCGGCAGCAATGGCTCAAAAGCTGGCTGAATTGAAAAAGTCCGGTGGCGTCAGAAACTAAATGCAGGATCATTTAGTGTAAGTTGTGATAATCGTTTTTGAAGCCCCTGGATTTGTGGCGTCTGCGCTTGCGCAGGCCAAATTGAGGACATCCTTACGTCTGGCCGTCGCAAGCGACGACGCCACGTTACAATTTGCTCAATTACATGGTGCCAGCCAAGCTCGTTGAGTTGGCAAGTCGCTGGAACGTGAACCTCCAGGATCGATATTACCCTCTGCTTGCATGATGATTTCGATCAAATCCAAAGGCCCAGTCCTTATTGTATAATTCATTTCCACGACAATAGGGGGCCGCCATAATTGCGATGTTGTCTAAGCCGGACGAATCAGTCGTGTTAGAGTCTCAGACTCTAACACGCTGATTGTCCGTCTCTCAGACGTCATACTACAGCGGCGATGCAGTCACTGCCAAGTTGTCTAGGCCTGATGCACTGCTGCCACTGCCAGTAAAAACAAGCTTGAAGACGGCTGTTTCTCCAGGTGCTAGAACCGTGTCACTCAGTAGTGGTGCGAGGGCAACGTCGGCGTCATTCCAATCGCTGAGTGCTCCCAATTGGTCTTCGCCCATCGCAGTCGTCGACAGGATTGTGCCGTCGGCATCTGTGAGGTCGCCACTATCGTAGCTCAGCACGATGGTCAGATCGCTAAAGATATTGGCATAGTCGAAGTGGATGGAGTTCAGTTGTAGATCACTGCTCGACGTATTCTGCACCGAGAAGGTCTGTTGCTGGCCGTTCTTGACTTGCCATGCCATCGTATTATTCGGCGCGGCGGGGGTGTCGATGGTTCCAAAGCTTGCATCGGCCGATCCTTTGCCTGACCAGTCATGCGAGGAGACTCCCTTGGCGCCTAGTGTTGCGCTGACTAGACTGCTGTCCTGCCAAGCGGGCGTTGTTGCGGGGTCATCTTGGGCACCGTCCCAATAAGCGACCACATTTCCAAGGTCGACGACTGGCGATGCAGTCACTGCCAAGTTGTCTAGGCCTGATGCACTGCTGCCACTGCCAGTGAAAACAAGCTTGAAGACGGCAGTCTCTCCAGGTGCTAGAACCGTGTCACTCAGTAGTGGTGCGAGGGCAACGTCGGCGTCATTCCAATCGCTAGTGTCTCCCAACGAGGCGCCCATCGCAGTCGTCGACAGGATTGTGCCGTCAGCATCGGTAAGATCGCCACTATCGTAGCTCAGCACGATGGTCAGATCGCTAAAGATATTGGCATAGTCGAAATGGATGGAGTTCAGTTGTAGATCGTTCTCCGAAGTATTCTCCACCGAGAAGGTCTGTTGCTCGCCGTTCTTGACTTGCCATGCCTTCGCATTATCCGGAGCGGCGGGGGCGTCGATGGTTCCAAAGCTTGCATCGGTCGATCCTTTGCCTGACCAGTTATGTGAGGAGACTCCCTTGGTGCCGAGTGTTGCGCTGACTAGACTGCTGTCCTGCCAAGCGGGCGTTGTTGCGGCTCCTCCTTGGTCACCGTCCCAATAAGCGACCACGTCACTATCCGAAGGACTCACAACCACAGGAGCGACCGTAATCTCCAATGTGATGGTGTCGGTGCCCCCACGTTGGTCGCTCACTTCAATGACGACGCTGTGCTGACCAACATCAGCCGATGTCGGTGTCCCTGAATAGGAGCCATCCGACGATACGACGAACCAGTCTGGGCCAGAAATCTTCGTGAAAATCAAGGCATCGTTATTCGCGTCGTCGGCATAGCTGACGATCGAACCTGAATAGCCTTTGGACGCCTCCGCATCTTCAATTACCAGGAGTGGCTGAGAAAATGTTGGAGAATAGTTGGTGGACGTTCCATCTACTATATCAATTTTGAGTCGTAAGAATTTTTTTTCTTCGTCTTCGTCTACACTTGTCGCACCTTGTCGTAACTCGAGCCCATTAGAGCCCACCACGACAGATTGTGAATACTCGACCCCAGTCTCATACCAATTTTCCAAGTCAGGAGATTGCTGAACGACCACGTCTACATCACTTGCAGTGGTATCAACCTGGTAATTGATTTTCATGCTCTCTGAATCCATTGTTATATAGGGCACAATGCTTTGATCATTCGTATCTTGACCTCCTCCAAACGCAAATTCTTCGAGACTTGTGAGACCGTCATTGTCCGTGTCAGCCGTCCAAACCTCGTCAGGAGAGCCTTGCTGACTAGGAGGGTTTCGATACAACCAATCTTGAGATGGCTTGTCGTATAGGCTGGCAGTAGCGGAGTCACTCTCACTAATGAGATACGTATTTCTCATCCCAGAACCATCATCTACCTGAACCTTGTTCGGCTGAAGGGTAACTGTAACCAATTCTGTGCCCTCTGAAAGGTCATCTGTTTTAGATGTCACTTGAAATGTGTTTTGCGTAACGTTTTCTGGGAATGATAGTGTAGCTGTCTGGTTCGAGTTATAATCCGCGCCCAAAGATGCAGACCCATCCAGTTGAATGGCGACTTCTTCAGCAACGTCGGTTAACCCCGTTCTGGTGACAGTGAATGTCGCTTTGTTATCTGTGCCATATTCATGAAATTCTGAATCTGTGCTTGTAACTTCAAACATGCTTCCTTTGAGAATCGTGTAATCATCACGGACTTGATTATAATAATCTAAGTATTGAGCTTTTAAGGTATTATCTTCGACCTCGATGACTAAGCCTCCCTGAAGTCTAAGGTTCACTATATGGACAGGGTGAGGTTCAGGATTAACCATCGCGTCCGAGCCATTATCCCAATCAGCAATTTTCCCTGATGCCCCAACGATGGTGTATACAGTGCCAGCCTCACCAGTAGCTAAAGGCTTTGTGTAGATTCCGTCTCCCCCATCTTCAATGTAATTTCCATCTGCATTGATAGAACCTAAATCACTGCCATTGCCATCGTTGACCTTGTGTGAATTGTTAAAATCCTCACTGGGTGATCTGTCATCGCTCATATCACCGTGATGCCCGTTAATAAACATAGAGCGCTCATAGTTGTGACTATGGCCAGCGAGAACCAAGTCTACTCCATAGCGTTCTAAGAGAGGAGTCGCGTATTTTCTCATATTGTAGTGCCGTTCTTCCGAATCGGAATCATGAGAACCCTTGGTGTAAGCTCCATGGTGAAACATCGCTATAATCCAATCCTTGTCGGTGGCTTGGAGGTCTAGCTCTAGCCAGTCAATCATCCCACCATCTCCAGGCTCAGCTCCGTGGTAGTTCTGTGAGTCCAAAGCAACGACATGAATATTTCCTACATCAAAAGAATAGTAATTTTCTGAGCCAGATGCAATTCCGCCACATTCACCATTCTTTGGAAAGGAGTGAATCGTGAAATATGGTTCACCATTTTGTGTAATGTTATCATGGTTACCAAAACAAGACCATAAAGGCGTATCGTGAAGGATATCAGTGTAGCTATCAAACACTGCTACTTGGAACTCTTCATCCGTCCCGTAACTATACGCATTATCGCCTAACATAAGAATCCCATCAGTTTGCTCATTCCCATAGCGCTTTTGGTAGGCTTCATAGACAGCGTGCTTTTCATAATTATCTGTTCCAGAGTCTCCTAAAACCCATAAGCGGGTCTTCTTCCTAGTCCCTGGAGCCGGATATGTTGTGAAGGAGTAAGCCTCTTCACCTCCTTTAGACAGCACTCCCTCACGAGTATCACTCTCTACTTTATAATAATACTTCGTCTCAGGTTGCAGGCCTGTGATTGTTACAATGTGATCGTAGTTTGAGCCATTGATAGTGACGGATTTATTTAGATTAGTGGGGGATGAACCATAGCGCACTTTGCTGGTGCCAGGATCTGTTGTGCGCCACTGCACTATCATTTGTTGATGTGATGGAGATTGTAAATAGGGGCCTCTCGTGACCTCTGGAACTCTATATGGACTTTCTACTAAGGTGAGACTAAAGCCTAAGTCATCAGATCTAGTCTTTTCGTTGTGTAGGGAAACCGCTAGGAGATTGGGGCCAGGTTTCAGTATGCCATCTTCTTTTAAAATTTTATAAGTGAAGCTCTTGAGCGTTCCTTGAGACTGCGCTTGCAGCCCCCACTCGTCTTCAGAAGCATCTTCAGGGAGTTTCCCCACCGTTGTTACATGTTCTCCGTTGATGTAAATGTATGCGGCATCATTAGCCTTCATTATTAGGTCAATACTATCATACCCATTAGCTCCACCATCGATTTCTTTAATGAAATACGCAGAATACCTTGTCTCTGAACTAGGTTCAGGAATGGTTGTATTAGTATCTGTATCGAATACCAGACCACCATATGCAAAGGGGCTAGCATGGCCTGAGGAGAAGCTAGGTCCATTATAAGCAACGCCTGAGTATGAACCAATACTTTGGTTATGCCACGTTGTATCAAAGTCTGGATCACTGTCCTTAGGGTCGTATCCATCTCCACTTTGAATCGGGCTTAACATATACCACCCAGACTCCCCATCTGTTGTAAATGTAGTATAGACATTCGTGTCAGGTTCTTCTTCTTCCACTACGCTCGCGAGAGCCACATCTAATCCGATGTCATCATTGTCGGCATTTACTTGGTGCACCGATACGGCAAGGACGTTTTGGCCAGCTAAAATCACAGGATTTCCGATAATTTCGAGCTTATCATAACTGTTTTCGCTACCAGCTGTATCTGCGAGTTTATAATATGTGTCCTCACCACTGGTGCCGTCTCTGGCAATCAGAACACCATTCAGGTAGACAAACGCTCCATCGTCAACCAGCACAGATAAATCGAATTCTGAATACTCCGCGTCTGATTCAAATACTTTATAGAAATAAGAAGTATATCTATCGTCTTCAGGAGGCTGCTCTAAGGTAGTTCTCCATTCCACTTCAAACCCACCTACGTCTCCATACTGAAAGGGGGAAGTGTAGTTATGATTAAACGAAGGACCATTGTATGAGCCTTCTAGGGGCTTATACCAAGTTGTATGGAAATCCGCGTCTGCCTCTCCAGGGTCAACACCATTTGTAATGTGGAGGTAAGACCAACCACCTTCACCTTTAAGTATAAAGTTTTTCGGGCGTTCTTTTGCAAAAAGCACACTAATTAAAGTGAAAAATATTATAGAGCAATATATTGGCGACTTCATAGGAGGTAAGGTTTTTTGGGGGGATTTCGTTTTCATCGTCTTCTGTTTTTTTCGAGTGGGGTGGGTAGATAAAGTTTGGGCTTTAATACTTTTGAGCGGAACATCGGCATCAACGTTGGCCAATCGAATGACACAGGTGCCCAATGGCTGACGAATGTCTCTTTCGCCAGCCCGGTCTTTCGAAACAATGATGTCATTGCTAATGCGATGAGGGCGTCGCTTCTTTAGTCGGTGGACTATTTTAGTATCCCATCGCGTCTAAAGCCATTTCGCCGAGATCTGTGAGC
The DNA here is from genome assembly GCF_902728235.1 of Lentimonas sp. CC4. NCBI lineage: Bacteria > Pseudomonadati > Verrucomicrobiota > Lentimonas > Lentimonas sp. CC4. Next base: position 576,745 of record NZ_CACVBO010000002.1, read on the forward strand.
TCTCCTGTGCCATCAATAAAAGCGGGGAAGGTCTTATAGAGCGTGATGACATCGGCGTTTCCGTCGGCCGCTTGTTGGATGGAGTCGATCGCTCCTGTCGTTGGGCCTTTGCCGGACTCAGTCGCCCAAACTTCTTTGGGAGATAGATCCTGAAATGCCTGCCACTCTGCTGCATAAGTGATCGTGTTCTTCTTGTCATGAGCACCGTAGGTATCGAAGACCGCTTCCACTGTAGAGTTCTTGCTGATCTTGTTGTAGGTGCCCATCAGCGTGTTAATGTCTGGCCCAACATAATTACGATTTGAAGAGTAGTTATTCCTTAATGCGTTTGTGACATTAATCATAAAGTCATCTCCTCCGCCGCTCTCGTTAAATGGGCTAACGTGTTTTGGCCAAGCCTTCGTCACATAGCTGCCGATCCAATCGGCCCAGTTGTCTTGATATAGGGTGCCAGGAGTTAACCAAACCGGATATCTTGGCCCAGGAGTTCCTAGTGGGCTTGCATGTAATTTGAAGCCGAGGCGCACCAGCTCGTTCCGAATCCAGTTTGTTTTTCTTCCGTCTTTCCAGTAGCAGGAAAAATCGTTGAAGGTGACTTCGTTGGGTGACTGTTCGGTCACGATGCAGACGCGCGCGATCGTGCAGTCAAAGTTGTCTCGAATACCTTCGAGGATGGCGGTGATTTCAGACTTCGACAGGGGTTCCAGTTCGCCTGCCAAGGAAGCCAGGCCTTCGAACTCACCTCCAAAATACATCGGGAACTTTAGATCGGCAGAGACTGCAGGCAGGTTTTCTTCAGCAACCGTTCCTGCTGTGAGCGCAAATTCTTCGATATCTGCTCGGTCAGCCGCCCCGCCTAAGGTCTCAGATCTATCGAAAGTGATGCGGATGAATTGAGCCGTTGTATTAAGCGATTCGGATAACATATCTGTCGATCCGCACAATACGCCTGCAAGCGTGCGGTCCGCGACCGTCGTCCATGTGGTGCCGTTATCGGATGTTTCGACGGTATAGAAAAGTAACCTCGAATGGACGGTTCCAAATTCAATTTGGTCAATGCTCTGGCTACTTCCTAAATCGACTTGCCAATACTCCGTCGAGCTTGCGGTGGGGATCGCGGCCGAAAGCCATTGGTTGCCCCAGCCTGTGAGGCCGTTCAGTGCTTTGTCTGGGGTTTTAGTGCCGTTCGAACTACTCGCAGAGGCGAGGCCAATGGCATGGCACGGTAAGCTGAGTAGGGTAGTGAGGGTTAGGGTGCAGAAGAGTTTATGGCTCCTCGTGATTGAAAAGCGTTTTATGCCTTTTATCATACTATTGGGGGTTTGGGGTGTGGATGATTTTACACCTGAACTATTAGAGGTGTGTTCGTAAAAGCATCCTGTAGTGATCGTCATTTGACTGACTCAAATGACGTAAAGTAGACAATCTTCGTTCCTGATTTGTGACTAATTGCGGGGTATCACGAATCTGGAGTTAAAGCTTGATTCCATTAAATCGAGTTAGATACTTTAAATCCTTAAAATCAAACAGTTTTTCATATTGTTGGATACTTTATTAATTTTTAACGAATGGCATGCTTGATGATTCGGTTGTTATTACTCTCTACAGGCCTCGTTTCCTGCGCCTTTCTAGCGCTATGGATTCGGTCGAAGGAGACTCGGGACCTGGCTGAATTGCCGCGCTTGCATCGTCTGGCCGATCCGATTGCAGGCTCGGAGGATCATTTGCCGGCCTTACCTGAGTTCTCGGAGGCGCCGGTTTTAGACGGCGGCGAGGGGCGTGCTGATGTGGTCAGTTTCGACGGACTCTCAAGTAAAGCGCTCGCGATCAGAGCCGAGCAAGACATTGGGGCAGCCTTGAATTGGCTGAGTGAGGATGCGGATGCGAGCGTGTTTGAGACTGCCTATCCCATAATCATGCACGAGCTTGTGCGGCAGCGCCCTTTACAGGCCGCTCAAATGATACCTGAGCTGCAAAGTGGTTTTCTAAGGGACAGTCTGGTGACTTCGATATCAAGGCAGTGGGTGCAGGTCGATTCCGATGCAGCATTGGCCTGGGCCTCGGCGTTGGAAGATGCTTCTTTGCGCGGCCATGCTCAACGCTCGGTGCTACTCGCAGTTTGCGAGGCCTCTTATGAAGACGCGATGGGGCATGTGTTAGCTCTGAGTGTGGAGCAGGATCGGCTCGATCTCTTATCGACAGTCTTTGCTCACGAGATTCAAAGTCAGCGCCTGAGGACGCAGTCCAGTAGTCGCTTACTGCAGTTGGCTGAGTCCTCGATCGAGCAGATTTCTGAAGCGCCTCTTAGAGGCAGGGCGCGGTTCGAGGCTGCACAGCTTTTGATCGCTACGCACCCGCAGGTTGCTTTCGCTTTGGTAGAACGCGCAGAAGCGTCGGACTCACGTGAGGGTCTCTTATTGACCGCCTTTCGAAGTCTTAGTGAACTCGACCCCGACCTCGCGAATCACATGCTAAACGAATCAACGTTAAGTGACTCAATGAAAGATCAGCTGAGGTCCGCCAGTGGGCCAGTGCTGGTCGAGATGGTCATACCTAAACGCCCCTGAATCACACTCTTATGAAGAAAATACCCCTGAATGCGATCCTCGTCGCTGCCTGTGTGCTCTGCTTGCTAATCATTATTTGGCTTTGTATTGCAGCGCCTCGCAAGGAGGCAAACCCTGCTCCGAAATCATCCGCGCAGGAAAGCGTCGATGACGCCGAGTTGAGCACTTCGCTTCCACCTGCAAACGAGCAGAGACCAGTTTCCATGCATGACGACGTCACGGACGAAGCCGCTGTGCTTGGTTTTAGAGAAAGGATCGATCAGCTAAATGAGGAGGGGAAAGATGATATTGATCTGATTGACGAATGGGCCAAGGAGTCCCCTTGGGACGCTTGGGATTATATCGTTGAGCAGAAAGAGGGTGCCGACTTTGCGCGGGTCTTTGAAGGTGTCTTTATTCCCATGGCGGAGGAGGATGCTGCACGAGCGGCCGCGCTTCTGGCCGAAGTCCCGGAGGGCTCCCACTTGAGCGACGGCTACATGTTTCTAGCGCATTATTGGCCGCAACAGGATGTCTATGCCGCGTTCGAGTGGGTGTATCAGTTGCCAGATAGTCCCCTGGTCAAAATGACTTATGAATCGATCGTCACTCGATACGCAGAGCAATCTCCTTCCGAAGCAGTTGCGATTTATGATGAACTTTCGGATAGTCGGTTTAAGTCGGTTTTGTCTGCGTCGATTAGTTATCACATGGCCAAGGAAAGCCCAGTGGAGGCTTTGGCATGGGCAAACTCCTTGCAGGATCCCCAGCGTAAGCAACGGGCGCTGAGCGCTGCCCTCTCGGTTGTTTCGGAAAGCGCTTACGATGATGCGATCAGCTTTGCTCTGGAACAGACGGAGGGAGAATTACGTTCTCGCTTGGTTCAGGTCATGATCTCCAAAGCGGTCTACAACGAGAGCCAGAACAGTGCCGCGGGCGCGTATCGTGTTTCTCCTGAATTAGCGCGCGAAATTACATCGTTACCGTCCGTCGCCCTGCGGGATCGTGCTTGGTCTGCCTCTAGTAGCATTCTGCTGGTGCACCAGCCGGAAACTGCTTTTACCATTTCTCAGCAGGTGGAAGATCCGGAACTCAGGATGGAATCGCTGCAAGCCGCGTTCGCGCAGCTATACTCAGTGGACCCGGATCGCGCCATGCAGGTGCTATCGGAAACTGCGGAGGAAGCCGCGACTCGCACGCTATTACTCGGTTCGATCGGTCTCGATGCGCAGGGATTTGTTGTGCCCGTGCTGGAGCCGTGACTCTTTGAATGAAGCAATCAATTATATACGTAATTCTTAAGCTAAAAGTAACCTTTATATGAAATACTCTAAAACACTATTATTAGTTCTGTCGGTCATGTTGACTCCTAGTTTGTCAACGGTTGGCGAAGCCGCGACGGCGGAACAGCCGAACATCATTGTTTTTCTCGTGGATGACATGGGCTGGCAGGATACGTCACTGCCCTTTCTCTATGAAGAGGGCAAGCCGGTGAAGACGCCAGCGAACCTGCGTTACCGCACACCAAACATGGAAGTGTTCGCCACGCAGGGGATGCTATTTACGGACGCGTATGCGCAACCCGTTTGTTCGCCCAGTCGAGTGACCTTGTTGACCGGCAAGTCGGCGGCGCGGCATGAGGTGACCAATTGGGTGAAACCTAATGGGCAGGAAACAGGCTGGCCGGTGTCTCCTGAGCATTGGCGCAGGCAAGGTGTGGACGAGGCCGAGAGAGGTAAGACGTTGCCCGATCGACTCTCCGACGCTGGATACCGAACGATCCTTTGTGGGAAGGCTCATTTTGGCAGTATGAAGAGTTGGGCGGCAGATCCTCTAGCCGTTGGGTTCGAGGTCAATATAGGAGGTTCAGCAATCGGCCTCCCCGGATCCTATTACGCAAATGGTGAGCACCCTTATGGTAAAGGGACGGATCGCGCGGTGCCTGGTCTGGAAAAATATCATGGCAGTGAGACCTTCCTGACGGAAGCGCTGACCCTCGAGTTCAATGCTGCATTGGAACAGAGTGTTCAGCAGGGGAAGCGTTTCTATGGATATATGGCGCATTATGCCCTCCACAGTCCTTGGAATTCGGATCCGCGTTTCGCAAGCCACTACAAGAATGATTCATCGATGAATGGAAGCGCGCGTGCCTACGCCACTCTGATCGAGGGGATGGATAAATCGCTTGGTGACATCATTCAAAAACTCGAAGACTTGGAGATTGCCGAGGAGACCCTGATTTTCTTCATGTCCGACAACGGTGGAGAGAATCCCATGGGGCAGGCACCTCTAAGAGAGCGTAAAGGCAGCTTGTATGAAGGCGGCATCCGCGTTCCGCTGATGGTGGCTTGGGCGAAGCCCAATCCTCAGAACCCTCTACAGCAACAATTACCGATTCCTCAAGATTCCGTAAACCATCATCTGGTTCATATTGTGGATCTTGTTCCCACGATTCTCGCACGTGCGGGCGTGTCGTTACCGGAAGATGTCATCATGGATGGCTATGACCTTGGCGCCACTTTGAGCAATCCGTCTGAAAGCAGCGGGCGGCAATCGCTGTTAGTGCATTTTCCCCACGATCGAAAAAAGCAGCTGGCAGGGACGGTGTATCGAGAAGGGGATTGGAAGCTTGTGTATCGCTACCAGACCGCACAGGCGGAACTGTTTAACCTCAAGGATGACGTGGGTGAAGCAAATGATCTGAGTCAGCAGTATCCGGAAAAAGTGAGCCAGATGCTGTCTGTAATGAAGCAGCAGTTGGAGTCCCAGAATGCGCAGTATCCGATCCATCTCAAAACCAAGCAGTCCTTTTCCCTATAGCTTAGCCGTCGATCATTCTATTCCTGTATGAATTCTAACTTAAATTGGTCGAATGCGAAACCAGTTTTATGCCCTTTTTCGCCGGTGTAAAACTTAGCCATAAATCCAATCTTCTGACCGATTAACGGAGAGTTCTCCGGAATACGAATCTCATAGATTGCTTGTTCCCAGACCCCCGGCTCTAACAAGTCTGGAATGAGATGAGCGTGATCAACAGAGGGGTCCAGCACCTTGGCTAGGTAAAGGTCTCCACTTTTGGGCACGGATTCGCATTCATGTAAGTTCGCAGTGAACCCTGCCGCCACTGGCAAGCGGCGTGAGAAATTGAATTCGTTGGAAACCGCTAGCATAAAGGTAATCCTGTAAATGCCCGGTTTGTAGGTGATGTCGTTAAATCCTTCGGCGTAGAAGCCACGTTGGTTATGGTTCTTAGTGGATGCGAAAATGTATGAAGCGCCTTCTGAGGGGGCTAAACCGCTTGTGGTTTGACTTGCCCATCTGAATCCGTGGTATTTAGACCAAAGTTCCTCGGCCGGCTCTACCGGGGATTCGAAAATCGTCGCTGCTTCTGCTGTGATTGACGAGTGTGCGAATGCGAGTGAGGTGATTAGCAGGGCCGTTCGGTAGGCATTCATGGCATTTAATGTTAGGAAATAATATTTGATAGGTATTATTCAGTAGGCTTGGTGAGCCAGAGGTAATCTGTTTTCCAAAAGCGTAGGACGCGATCGCTTTCAGGGTCGCGAGTTTCTGCGCCGATGACGATGTCTATGGTGTGGGCGTCCGCTTCGGGTCGCAAGTGGAAAGAGGTCAGTAGTTGCTCCTCCGCGCCAGGGGCGATTTGTTTGAAACTGTGCGGCAGACCGCTGCCGCCAGTGATTTTGTTGTCTGCAAATTTAGCCTTAAGCTGAATGTCGAGTGGTGTGGAGAAGGGGTTCTTGACTGTGATCGTGACCTCGCCGCCGATCCATCGGTCATTTTCGGTGTGTGTTTTATGCAAACTGACGACGCCATCGGGTAGGATATAGTTCTGCTCTTTCGCATCGAAGATCTCTTGTGCGACTTGAGCTTCTGGTTCGGTTTCCGGGTAAACGTCGAACACCTGATTGTCGAGATCCACGGCGCGGTAAACCATTTTTTCGGAGCTGCAGTCCGCCACCCAAAAATGCTTAATCGCCCCTGATTGCTTTAAATACTCGCGAGGGTGGTAGCTGACTGCCCGCGTGTTCCGCCCCCAGCACCCGTCTCCCAGATACAGGGTGCCTTGGCCATCTTCGGTCACTTCATCGTGTTTCAGTAGATGACTGCGTTTATAGGTGTGGTCGTGGTTTTCGAAGGCGACTGTCAACTGGTGTCTGTCAAAAATGGGTCCCCAGTGCTTGCGACCCAACTCCGAATAGCGGTTCGTGAAGTCGCGATGGCTGGGGTAGAGTGGGACATGATAAACCGCCGCTGTGTAGCGAATGTCTTGATAGGTGGTGAATGCTTTTTCAAGCCATTCCACCTGCGACTCATGTGAGGCCACATGACTGGTGTCCAATACGAAGAAGACGAGGTTTTTTCCGAATTGGCGGGTAAAATAACTGCGCTCCTCTTCCTGGCCGAACAGGGTGAAATAAAACGGAACCTCCGCTTTGGTTTTGTTGAAGCCGCCTCTGACCTCGTGGTTGCCGATTGCTAGCACCAGCGGGATGGTATGGCCCTCGGAGGTGATCATTTCTTCGGTGTAATAGCTTAGCCAAGTATCCCATTTGTCGACCGATTCTGTCAGGCCGTTCGCGTAGGCGATATCTCCGCCGATGACTGCAAAATTAGGGTCAAACGTGGCGGAGTGTCTGAGCAGTGTGCGAACATCTTCAGAGGTGCCCATGTCGCCCCCAGTGACAAAACGCAGGGCGGTGTCATCCTGAGGAATCGTTTTGACCTTGATTTCAGGCGAGAAACCGAACTCCGCGTTGCCGACGGTCAGAAAATAGGTCGTGGCCGGTTCGAGATCCTGAAGGTTGACTCGGTAGATCGCGCGGTCCTCTAAATCCGGAATACTGAGGGTCTGACCTTCCGACTGGTAGCTGTAAGCCTGGTGGTTTCCTCCTCTGGACACCGTATCATAATAAACCACAGGTGAAGACTTTCCAGGGGCGGACTGCCAGTTCGCCGTCAGCGTGGTGGAGGGGTCCCCCATGTAAGTGAAGAGAATGTGCTGCGGTTGCGCCCAGAGCGAAGCGGTTAAGAGAGATAGGAGGAGAAGAGGGAGTCGTTGCATGGAATTTAAGAGGCCAATGTATCAGGAGCCAATTGAGCTGCCGCAATTTAAACGGAAGCGTTCCGCTTAGCTACGTTTGCGGCGACGGGCAATCGCACCCATCATCACTAACCCGGTGACTAGGCAAACGCTCGCGGGCTCCGGGATATCTACGGTGATCCCCACGTTATCGATTCCCGCGGCGGCGGTGCCTGCTGCGATGAAGTCGAAGCGAAAGGTCGCCGATTCGTTGTTGGCCAGAATCGTGTCGGTCAATACGGTGCCGATAGGTATGTCGGCATCTTCCCAGTCGTTGTTGCCGCTGCCGTAGTCGGTGCTTGTAGTAACGCTGCTTAGAAATGTGTTTTTCTTGGCGTCCAGATCTCCGCTGTCGTAGTAGAGCTTGATCGTCATTTCTTGGAAGACCCAGCCGTAGTCGAAATGGATGGAACCTAGTGGCAAATCTGCGCCAGAAATGTTGGTAATGGTGAATGTTTGAGAGTTTCCGTCTTTTACCTGCCAGCTGAGTGAGTTGTTGGGGGCAGCGGGGGTGCCGATGCTTCCATAGGTGCCATCGTTGGACGCTGCTGACGACCAATTGAAAGAGGAAACATTTTTAGCGCCGATCGTGGCCTCGACCAAGTCGGAATTTTGAAAGGAGGGAGGAGGTGCATTGAATCCTTGGCCACCGTCCCATCCGACGAGCAATTCGGCAGCTGAGGCGGACGCAGCGATTGAGAGCATCGCAGCAGTGGCAAGGAATTTGTGGAGAGTGTCCATGGTGTTTTTGGGTTGTGGGTTGGCAGCGATGGGAGACTTGCAACTATGTCTAATTATATCATTTATAGTCAAACAGTTTTCTTGTCGGAATCGTAGTAAAGATACTGAAATCGTCGATGCTTCGATTCGTGGTGTGCTCGCTTGTGAGCGCCAGCAGCAGTGGGGGAGTTTGCACCGGCTTCGCGTCCAAGGGCATGATGCCGATTCTGATAAGCATTGCGCTATTTGCATTGGTAATGAGCTGACGATGCTCGGACGAGGCGGAGCTCGTCCCTCCCGGAGGGAGCATTCTAAAATTAGGGAGGGACCACCTCCGCGTGGTCCGCGTTGGCCTAGTCTCAAATCTAAAATACGCACACTATTTCAGGAATGGTATAAGCACGAATAACCGACGATCCATGCCAGTCGCCCAAATTGCGGTCAGTCTGGAAGGCAACTGGCTCGATCGAATCCTCAATGCGACTTCCCGAGTCATTGACTGCTCCAACGAAAAAGTCCTGCGCCGTTTCCGACGCAGGACCTACCCTATAACAGCCTTGCGCTGTTTGATGGCGCAAGGCTTTACCCTAATATATACCCCTATTGTATATAAAAAATGAATGTCCTTGTGGTTTAACGCTGAGCTTAGCTGCGTGAGCGGCGGCGTAGTGCTACGAAGCCCATGAGGAAGCAGCCGGAGATGAGTGCATAGCTCGATGGTTCAGGAACGATGCTGATCGCGATGTTGTCGAGGCCAGAGGCGCCAGTGCCTGCTACGGAGATGTCGATGCGAAATGTTGCTGAATCAGCGTTAGCTAGAACGAAGTCGGTCAAGGTCGCTGCGAATGAGATATTTGCATCCTCCCAATCGTTATTGCCATTTCCTATGGTTGTTGAAGTCGTTACGGAGCCTAAGAGTGTGTTGTCTGACTCTGTAAGGTCGCCGCTATCGTAGTAGAGGCTGACAGTCATTGCATCGAATACATCTGCGTAGTCGAAATGGAAGGAAGCTAATGTCAGATCGGCCCCAGAGGTGTTTTCTATGATGAAGGTTTGAGACTCTCCATCTTTGACCTGCCAGCCTAATGAGTTGTCTGGCGCTGCGGGGGTGCCTACGGTGCCCCAGGTGCCATCGGTTGACGATTTGCCCGACCATGCGTGAGAGGAGACGCCCTTAGTTCCGAGGCTGGAATCGACTAAAGCACTTGTAATAACGCTTGTGTCGCCGGCCGCGTTGTTGCCTTGGCCGCCGTCCCAGGCGGCGACGATGGTCTGCGCTGATGCGGCCGAAGCGCCGATGAAAGTGATTGCAGCAGCTGCAAGGAATTTTTGGGTATGATTCATAATGTTTTCTTTGATGGAGGTTTTTTTTTGATTCAGGGTCTGTTGAATGATGCTTTTATGAGAGTTTCGCCCTTATTGTCAAACAGTTTTTCAAATAATTTAAACTTATCCTTGTTTGCATCGCTCCAGAGGTGGAGGCCGCAAGGCTGCGCTTGTAGGGTTTTTTAGTCGTCTGATCGTGAGGCGTATCTTCCTTGCTCGTTATAGCATTTCTAATGAATCGTGCGCCCATGGCATTGTCGATTCGCTGGCGATGCCCGGACGAGGCGGAGCCTGAGCTTTACCCATAAGTTGAGTATGTGTGGAGTGAGTGGTAAAAAGCTCCTTCCCTGCGAAGGGAAGGTGTCTCGGTCTGCCGAGACGGCATGCGCCGCCGTAGCCTTGGCGTAGGAGTGAAGGGTTTCGCGCAACATGAGTAGATTCTTTGAACCTAGATACGGCAGTTGGCATGGGCTCTGATTCTTAAACCGTTAATGGACGTTAATTAACGTCAATCCAGCCCACTGCCAAAATGGCGAATGAGCTAACACTCCATTCATAGTTAGAGACGTTACTCAAGTATTTAAGCAGTATGTATTTAGAACCTCTGATTAACGTGCATTAACGTTTATTAACGGTTAAACTCATCTTTTTAGGTTGAACTACCCCGCCGAAACCCCTCCGACCCCGCCCTTCGACGGGCTCAGGGTGGTGAGCTTGTCGAACCACAGGCGGGGCCACCTCCCCTTCGCTGGGGAGGAGCTCAAAGAGCCGCGTTCATCGCGACAACTAGAAGACATAAAAATGTGGGTAAAGATCAGCCTCCGCGTGGTCCTTCTGGGTCTAGTTTTAGAGCTAAAATTCGCAAAATACTTCAGAGGTGGTATGATACAGGTTTCGCAAATGGGAGCAGGATGTTCCCGTTGCTCTCCATGATAGCGATTCGTCGGGCAGTGGGAGTATCCTGCTCCCTTTTTATTTTTTCTGAATCGTAAAACTTGATGTGCGGCAGAAGTCGTTGATGGGATTCAAGAAGGGCGCGAAGGGTCGGCGGTATGCCCAGCTCTGTGTCTTTGATGGTTGTTTGCGAATATTTGTCATAATATTTTACTTGCAGTTGCGGTGTTGTTAAACAGTTTAATTTATTTAACCATTCGACCGATGAATAATTACGCCCCAATTTTAGTTCAATCACGCGGTAGAGAGCGCAATTCCGGGTTCGCGCTCGTGATCGCGCTGTCGCTGATGGCTTTCGTGTTGCTGTTGTTGTTGAGTATCTCCGTGTTCGTTCAAGTGGAGACGAAGGTGGCGACTCAAGGCCTGACCCGGCTCGAAGCAGAAAACAACGCGCTGTTGGGCGTTTACCAAGCGCTTGGCAATTTACAGAAGCTGGCTGGGCCAGATCAGCGTATCACGGCGAATGCGAACCTATTTACAGAGACCGCTTCGGGAGGAGCCGCTGCGCCGGTCGACGTTCAGCAAAGTCAATGGCTCGGTGTTTGGAACGTCGAGGGCTATGAGGAGTTGGGGGATGAGTCTACCTATGACGCTCTGACGCTGAGTGAGCGCTTCGCAGGTTCTATGGGGTGGCTGGTCAGCGGAGATCCCGCGACCGTCTCGCCGGAGGACGCCGATGTGACCTACGAGACACTCGTCAGCGAGAAGACGGTTGAATCAGAGTCTGGAGTGGCTGAGGCGATCACGGTCAAGGCACCTCTGGTCGAGGTGCTCGGTGCGGGTGGTCAGGTGGAGTCTCGTTATGCTTATTGGGTGGGGGACAATAGCCAGAAGGCGACTGTCAATCTGGGCGGCGATCTTTCATCGGAGTTGGATGCAGCTCAGCAGCTGTTGCTTCAGCAGAGCCTAGCAACGTCTCAGGGCGGCAATCTCGCCTTCGGTGATGCGTATGATATGGACCGTTCGGAGCGTGTGCTGAGCCTCGCGGACGCGGCTATCATTGGTGCGCAGGCGCCTCAGGACTTCTTCCATGACGCAACCACTCGGAGTGACCGACTATTAACGAATACCCAGCGCGGCGGGTTGCGCAAGGATCTCAGTGTCGCGTTCGACGTTGCTTCTGCATTGGATGATAAGACTGATACACAGCTTCCGGATCGGATGCGGGTGAATCGTCTCGAGCTGCCATCAGAGTTTCAGATCGATGAGGGCGATCTAGCGGATACGGCTGGCTTCCTTTACGTGTTGGAAAATCAGTCAGTTGTGAATCCGTGGACTGGAGGGACTGTGACGCAGAATCAACTGAGGGGGCCGGCATGGCAGATCTTCGCAGACTTTTATAATCTGCAAGATAACTACGATGTAAGGGGAGAGGACAAGATTCCGACGCTTCGCCTGATACTGGAAAGCTACCAGAAGACCGGGGCCGACGCCTTCCACTATCTCGAGCGTGGGTATCGCACTTTCCAAGAATACCAGAACCAGGATTTGCAGTATTACAAATCTCAATTGTTGAGCAGTAGTCTTTCCAATAATAAGCAGATTCCCAAAGAGGAGACACCCGTCTCCAGTCAAATGTATCCTATTCTGACCGAGTTTGCCTTATTCTTTACCCTAGGGTTTAGCGCGGATGGGGAGCTCGAGCTTCGCACGCATCCTTATGTGGAATTCACGAATCCCTACGATACGACACTCGACTTTGATGGCGACTTGGAAATTCTATTTTACGGTATTAATGCCTTGTTTAACTTTGAACTAATCGGTGCGGACTCGGTTCTCTATTCAGACGAGGTCAGCGCAACTAACCGCACCTCTTCATCGATGATGTATAGTAATGTTGCTACCACCTCGATTGATAAAATTCAGTTTAAAATGAAAGCCGTGCAGCCGATGGCACCCGGTGAAGTGCGGTATCTTGTTTTGGATACGAGTAAGACCAATCGTCCCGACTCGATGTTTCTTATCGACTCGAATGACGACTGGAAGTCCAACTATGTGGCAGCTCAGGTTCGGCCTAAAAACCTGGGTAGCGGGTCAGTTTATAATTTGGATCGTGTCTGGCTCGGGGGGAGTGCAGCGCAGGATCCTGTCTATCAGTTGGCCGATTACGATGTATTGCAGACCGAAGTCATCGTTGGGCCCACGGAGCTCGATAGTGGCGGCAACGCAATCCTGAATCGGCCGCGATTCTTCTTCGTGAAGAAAGAATCTGGTTCGAATCGAATGCAACCCATACAGGCGGGCAGTTTCTATGTGGCGGGTGCCGCCAACCAATTGGTTTACTCTTTGAAGTCCACCTCCATCCCGGGTGAGGATATCAGTGCCGAGGTTGAGTTGGCCGCCTTTCACCTGCGTCTCCCTTCAGCAGACGATTTAATCTTTACGAACGATCCCGAAGATTTTCTAGGGAACTGTAATCCGAGGGCACCGCTTTTGAATCAAGCGAATGGTAATGTCGGCTCGACTCCAGCCGCCTTTGCGATGGCGACCATGCAGTATGATGTATGGGAAAATGCCGATGAAATTCTTAATTTAGGAAGCTGGGGCAGCTCGAACGTCGATTCAACGGAGGCGCCTCTGTTTCATGTCCCACGGCAGGCGCCCGTTTCGCTGGGTGATTTTCGGCATCTCAACTTATCGATTCAACCGCATGAGCCCGCTTATGTGGTCGGTAACTCACTCAAGCCCTACGGCATGTCGGATAATACGCGCTATTTTGAAAATGTTGCTTCTACGCAAACCTCCGTTTCCTGGAGCACTCCCAACAGCTTGGACGGTGTGGACTATGGATCGAGTGGTGTTTCCAGTGAAGAGTCAGATATGCTGGTGGATGTGGCTTATCTGACCAATCGCGCGCTTTGGGATGGCTATTTCCTTTCGACCTACGACGAGGATGATGCGTTCTTTGCCAATCCGCGTATGCGCTTTCTGCCGAATCGTTCCGTAGCGACTGGCGAAGTGTTGGCTTACGACACCATGGCAAAGAAGCTGTATGTCGAAGGTGCATTCAATGTGAATTCCACATCGGTGAAGGCGTGGGAAATGTTTCTGGGCGGCATGCAGGAGATTGAGATTGATGGAGCTCCAGTCGATCATGTCTATTTGAATAAGCCGGAGCCCGAGGGTGCGGAGGATGATGAATGGAAGGGCTTTCAGACCTTAGATGAAGCGGATATTTTGGAGCTGGCGCAAAAGGTTGTCGAGCAGGTCAAAGCGCGCGGCCCTTTTATTAGCTTGTCACACTTCATTAACCGCCAGTTGGAGGCGGGCGCGCACGGCGAGCGCGGAGCACTTCAGGCTGCGATCGACGAGACTGATATCAATAATGGCCTCTTTCCTTTCTCGCCCGCATGGCTCAAGCAGACGGATATGCTCGGCCCACTCGGCCCCTTTCTTTCCGTGCGGGGCGATACCTTTACCATTCGCGCCAAAGGTGAATCGCTCAACAGCGTCACTGGGGAGGTGGATGCCGAAGTCTGGTGTGAAGCGATCGTGCAGCGATTGCCTGAATACATCGACTCCGATGAAACATCAGGCAACGACTCAATCGATTTACCAGCAGATCTGATCACCCTCAACCAGAGATTTGGCCGTCGATTTGAAATCGTCTCTTTTAGATGGCTAAGTCGCGATGAGATTTAACCGCAGTCGCTGAGAACCATATAAATAATGAAATCACTGATCCTCACCCTCAGTCTGCTTGGTGCCCTTTTTCTGAATGGAGCGCGTGCGCAATCACCAGATCCGGAAGATTTGCGCCAGTTCAACTTCCAGATTATCTCGCTCAACGACTCGATTCGCGACGCGTATTATTTCAGTGACGGTGACTATAAGCCTGTTTTCGTGACGAATAACAACTTCACGCAGCTTTACCGCTACAATGGGCCAAAACCATTGGCACTATATCGGCAAGTGCAGAGAGCCGAAGGCCCCGGCTACGAACCCTTCGCGGTTTGGCCTGGATCCAACGGTGCCCGCGAAGGTCGGCACTATATGCTGTTGGTCTCGCAGACTGAGGAGACTTACAAGATTTCTTCGTTTGATCATACCGAAAATGCCGGCAAAAAAAACTTAGCGCTTTTCTTCAACGCTACCAACGAGCCGATGAAGGTGTATGCGCGCGGGCTCGAATTCGATTTGGCTGATTTTAGTAGCGAGGCGATCGTCATGCCCGTGGACGAGCGCGGATTGTTTGAAGCCGCGATTGTGACCAAAAGCGGGCTCGTTTTTCGAGGCAGACTGAAGATGCCGCTTGGCGAGCAAGGTATGTATTTCGTGCGGCCGTCGCGCGTGAGTAACAACCAAGTGGCGATTAAGCGAATTAGGAACCCCCGCCGCGTGCCCGGCGCCGAGTAGTGCTTCGGGTTGAATTAAGGCTTCTTCTCAACGATTAGATACTCCATGTCCATTAACATCCGCACTATGCCACTGTTGTTCATCGCAGTGCTATTCGCAGGGGCACTCAACGCGAATGACTTGCCCGCTGATTTCTTAAAGACCAGTGGCACTTTGATTAAAAACCAGGGAGGGCAGGGAGAGGTCGTTCAATTGGTCGGCCCAAACTTAGGAGGCTGGATGTTGATGGAGTCGCACATGTCGCCTTTGCATCCCAGGTATGCCGATAAGAATGAAAAATATAAAAATGTGTTTGATGAGGTCAGCTTAAGAGGTGCATTGGATGCTCGTTTCGGTGAAGTAAAGCGCTGGGAGTTGATCAATGCCTTTCAAGATGCGTTTATCACGGAGCCGGATTTTGAGATCATTGGGCGGTCCGGTTCGAATGTGGTGCGGCTGGTCATTTACTACGAGAATCACATGGACCGAGAGGGTAACTGGTATCCGTGGAAATTTGAGCGCTTGAAATGGGCGGTGGAGATGGCGCGTCAATACGGAATGTATACCATTCTGGATGTCCACGGTCCGCCGGGCACGCCGAACGGAAACGATCATTCCGGTCAACAAACTTGGGTCCCAGAGGGGGTGGAACATCCGACCTTGACCAAAAATAGAGTGCTCAATCTTTACACGGATGAACGTCGCCAGCAGATGTATTTCAAATTTCTGCGCGGTCTGGCAGAAGAGTTTGTGGGGAATCCAGCTGTCGCGGGTTATGATATTCTCAACGAACCGAAGTCGGATGCCAAGCGAGACCGTCCACACTTGTGGCCGATCATGGAGCAGGCGTATCATACGGTGCGCGAAGTGGATCCCGATCACATCATCTTCATGATGTATGCGTTCAGTGCGTATGGCTTTCCAGATCCTCAGGACCTAGGGTTGACGAATGTCGTTTATTCTTCGCACTTTTACAACGATTCGGCAAAAATCATCAGCAAGGCGCGAGAAATTACGGATACGTTTGGAGTGCCCGTCTATGTGGGCGAGTTTCACGTTAAAGATGGCGGGAAGGATGGCATCTTAGAGGCGCTGACCGCTTCTGGGATTTCCTACTCGTGGTGGAGTTATAAGACGTGGATGAACTCCATGTTGAAACAAGTGAATGGGAAGGCGAACATTCCCGATGTGACGAGCGATTCGTTTGAGGAGATTCGGACAAAGTGGTCGAACTGGCGCACTAGTAGTGAGGATTCGGAGATATCCCTTGCATGGATGGAAGCGATTCTCGCAGCGACCGATGCTCCTTCGATTCGCCATCCGGAATAGCCGGATATGATCATTCGTTACCCGAACGATGGATTTTAGAACACACAAGAATATGAAAAGTAAACTAATTTACCTCACCTCGCTTCTGGCGGCTTCGGTCGCCCATTGTGCGAGCATCAGCGTCTACACCACCGCAAAAGATACTGAGCTTCGTCTCGCGCAGACGGCGGGCGGGGAATTTCGCCCGGCGGATCAACCCACCGAAAACGAAGTGCACGTCTTTGTGGATACGGACAAACAGTATGAGCGCTTTTTCGGCATCGGTGGTGCGATTACGGATGCCAGTGCCGAGGTCTTTGCGAAACTACCAGCCGACAAACAGCAGGAACTGTTGACGGCCTACTTTGATGAAGACGAAGGCATCGCCTACAATCTGGTGCGCACCTCGATCCATAGTTGCGATTTCAGTTCTTCAAGTTTCACCTACATCGAAGAGGGCGACGCAGAGCTGAAGACTTTCTCGATCGAGAAGGATCGGGAGCTTCGGATCCCTTTTATTAAACGAGCCATGGCTGCGATTGGTGAGAAGGGAGTCTTCTATGCCAGCCCTTGGAGCCCGCCTCCGTTTATGAAGGGGAGGGAAGACATGCTGCAGGGCGGGCAATTGCTGCCCGAATACAGAGGCGCATGGGCGAACTATTTCGTGAAATTCATCGAAGCCTATGAGGCCGAGGGAATTCCAGTCTGGGGCGTCACCATTCAGAACGAACCGATGGCGACGCAGCGTTGGGAAAGCTGTATCTATTCAGCGGAGGACGAGCGCGACTTTTTGAAGGATTTCCTTGGACCCGCATTTGACGAGGCTGGCTTCGGCGACAAAAAAATAGTCGTATGGGATCATAACCGAGATCTGATCAACCGTCGCGCCAGTGTGATTTTCTCAGACCCAGAAGCCTCGAAGTATGCGTGGGGGATCGGCTACCACTGGTATGAAAATTGGACCGGCGGCTTGGAGATGAGCAGTAATATCAGTCGCGTGCGGGAGGACTTTCCTGACAAGCACGTGCTGTTCACGGAGGGCTGCTGTGAGGCATTTGATCCTGCTAAGTATCAGTTCTGGGCCAACGCGGAACGCTACGGCAGAAATATGATTAAGGACTTCAATCGTGGCACTTGTGGTTGGACGGATTGGAACATCCTGCTCGATCATACGGGCGGGCCGAACCATGTCGGTAATTTCTGCTTCGCCCCTGTGCATGCCGATACCCGCACCGGTGAGCTGATCTTTACGCCGACCTATTATTACATCGGGCACATGTCCAAGTTCATTAAGCCTGGAGCACAGCGTATGAGCACAGTGAGTAGCCGTAGTGCCCTCTATTCGACTTCGTATCAAAATCCAGATGGATCGATGGTCAGCGTGGTAATGAATCACACGGAGAATGAAATTCTCTATTCCCTGCATGTCGACGAGGGCGAGGTGGACATCACCATTCCTGCGCGCGCGATACAGACAATTCTATATGGAGATGATCGAAAATGAAACTTAAATTAATAGCTTACGCGGGCGTTCTCGTCGGGTGCACGGCAAGTCTTTGCTCGCAAACGATCACTTTCACTTCCCCTGATTATAGCGATGGCGCATTAAATGCCAGTGGCGCATGGAATGCGGATACGGAGTGGCTAATTTCTGAGGCATCTGGTGCAGGGAAGGTGCAGTCGACGGGCACCAATAAAATTGCGGTCTTAAACATACCTCGGGCGCTTGCCGTCGGGCAGCGGTATGAGGCTGCGATTAATTTTCAATACCTAGGGAGCTATGAGGCTACCGATTTGACCTCGAATACATTCATGGTTGGTCTGAAGGCTGACAATACGTCGAGTCATGTATCTCTGGGCACTCCCGGGGCCAGCGCACAAGTTCAATTTGCTACAGAATCTGGAAGTGCCGTTTATCGCTTAAGGCAAGGCTACTCGGCGTTCCCTGGAGTGAGCAGTATCTCTAGAGCCTTCTCTGATGGGGATGTATTGGAATTCAAATACACGATTGCTCTTAGTTCGGACGCCGAAAGTAGCTCTGTGGATATCATTTTAAGTAATCTGACGGCTGGAGTGAATACTGGCATTGGCACGATTACCGGGATTGATCAAAGCCTCTATGATGCGCTCATCGGGGATGGGGCGTATCTATATTTTCAATGGACGAATGGTGGTAACTTCGGCTTTACCGGCGCTCAGGTAAATAGTCTGACGGGAGCGTTGCTGACGACAGAGGATCCGACACCGAATCCGACTCCTGAATTTGCGAGTGTCGAGTCTTGGATGTCGGCTCGTTACACGGGCTACTCTGGAGATGTTGTCCTCGCACAAGCCGATCGCGCAATGCAAGCAGGAGAGGGAAGCCAGACCGCTAAAGTCTCGCTAGACTTTTTTGACGAACATCAGCCCATCGTAGGATTTGGAGCATCGATGACAGAAGCATCCGCTAAGATTATCTATGAATCAGATGATCGAAATGAAATCATGGAGAAGTTGTTCGATCCCGAAACAGGAATCGGTCTCTCTTTGGTCAGAATCCCGATGGGCGCGTGCGATTTTTCGATCGATGTTTGGTCCTATGAAGATGTTCAGGGAGAATTTACAATTGCCCGAGACCTTGCGTATACCATCCCATTGCTCAAGCAGGCCTTGCAGTTGAACCCCGATCTCAAATTGACTGCGGTCCCATGGTCGGCACCCGCATGGATGAAGACGACAGGTAAGATGGAAGGTGGGCAGGTTCAGTCTGAACACTACGACGAATATGCTAATTATTTTGTCGATTTCATTCAAGCATACGAGGCCGAGGGACTGCCCATTTGGTCAGTTGCGCCTCAAAATGAACCGCAACATTCGACCACTTCATACCCGACCACATGGATGACTGCGGCTCAGCAAATCGCTATTATCGCTGAGATGGTGACAGCATTCGAAGCCAATGAGATCGATACCAAAATTATCTGCTTCGATCACAATTACGATATCGGCGAAGCCTACGTGGACGCTGTCTATGCGGATTCGGATGCATTTTCCAGTGTCATCGGGTCGGCTTGGCATCAGTATGGCGGTAATGCCACGTCGATGGGGGCGATCTCTGCGGCGTATCCTAGCAAAGGAGTCTACCTTACTGAGCGCACCGGCAGCAATGACCGCACGAAGACGCAAAAATTTCAATGGTCTAGCAACTTTAACTATTTCATGGGTGATATTTTTTATAATGCGTTGAACAACGATTCGCAGACCTTGCTAACCTGGAATATCGCGATCGACGAAACGGGTGGCCCACGCTTGCCTAATGTTAATTGGGATGAGGCGGCCGGTTTGATCGAATATGATAGCGACTCTGACAGCTATCAATTGTGGGCGGAGTATGCGGCTCTAGGGCAATACTCAAAGGCGGTAAAGCCTGGTGCTGTGCGGATTGGGGTCACCGTCGATCCCGACTTCAATGATAAGCTCTATGTGACTGCTTTTAAAAACACTGATGGCAGCGTCGCTGTCGTGGCTTATAATAAAAATAGCTATACTGTTGATTTTGATATTGAGCTATCAGAGCAGCATCTCGCTGTTTCGATCGGCGAGGGGGAAGCGGTCACTTATTTGATGAATGTGGCTTCAGTCGCTACAAACGCTGCCTATGAGGCATACATGGCTGATAAGCCTGGGGATGAGCTGCTCAAAGGGTTTGATGCAGACCTCGATGGCGATGGTCTGGCCAACGGCCTAGAGATGGCGTTTGGCTTGGACGCCAGCGATCCTGCCGACGCTGCCGAGGTTCCCGTTGGTAGCATTGAGGGGAGTCAGTTTTACGTTCAGACCGACCGTGTGGACGGCATTGCATACGGAGCCAAAGGGAGTTGGGATCTAGATGAATGGTTTCCCGTCGATCCAGCCACTGTTGGCGATGCGGTGCGCTTCAGTTTGGATACTGCTGAGCAGCCTGTTGGGTTCCTGCGATGGATCATTGAACCCAGCGCTGAGTGATCGCGGCTCGCGTCCTTTTCGTTCGAGAAACGCTATTTATATATATGAAGCAATCAGTCAGATTCACCACGTCTCTCGTATTTGTTGTGATCAGCACTGTTGTTTGTTCAGCAGAGATCACCGATGAGCGACTCACTACCAAAGACTAACTTCTAAGGTATTCATAATTGTTTTCTCGCTTATAGCATTCTGCAAGGCAAGAAACATATTGCATAGTTAATTTTATTATTAAAGAGTTTTATCAATTGATTAAGCGCTAAAACATATCACTGGTAGTCAATCTATTCGACTTGCAGTGTAAGCGCTTTAACACTTGTAATAGAGTTTATGGCAGACGCTCCAAAATCTACGAATCAAGCGACGAAACCGAAAAAGCCGGGGTCAAAAGTGAGCATCTATGATGTGGCTGCTCACATCGGTGTTTCTCCAGGCACGGTCAGTCGCGTCATTAACAACCGTGATCGGGTGAAGACCTCGACGCGTGAGAAAGTGCTGGCCGCAGCTAGAGAACTTGGTTTCGCTCCGCAGGCTGCGGTTCGTCGCCGTGAGATCGCCGTCATTACTGAGGAAGATTATCGCGACCGTATTGCTGGGTATTCTGCTAGTCTCACGCAGCATCTAGCCTTTGAGTTAACTCGCCGGGAGATGGCGCTGCAGTTGCCAGAGGCGGCACTCGACTCTCTTCAGACTGCCTACATTAATGGCATTATTGTCGTTTCTCATGGGCCTCATGTCGAAGCGGCTATCGAGCAATTAGAGAAGCGTTTGCCTGTCGTTCACATTGACCTTTTTGAGAAAACGAAAGATCGCTATACAGTGAATTCGGATCATGAGCAGGCCGGCTATCTTGCAGCACTGCACTTCGTCGAATGCGGGCGTAAGCGCCCAGCCTTTTTTGCCTACGATGGCGCGCCCAATAGGGCTCGATTGAGGGGCTTTAAGCGGGGACTCCAAGAGGCAGGCCTAAGTCTGGATGAAAATTTGTTTCTGACGGTGGCGCAAGGAGAGCCTTTCTATGTGGCACTCAATAGTCTCGTGCGTATGCGGGCCGATGCGGTCTACGTGCCCGGTTCAAGTATGGAGGCGGTCGAAGCGCTACACTTGCTTCACTATGTTTTGAAGCAGGAGATTCCCAAAGACATTGCCGTGATCGGAGGGGAAAATGACCGACTCTCTTCATTACTGGTTCCGCCGCTCACGACGATTGAAGAGCCTTTGGGTGACCTGGCAATTAAGGCAGTGGAAATGCTGCAAACTTTAATGGATGGGGATAAGCCAGCTAAAGCTCAAGTGACACTGCCTGTCAAATTGATCCGTCGTGCTTCTGGCGGTTGAGGGATCAACCAATGCCCCAGGGGCACTCCGACACACGCCAAACCCGAATGGCACTAATTTAAGCCACAGTAGAAGCGTGCTTCCAGCCGCTTGCCCCAGTATTTAAGGTGCATCGTCATTTACCGGAGAGTGGATGCATAGAACCACTGGTTTAGCGGGCTTCGCACTCAGCTTCTTTGGCTGAGGATACGTAATATTTTACAACCGCTTGCGCTAGAGAGGGGGAGATTGGGAGTGTGATGGGCACACCCCTATGAACTTCAATCCAGCTTCCTTGCCATACCTTTCCTCAGTAAATGACGATGAGCCGTATTTAAGCGCGCAAAGGCTTGGCCTATCGAATAGAACGCCCTTTCAGGGCTGGCTGTCTGGAGTTTGAATTCCCGGGGCGTTGCCCCGGGCTGATATAGGTTGCCCCCTTGGGGCGAGTAATCATCCAAATTGAAAATATGACAATCTTCTAGACTCTACTGTGTGGCCGGATTCTTGAACGCCTGTATTGCAAGTTGAGGGTGCTGCCTATTCCGTGAATTCTGAAATGAATTTACCGGATATCACAGTCTGATTCTCCAGGCCCGGTAGATCCCAGGCGACGGAGACACGTCCATTCTTTTTCTTACCAGTCTGGCGCGCTTCTATGTAATATTTTCGTCCGGCTTCGAGGCGGATCGGCTTCGATTTCTGATCTGGATGTTGGTCGAAGCTTCGCGCCCAACTCGAGCAAACGGCGATTTCTTGTGTGTTTTCGGGATCTGCGTCGCTGCTTAAATAGAGCTGTGCTTTGCTGTTGCCGAGGACATAGAAGGTATACTCTCCTGTCATATTCGGGTGGACATAGCCCCGTAGCAAACTGATGGACTGCGCTTCCCATTCATCCTTCGTATTCATTTCCGAAAGCAAGACCGATCCTGCTGGGTTTGCTGGTATGCCAGCGTCCGCATACACATCCTTGACCTTATAGAAGTCGGGTGTATTGAGCCACCATTGCTTCAGTATTTTGCCTGTCCCGGTCGGTATTTCCGGTCCAATTATCTGCGGCGGGGCAACGGGATCGAGTGTCATGGATGGTAGGGTGGCGGGGAAGAGATAGGTCGCCACGGTCGAAGGCGGAATCGAGCTGGCCGTTTGGGACTCTCCCATCCGTAGATAGAAGCGTTGCACCCATGGGTTCTGGTTCACGACGACCACTACAATCGTTCCGTCGGGATTTCGGAAGGCCACGTTCGAAACGGTTTCGGGGGTGCCTGCACTGCTGTCGATACGCACCGCTCCCGGGCGGATGAATTTTGAAAATTGTCCGTAGAGATAAAACTCGGGCGTTTTATAGAACTCCTTGCTGTCTCCGTCCTCCTGCACCAGCATTGTCGGGCTGAGTATCTTGGCATGGTTGTAGGGACCCTGATTGTGCTCATCCAAAGTTCGGGTGGTCATGGTGACCCAGTTCATGTAGCTGGTGCTCCAGTTGCGGAACAATTGGACGATCGCATCCATTCCTTCGGTGCCCCATTTCGAACCCTCAGTGAAAACAATATTCATGTCCGGATGCGCCTCATGCACCTTCGAGAGCGCCTCCACACTTCCGCCGTAGTGGTGGAATGCGGCGCCATCGACTAATCTGTTTTCTGGCACCATTTTTTTGTAACCGTT